>NVTJ01000008.1 GCA_002401545.1 Alphaproteobacteria bacterium
ATCCATGTTATCCATGTTATTGTGATCCTGAACTTCCGGCTTGGCGGGTTTCATGGAGTCATGGTCCATTTTATGGTCCATACGCTTGAAATCCGAGGTCTTGCTGGATTCTGAATCAAGCAGGAACTGGGCGGAGGAGACAACACGGGTGCCCGCATCAAGGCCGGACAGAATTTCTGTATATTCATCATCCAGACGACCTATTTTGACTTTAACGGATTTGAAACGTCCTTCCCCGAGGGCCAGAACCACGCGGTCCATACTGCCTGAACGGATCACAGCTTCACTTGGAACCACAAGGCTGGTATCCGCGTTTTGGGAATGGATAATGACCTGGGCAAACATATTAGGCTTCAGGGCATCATTTTCATTATCAAACCGCAACCGCACACGCAGGGTACGAGTTTTTGTATCCAGCGTCGGATAGATATAGTCTACTTTGCCCAGCCAGTCTTTTCCGGGCAGGAAGTCAAGGCTCATGGTCACAGGCTGCCCTATGGCAACCTGGGCTGCTTGACGTTCAAAGACTTCGGCTTCAACCCATACCTGTTTAAGGGTTCCGATCGACATCAGACTTGTACCGGGCTTGATATAGTTTCCTTCCCGAATGGCAAGATTATCCAACACGCCGCTTTTCGGGGCATACATGGTAACTTTTTGCATGACTTGTCTGGTTTTCTTAAGTCGTTTAATGGCAGATTTGGGAAGCCTTAGGGCTTCCAACCTGTATTCAGCAGCCTTGATCAGGCGTTTGTTATTGCGGTCGGTGGCCAGAATCCATTCTTCCTGCGCATTGACCAGTTCCGGGGAATATATGTCATAGAGGGGTTGTCCTTTTTTAACGGGATCACCGGCGGCTTTGACATATAGCTTCTCTACCCATCCTGCTACGCGGGGATGGATATGCAACAACTGGTCTTCATCATACTTTACAAACCCCACCGTTTTAATGGACATATGCAGTTGCCTGCGTTCGGCAACCGCCGTTCGGACGCCCAGATTATTAATTACATCAGGGTTTATTTTTATGGTGCCCGGGCTGTTGCTTGCGCCACCACCGTCAGCATAAACCGGAATCAGGTCCATTCCCATGGGGGATTTTCCCGGTTTGTCCCGCTTGTAGTCAGGGCTCATGGGGCCAACCCAATATAAAACTTTTCTTTCGCTGCTGGCGGCAGAGTTGCTCTGCGTATCTCCGGCGGACTGAAAAAATGTGGCATATGTCACGACTGAAATTACAGAGCCGAGAACGGCCCCCAAGATCAATGGTTTCACCATGCTTGATTTATTTGTCATGTTACTTCTCCTCGTGACTATTCGATGATTTGATCGGAATTGGTCATAAATAAATAATTCAGTTGAAGGATGGCTTTTTGCCGTCCTACTTCGATATTCAGGGCATCTACTTCCGCATTCATTTGTGCGATACGGGCCCGCATCACTTCGGCGAAATCGCCGTCATCGTTGGTATAGGCGGTCAAAGATGCTTCCGCCTGTTCGGACATCTGTGGCAGCAGGCGGGACTGAAATATTTTCTGACGCTCATTCAGACGCAATAGCTGGGCCTTTGTTGTTTCAAAAGCAGCCATGAATTTTCTAAGGATTTGCCATTTTTCGGTCTTTACCGCCGATGTCTTCGACATGGCCGACAGAACTTGTTTATCCTGGCGGTTGGCGGTGAATAGAGGAACGCTGAAAGTCACCCCGACGGAGAACAGGTCGGGGCGGTCAATGCCCTGTCTGTCACGGGAACGAAAGCCGTATCCGGCATTAATGCCCCATTTGGGTTTATATTGCTGTTTTGCCAGATCGATACCGGCTTTGCTGGTTCTGATTTTCTGCTCAATGACCCGAAGTGCCGGATGGCCTGATATTTTCTCGAAAAGCACGGCTTGACTGGTCGGGTTTGGTGAAGCATAGAGCTCGGGGTTAAGAAGTTTGATGTCTGGTAATTTCCGGGCCAGCAAGAAGCCTGATGTATGTTCCCGATTTTCACTTTTCTGATTTTCCAGATATTTATCCAGAAAATATCCATTAAGCCATTCTGAAAGCTGTTCCTGAAACATTTCCTGTCTCTGACGCAGAATTGTCAGGCGGTCATCCAGTCGTGTCAGTTCAAGCTGTGCCCGGATGATATCCTGCTGCCGGGTTTTGCCGAGGGCCGTTGAATAGCTGGCCTCTGCAATATCCACCAGTTGCTCAAACAAGGGGATGTTCTTGTCAATTATTTTAATGCTTTCCTGTGCGTTGTAGGCATTTAGCCAGAGCTGTCCGACGGTGACGGTAACTTTTGCCCTGCGGTCTTCCCGCTGGAAAGGAAACTGGCTCCCCTTTAGCTCAAGCTGTCTTTGTCTTATGGCCAGACTGTCACCTGCGGGAAACATTTGCGATATGCCAACCTTGGCATTGGTCATCGCCTCCTGACCAAAATTAAAACTATCGGCGGCCAGGTTGGTCATACCAAGGGACATATTGGGATCCGGGAGTGACCCGGCGGCGATACTCAGGGATTCAATAGAGTCCTGAGAATGTTTGTTTCCCACGAGCCATGGGTCTTTTAATTTGGCCGCTTTGATGGCCATATCCATACCTATTATTATTGAGGATTCTTGAAGTTGCTCGGTAGCCTGTACAGGCAGGATGCCCAAAAACAGAATGGTCAGTCCTGACAGTAACCGGATAGCAAACACGGGTTTCAATGGCTTGATATATTTTCTCATTAATATTGTTCCTTTTGGGTGTTAATCCGCGCATAAATCTCAGCGGAGCCATCTACTTTCAGTAGGAGTATATCGTAAGGCCTGAATTTACTGCCAACCTCCATGCCAGGACTGCCAACCGGCATGGCAGGAACAGCTAGACCAATAGCACTCTCTGGTTTCTCTTGCAGAAACTGATGAATGTATTTTGCCGGGATATGGCCTTCAAAAACATAACCATCTTTGGAAATGGCCGTGTGGCAGGATTGATACTGCGGCTGAATATTTTTTTTGGTTTTCAGGGCCGACAAATAATTTTTATTATGTGCTTTGGTTTCAAAGCCATTATCTTCTAAATGCGTCATCCATTTGCTGCAGCAGCGACAAGTTGGTCTTTTATATACCTCCAGGACAGGTAAATTTGGTTGTTGTAAAGTATTTTGTTCTGATCCTGCTACAGTATTCTCTTCAGAACATGCCGTTAGAAATATAGCTATAAAAACGGTGAGTAACCGCTTCGTCATTAGTTGAGAAAAAAACATATTACGCTCCTTGTAGGGGCAGCTTGGTCTATAATTTTATGAGTAGATTATTTAGTTGCCTTGTGAAAACAGCGACATAATAAGGAGGATAGTTTTTTACCGCTTGAACAAACCAGTATATGACAAAGTCATTGGATGCAAACGGACCTACCCTGTATTACAGAGAAATGGGCGGACGATAAAGGGTGGTAGGGGACTGCCTTGCTACCAGAAACGGGCGGTCACCCTTTCTTTGAAGGGTGATCACTTCCCACAGATGATGAGGGGAAGACAGCAACATAACAGATGAACAATCCCCAAGGGGACAATCGCTATCCTGTGCGCAACAGTCATCCATAGATGATAGTGTTTCAGAGCCAAGCATATTTATATGAATGACTGTATCCTTCGTGATGCGGCTCGTTACAGCTATACTCAGATGAATATTTTGATCCATTTGGCAAGAATTACTCGTGGCAGCAGTAGCCTGCCCAATAAAGACCATAAGCACCAGCATAACCGCCAGAATTTTGCTTTTAATAAAGAGCACTTTTTATAACCAGTCTTTCATTTCTTTATTTATATTACAGATAAAATTTAACAATTCAATAATAATTTTTAGTTGGGACGTTTAAGAATTTTTTTAATTAGTTCGATAAAATAGTATGGTCGGAAAGGAATAAAGTAAAAAACAACACATAGAGGAACATTTACTGATCTTGTACCGATCTTGACTTTTATTCCTTTCCTGATTGCTTATACGAATTTGAATGAGATACCCCTCAAAAACAACCAAAATTATTTTTTTGAGGGAGAATACAATATTTAACGTACTAAAGAATGGAAGTGTAATATTTTTTAATATAAACAGGAAATTAGTAATGGAAATTATACCTAACTGGCATCCCTTGCTGGTTCATTTTACTATAGCTTTATATGTAATCTCGGCATTGCTTTTTGCATTGGCTTATTTTGTAGTAAAGAATGGATGGCAAGAGAAATTCACAGGGGCGGCATATATTAATCTCTGGCTGGGGGCGTTGATTTCACTACTGACAGTTGCCGCCGGAATTTATGCCTATAATACAGTAGGGCATGATGCGCCGTCCCATCTTGCTATGACAGATCACCGGAATTGGGCATTGGTCACAGCCGTTTTCTTATGGGTTTTGGCAATCTGGTCTGTGTTCAGTTATCGCGCGGGCAAAACCGTTGGTCTGCTTTTTGTGGTCGCCATGCTGATGGGTTCGGGCCTGCTGGGTATTACCGGGCTTAAGGGCGGTGAAATAGTTTACCGTTATGGTCTGGGGGTCATGTCGTTGCCGAAAGTCGAAGGCGAAGGCCATAGCCACAGTCACGAAGAAGGCAAAGGTCATGGTTCGAATGTTGCGCCCGTTGATCATGATGACAGTGGAACAGAACCTCACAGCCATGAAGATGAGGCTTCTCACGGGCATGAAGAACCTAAAACAGATGATGGGCATGATCACGATCATTAGGTCATAAATTCATTAGTATAATACAATTCTTTGCTGTCACGATAGGGAGGCTTCCTGATGATCAAGAATGCTGTCAGGCGAATTATGAACAAATTATTCTCCGTACAAACGAGGRTGGTCGGCATATTAATAGTCGTATTTTCTGTTTCTGCATGTGGTGACACAGTTGCCATCATTCCTATGTGGGATGAGCATCCTGCAAACCCAATGGTGGCACAAGCATTTCTGCCACCGCAATCAGATACCTTAAAGTCCGAACCTGTAAAACCATCTGAGCCGAAGATGAAGATGAAGATGAAGATGAAGGAACACCAGCATGGTCATCATTAAAGGCCTGTTTAAAATAATATTTATGCCTGTTGTCCTGATGAGTTTGGCAGGCTGCGCATCCATACAACCCCAAAAAGGGTTTGATGAAGTAAAAAATTCGGTAAATGAGCGTATCGGACAACAGGTTTACTGGAAAACCGGCGGCACAGAAGACAGACAAGTTGCGGAACAGGTGAAGATGTTGCTTCAGGGGCAGATGTCTTTGGATGGGGTTATTCAGGTCGCTTTATTGAATAATCCTGATTTGCAGGCCACCTATGAAGACTTGGGCATCGCTCAGGCTTCTCTGGTCCAGGCGGGTCTGTTGTCTAATCCGGTATTCAGCGGGGCATTGCGCTTTGTTGGTGGCGGGGAAAGCTCCACATTGGATATTGATGTTTCACAGAATTTTTTGAGCATCCTGACCCTGCCGATCCGTAAGAAACTCGCACATTTTGAATTTGAAGTAGCCAAATTGCGCCTGACGGGCGAGATCATTGACCTTGCCTCGGATGTGCGGCAGTCTTATTATGATGCCCAGGCCAATGAACAGGCCGTAGAGATGATGGGTCAGGTTGTCGCCGCCACCGGTGCCATGCTGACGTCGGCGCAGAAACTACATGATGCCGGCAATATCAATGATCTGGCGCTGGACCGACAACAGGCCATTCATGAAGAAGCCCGGTTGCTTTTGGCTGATGTGGAAACGGCCCTGATGCTGGATCGGGAACGGTTGAATATTCTTATGGGCCTTTGGGGAAAAGATGTTGCCTGGAAGATATCAAAACGTCTTCCCGAGGTGCCGGAGGCGTATTTTGACATGCAGAATATTAAAAAACGTGTCATTGAAAAAAGCCTTGACCTGGCCGCAATCCGTTTTCGGATCGAAGGACTGACCAAACGTCTTGGTTTGGCCAAGGTTACCTCGTTCATTCCTGACCTGGATATTGGTTATTCTGGCGAGCGTGATGGCGGAGTCTGGGGCAATGGCCCGGCGATCAGTCTGCAAATTCCGATTTTCGATATGGGGCAGGCCAAACGTTTCAGGGTCACCTCAGAGCTGCGCAAGGCCCAGTGGCAGTATATGGCCATGGCCGTTGAACTGCGGGCGGTAAGCCGCAGTACGGCGATTGATTTGCGTGCGTCCCGGGCCAAAGTTGATCACCTGTCAAAGGTTCTGCTGCCTCTGCGTCAGCGCATCATCAATGGCACCATGCTGGAATTTAACGCCATGCAGGTTGGTGTGTTCAGACTTTTAGAGGATCAGCGCCGCCAGATTGAAACCGGACGGGACTATATTTCAGCATTGCGGGAATATTGGTTTTCACGGGCGAATCTGGAACAATTGTTAAGCGGACGCCTGACCGGCTCTCCTCTGGGGAGAGAAGGCAAGGCAATGCAGTCGGGTATGGGCGAAGAAAGCAGAGGGCATTAATTATGAAAAGACGTGATTTATTAACCGCCGGAGGGCTGACAGTTGGTGCTGCCCTGCTGGCTTCCGGCCAGGTTCAGGCCCAGGGGAAAAACCAGGGACAGCAACCTTTGCCAAAACAATGGGAAGAGTATTACAGTGGAGGCCCGGCGGATGTTAAGCCTTTATCTCCCGGTCTGCCGAATAAAGATTATACCCCCGTTGTCGTCCCAAATGGTGAGACATTGCCTTTTAAAATCGTGGATGGGGTAAAAATCATTCACTTGATCGCGGAAAAAGTTGAACATGAATTTGCCCCCGGCCTTATGGCCCATTGCTGGGGCTATAACGGCAGAGTCAACAGCACCGTTATTGAAGCGGTTGAAGGGGACAGGATTCGTATTTATGTCACCAACAAGCTGGATGTTCCAACCTCTGTTCATTGGCATGGCATATATCTGCCCAATGGCATGGATGGGGTAAGCGGCGTTACCCAAAGACCAATCCCGCCCGGGGAGACTTTTAAGTATGAATGGACGATCCGGCAGTTTGGCACGTTCATGTATCATTCCCATTTTGATACCATGACCCAGGAAGGCATGGGCTTGACGGGCATGTTCATCATTCATCCCCGCAACCCGACCGAAGATCAGAAAGTGGATAGGGACTTTGTCCTGATTTCCAATGAATACCGCGTAGATCCGGGCACATACCGGCCTAATCCCAACGAAATGACGGATTTCAATATTTTGACATTCAATGGCCGGGCCTTTCCCGGAACCGAACCATTGGTCGTTAGACAAGGCCAGCGGGTTCGTATTCGTTTCGGTAACCTGAGCCAGATGGATCATCACCCCATTCACTTGCATGGTTATAAATTCAAGATTACCGCCACCGACGGTGAACGCATCCCCTTGTCTGCCCAATGGCCTGAAACGACCGTTCTTGTGGCGGTCGGTCAGACCCGTGATGTGGAATTCATTGCCGACGCGCCCGGTGACTGGATCATGCATTGCCATATGACCCATCACATCATGAATCAGATGGGTCATGGAATGCCCAATATGATCGGTGTGGAAACCAGCGAAATTGATTCACAAGTCGGCGCAATGCTGCCCGGATATATGACCATGGGGCAGGACGGCATGGGTGCCATGGCTTACATGAGCATGCCGGTGCCGGAAAACAGTATTCCCATGAGTTCTGTCCAACTGCAATTCAGCAAGTCTACCGTCGGCGGCATGTTTACCATGGTCAAGGTCCGTGAAAAACTGGACAGTTATGACGATCCTGGATGGTATGATAATCCGAAAGACACTGTGGCAGAAGCAGCGTCACCTCATGAGCTACATCGAGACGGGATTCACTTGGGATCTTAATTCATTATAGCAGTTAAAAAACTTTTTGGCGTGGATATATTTTCCAGAAATGGACTATCATTAACGGTCACATGCGGTGTTCTTTATAGATGATTCCATTGGCCACTTGAAGTTCCCTTATGTATTTAATGATCAGTGTAACGTCACTTTCTTTGACATGTCTCTGAGCGGGCATGTTGCCGAAACGCCAGTGATGTTGTTTTGTTCCCATCTTCACCGCCCGATAAAAAGACAAATTCGAATGATGGCCGGGGTTATAGATATTATGAATAAGCGGGGGACCTTTATCTGATCCTATTGCATTGTTGCCATGGCATTTTGCGCAATTGGAATTAAATATCTTCTCTCCCTTTTGGGCCTCCTGGGATAAAATTGGAATATTAATATCCTTATCATGTTTGAACTCAGGCTGTGTATTGGAGAATATTAAAATATATGCGGTTCCTACTACTAAACCGGTCAGGATAACATTGCTTGTTTTGAATTTCATTTTTTTGATTTTCCCGGCCTGAATCCGAATAAGACAAAGCTAGTGCTTCTGGTAATTGTTGATAGTTGTATTCTTTATACGATGAAAATTATGTTTTCCCTCAATATTTTCTGTAGATATATTGTATTAAGCAAGATTAACAGGTTCCTGAGCCTAACTTGACCTGTAAAATATTATGAGGGGTTGAGTATTGAGGTGCGTATAAGTATAAAGTAATTTGTAAACGGAGGTTGCTCTATGTTTTGTTAAGAGCAGGAAAGGTAAATATGAATAAAAATATTGACCATTATTTGAAACATTATTCTAAGATTAATTTTCAGAATAATCTGAAAAATCTGGAAAATGATGTTAACAGACGAATATCCAGGAGCCAACCTCGCAGCAATGAGTTAAATAACCACATAGAAAGATGGTTTGGCATACCGGCGTCTCTGGGGGCCAGTATCATGGCCTTAACATTGATTTTAGGCG
Source organism: Alphaproteobacteria bacterium (assembly GCA_002401545.1). Classification (GTDB taxonomy): domain Bacteria; phylum Pseudomonadota; class Alphaproteobacteria; order Sphingomonadales; family Emcibacteraceae; genus Paremcibacter. The sequence goes on from NVTJ01000008.1 coordinate 8,780, forward strand.
TATTCTTTGGCACTCAGGGCCAGACCGGGCTTGCGATGAGCAAACATGATACACTTGGGTTTGAAGTATTTAGTGTGGGAAATTCTAAATTGCCATCCTCATTGCTGGCACCAGAATTATGAATGTCATTAAGCGGGTTATTTTCTTTTCACTTTCTCTTCTTTTGATCATTGCGGCAGGTTTTGGTATCGGGGAATATTTTTCAAATAATTATGCGAAAAATATAACAACATCTCATCAGCATTTCCATGAAAAGTTAAATTTTACGCCTGAGCAAATAGACAAGCTGATACCGATTGAAAAAAAATACGCCGAACAAAAATCTTTATATGAAAACCAGATCCGCCGCGCTAATATGGAACTTGGCGATATTATGAAAAAAGAAAAAGCATATACACCAGAAGTTCAGGCTGCGGTTGAAAAAGTGCATGTTGCCATGGGATATCTTCAGGAGATAACGCTTATTCATTTCTTTGATATGAGAGTTCTGCTGGATGAAAGGCAGAAGCGGGTTCTTGATGATTATGTAACGGATGCGATGCATGAGCATTGATCAGGCGGCAAGTGATGAAAAACTTGCCCGTTGGTTGCAGGAAGGCTCCAGTGAGGCGTTTGATGAAATAATGTCCCGCTACAAAGGGCGACTTTATGCGTTCATTTGTCGCTATGTTGCTGACCGTGATGAAGCCTATGACCTTTTGCAGGAAAGCTTCATCACTATATATCAAAAAATTCATCTATATGATCCAAACAGGAAATTCTCCACCTGGGCATTTCAGGTTGCTCTGAATAAATGCCGGGACTGGGGCAGGAAAAAAACTTTGACGCGTATCCTGCCTTTTTCCGCGTTTGATAAAACGGATGGTCAAACAGATTTTATTGAAAATATTGCTGATCAGGGGGGAACCCCGGAACAGATTCTCATTGGAAGAAGTGAACTGGAAGTCCTTGCCAAAGCCGTGGCAAAATTATCGGATAAACTTAAAACCCCCCTCATTATGTGTGTTCTGGAGGATATGTCTCAGGAAGACTGCGCCGGAATATTGGGCGTTTCTCAAAAAACCGTCGAGACAAGAATTTATCGTGCCCGGAAAAAGTTAACTGAAATAACTTCCTCAGGGACTGTCCACAGCCCGTAGAATTAATCTGAATGTTTCCTGTTTTTTACTGCCCGCATTTATGAAATCTTTCGGCCTAAGTCAAAATTTCCCGAATATATAAAAATAATAATTAAGGGTTCGGAAGCTCTTTTTCGTATTAGGGGTAATGACCAAAGCATTGTAACTCTATATTTGATAGTTAATATGGCGCATAAACACACAACACAATATAAAAAAAACAGCTTGAGCCTTATCGGTGCGGTGTCTATGGGAACCGCCGTGATAATCGGTGCCGGAATATTTGCCCTCACGGGCCAGATTGCCGAATTGGCTGGCCGGTGGTTTCCTCTGGCTTTTCTCGTTGCGGCAATAGTGACGGCCTTTAGTGCGCACTCTTATATTAAAATGTCGAATGCCTTTCCGTCTGCGGGCGGCATTGCCATGTTTTTACAAAAAGCATATGGTCGGGGAACGGTCACGGCGGCCAGTGCATTGCTCATGTATTTTTCGATGGTGATAAATGAAAGTCTGGTTGCGCGAACCTTCGGCACATATACGATGCAATTATTCGATGTCGGTAAAGATAGCTGGATTATTCCGGCTTTGGGGGTCGGGCTTTTGCTCTTTGCCTTTGCCATTAATATTTCCGGAAATCGTATGATTGGTATGTTTTCCCTTGTGATGGCGACCCTGAAAATAGGGGGGATTGCCGCCTTCGGCCTTGTTGGACTGTGGTTGTCAGGCGTTTCATTTGAAAACTTTACAACATCTTCGGCTCATACATCTGGCGCAAGCGGCTTTCTGGCGGCAGTAGCTCTGGCAATTTTAGCCTATAAAGGTTTTACCACGATTACCAACAGCGGGTCGGAAATTATTGATCCGCATCGTAATGTTGGCCGGGCAATTATTATCTCAATTGCAATCTGTGTCGTTGTTTATTTTCTGGTCGCTTTGGCTGTTGCCGCAAATCTGTCGTTACCAGAAGTTATTGCGGCTAAGAATTTTGCATTAGCGGAGGCCGCCCGTCCCACATTCGGGGACTTTGGTCTATGGTTTACGGTTCTGCTGGCAATTGTTGCCACAGTATCTGGCCTGATTGCGAGTGCATTTGCGGTGTCGCGGATGCTGGCTATGTTGACCGACATGAAACTGGTGCCGCACAGGCATTTTGGCATGCCCGGAAGCATCCAAACACACACCTTGGTTTATACAATTATACTGGCGATGTTTCTCACTATGTTCTTTGACCTGAGCCGTATTGCTTCTCTGGGAGTGATTTTCTATATTGTCATGGATATTGTCGTGCAATGGGGCGTGTTCCGTTACCTTCGCAAAGAAATTAAAGCCAATAGCTTTGTGTTGATCACAGCAATCGTGATGGACATTGTGGTGCTTGGCGCATTCCTGATAATAAAAGCGCAAAGTGATATGTTGGTCATTTATGTTTCAATAGTGGCGATTATATTTGTTTTTGCTGGTGAACGGTTGTTTTTAAGTTGGAATTACCAGAATGGTAAAGAGGAAGAAATTTAAGAGTGTAAGCCCTTAAATCAATGAGAAAAAGCCGTTGAGACCAGAAGTTATCGTTACTGAAAAAAAATTATATTTATTTTTCAGGGGCGCACTAATATTAAACGTATAAAGTAGGCTAATTAAATTATTTAAAAATATAGGAAGAAAAATGTCTTTATCAAAATATACCTTAGTTGTTTTTGCTGCTGCTTGTTTAGTGTTGGGCAATGTGGGTGTTACTTTCTCTCATGAAGGGGAAGACCATAGTAAAGAGAAAATACAGCATAAACTCAGCGCACAGGGCAAACGGGTTGTAAGCCTGCTGGAAAATTATGCTATCGCTGTACAGTCCGGAAATTTATCCGAAATTGAGAAATATGTGGTGATGGGGGATGGCTTCAGCAGTCTGGAAGGGACTTTTGAAGATTTGGGATGGGACAGCTACCGGCAACATCTGGCATCTGAATTATCCATGTTCAATGATATTACCTATGAGCTGACCAATATCCGTCCATATGTAAAAGGAAAAATGGCATACGCCACCATGGACTATGCCATGAATGTTACCCTTAAAAGTGATAAATTTGAGGAGGGAAAACATAGGCTGGAAATGAAAGGCAAGGCGACGATTATTCTGGTACAGTCAAATAAAGAATGGAAAATCCGCCATATGCATACGGCACGTGCCAAGGCTAAAAAACCTGTATCAGAAAAGAATCCGCATTAATTTTTTATAGGCCTGTCCGGGGGGGCAGGACAGGCCGTTTCAGCATCTGTGAGACTATTATGAAATTATCCAAGATCATTCTCGTGAGCATTCCTGTCCTGATTATAGCACCGCTGGCCTTTGTTTATTCTGGCATATTTAATATCGCCGCCACCGCAACTCATGACCCGGTCACAAACTGGCTTTTGACCAAGACCAGAAACCGGTCCATAGACGTGCGTTCAAAAGGCATCGAAATTCCTGACCTTGATAATGAACAGCTTCAACTGGCGGGCATAAATGATTTCAATTCCATGTGCGCCGGGTGCCATACCGCACCGGGACGCGAACCATCGTCTTTGGCGCGTGGGCTAAACCCCCCGGCCCCTGATCTTGCAGAGAGTGTGCTTGAGGTGCCGCCGGAAAAATTATTCTGGGTTACCAGGAATGGCATTCGCATGACTGGCATGCCGGCATGGGGGGTGTCACATAGTGATGATGAAATTTGGCCTGTTATCTCCTTTTTACAGGTACTCTCCGATCTTGATGGAGAGGATTATCAGGAAATGTTAAAAAATGCCGAAGGCAAGGGACATCATGCTCATTGACCAAAAGGTCGCGATAGCTATGAGTTGTACTTCTCTTTCTTAAAATAAATCAGCTTTTAAATACCCCTTTGCGAGAATTTTATATTTTTGTGAGGGGTAAGGCATTTCCGTGCGTAATAGGGTTGAAAGAGACGTCACGGTGATGTCTTGGACTTGTCCGTTAATATTGGGAGCTTAAGTAAAATCAGAAGTAAAAAACAGCTGGTAACGACAATATTTAAAAATAAGGATGATGGCTGATTAAAACGTCATTTCCTTGGAAATTATTTCTTTAAACTGCACCTGAATTTAAGTGGCAGTTCCATTCTTGTATTCTAAATTTCATATATGTATCAAATAGTTAGCTTTAATTTTGTTGTAAAAAATTGACTTATGTCATGTTCATTTTCCCGCTCTAAAGTATATCTACCAGTAGAGACGGTTTAAAAGTCAAAGCAGATTTTATACCGGTTTTTCGACATAGATTAGGAAAAGAAAATGTATAGACAATTGAAGAAAAAAATTCTTTATGCACCATTGTTCACAAGTATGTTGTTGATGAGCGGAGGTGTGGCACAATCGCAAGAGACAGCGGTTGATTTCAAGAATAAAATCATTGAGCTTGAGCAGAGAATTTCAGGGCTGGAGCTTTTGAAACAGGAACTTCAGGATTTAAAGACAAGTCTGGAGGAAAAAGATCAGATCATGACTGTTAAAGAAGAAAGGCTTGATACAGAAATCAAGTCCATAAAATCTCTTCGTAAAACATTATCTGTCCGAGAAGCCCGACCAGCCGCCAAGTGGCATTTGGCAGGTTATGCTGATGTGGGTTTTGAGGCGGTTTCAGGTGATGCAAAAGACACATTCGTCGCCGGAAAATTCAACCCCTCCTTCCATTTTCAATTTAAAGACTGGATTATGTTTGAATCTGAACTGGAGATTGAAACTTCAGAAGACGGGGAAACTCAAATTGCTGTGGAATATTCCCAGCTAAACTTCTTACTTCATGACAATGCGACTTTGGTCGTCGGTAAATTTCTGAGCCCGATTGGGCAGTTTCAGGAACGCCTGCATCCGAGCTGGATCAACAGGGTGGTAAATATGCCAGCCGGTTTCGGCCATGGTGGCGTTCAGCCGACCAGTGATGTCGGTTTTATGCTACGCGGCGGGGTTGCCGCGTCCGATGATTTCACCTTTACTTATGCTCTGGCTGTCGGAAATGGTCCGCGCTTTGGGCATGATGAAGATGAGCTGGAACTAGAGGGTTTCGGCAGGGATAATGACAGCAACAAATCCCTTGGTGGTCGCTTGGCATTCGTACATAAGTCTTCTTTTGAGCTCGGATTTTCTTATCTGGATGCCGGCCTCAGCAGTGAAGGTGGCCTTCAGCCGGATGGTGATATTGAGCCCGCGAAAAGTGCTGATTATCGTCTCTGGGGTATGGATATGGCCTATTCAAAAGGACCTTGGGATATTCGGGCTGAATATCTGAATTCCAAGTCTACACCAGTAGTTGTCCTTGAAGAAGGTCACGGCGGTGCGGAACCGGTATCCTGGGAAACATGGTATGCACAGGTTGCTTACCGTTTGTCAGGCATTTCTGATAATCCCGTAATAGGCAAAATCGAACCGGTTTTACGTTACGGCGAATTCAAAGTAAGAGTTGAAGATGTTCTGATGGCCAGTTCTGAGAAAAGATGGAACCTGGGCGTTAATTACTGGCTTGCCCCCACTATAGTGGTTAAGGCGGGTATTGAGCGGCGTAATTTCATATTGGTCAGTCGCACTGACGAAACCCGTTATCAACTTCAAATGGCTTATGGCTTTTAATATCTGGAAAGGATGAAAAGATGAAGATCATTAAATACATCATGGCTGCAGCCTTAATGACCACTGTTTCTGCGGGGTTGGCAGTAGAGGCGGCTGAGAAAGCCAAGAAAGACCCCATGCAGCTTGTCCGTGGGGCGAAAGCCTGGGCTCAAACCTGCAGCCGTTGCCATAATATGAGGGCACCGAAGGAGCTGACAGATGAGGAGTGGGAAGTATCTGCTACTCATATGCGGGTGCGGGCCAATCTCCCCGGCGATATGGTCAGGGATATTATTGTTTTCTTGAAAGCAAGCAATAATGAAAAAGTTAAGAAGTGATATACATGGAGTTTTTAATATGAAAAATATTTTATCATCAATCATAAAGGTAGGCATGGCTTTAGCTATTACCTCTCTGGCAGCAGGACCGGTTAATGCTAATGATGTGAAGCTGGGTGCCAAAGTATACGGCGGAACCTGTGTGGCTTGTCACGGCGAGAATGGCAAAGGAGAAATCCCCGGCGTACCTGACTTTACGTCAGCCAAAGGCCCTCTTGCCAAGACGGACGCCATATTGCTGGACCATATTATAAATGGCTTTGAAAGCCCGGGTTCTGATATGGCGATGCCGGAATTAGGCGGCAACGAGGATCTGACAGAGCAGGATATCAAGAATGTCATTGCCTATTTGCGGGCGACATATCAACGTAGAAAGTAAGCTTTTCTGGATTTGAAACTCATAAAAATGGCTGCAATCTTCTAGCAGCCGTTTTTTTAGAGCAATGAATGTATATGTTGATTTAGGATATTCAGTAAACGGTTAATTCTTAACAAATATCAGAACACCTGTATTATCAGGGTTTGAACTGCTGTGGCTGGGGTTTATCTGATGCAGGATATTTAAATCCACTCTTGCTCCGAAAATATCTGCCATACGGTATCTATCATTTAATATCAGCTTTCATATTTTAGTAATTCTCAGCCGGAGGGCATTGGTGATCACGGACAGAGATGACAGGCTCATGGCGGCTGCGGCGATAATGGGGGATAATAGTATGCCAAAAACCGGATATAGAACGCCCGCAGCAACGGGTATGCCGAGGGTGTTATAGACAAAGGCCAGGAATAAATTCTGTTTGATGTTCCGCATGGTCGTCTCTGACAATCGTCGGGCACGGACGATACCTGTCAGGTCTCCCTTGATCAAAGTAATACTTGCACTCTCCATCGCCACGTCTGCTCCGGTTCCCATTGCAATCCCAACTTCGGCCAACGCCAAGGCCGGGGCATCATTGACGCCGTCACCAGCCATGGCAACCTTGCACCCCGTGCTTTGAAGTTCTTTAATAATTTCTGCCTTTCCTTCTGGCAGGACATCTGCTCTGACTTCGTCTATATTAAGACGAGTTGCAACCGCTCTTGCAGTTTTTTCGTTGTCTCCGGTGACCATAATTATGCGCAACCCTTCTTTATGCAGGGCATCCAGAGCTTCATTCGTTGTTTCTTTAATAGGGTCTTCTACGGCAACAAGTCCGGCTAGTTTTTGATCGATGGCAATATACATGACGGTTTTGCCCTCATATCTCATCGTATTTGCCTGATATTTGATGTCTTCAGTATTCAGGCCCAATGTGGCCATCATGGCACTATTGCCCAGAGCCACCTGTTTGCCGTCAATGATCGCCTTCACGCCTTTGCCCGTTACGGCATCAAAGTTATCAACTGATAGAAAAGAAATATTCCTTTCTTTGGCCTTGTTGACAATTGCCGCAGCCAGTGGATGTTCGCTGCCCCTCTCTAGGCTGGCTGCAAAAGTTAAGATTTCGGGTTCAGAAAAATCATTCAAAGAAATAATATCGGTCAGGACTGGTTTTCCAACAGTCAGGGTGCCGGTTTTATCTACAATCAATGTATCTACTTTGGCAAAAACTTCCAAGGCTTCGGCATTCTTTATCAATACCCCCATTTGCGCACCCCGGCCGGTCGCAACCATAATAGACATGGGGGTAGCCAGACCAACAGCACAAGGGCAGGCTATAATCAGAACCGAGACCGCCGCAATCATCCCATGGGAAAGAGCAGGTTCCGGCCCAATGGTGAACCAGACCGTGAACGCTGTTGCAGCTAGGAGCAGAACCACCGGCACGAACCATCCTGCGATTAAATCGGCATATTTCTGAATGGGGGCACGGCTGCGTTGTGCCTCAGCCACCATATTGACAATCTGGGACAGCATGGTTTCAGCACCAACCCTCTCGGCACGCATGATAAAACTGCCAGTGCCATTAAGCGTTGCGCCGGTGACGGGGTCTCCTGCCAGTTTTTCTACCGGAACAGGTTCGCCGGTTAACATGGACTCATCTATTGTCGAATGACCTTCAGTGACAATACCGTCAACAGGAATTTTTTCGCCAGGTCTGACACGTACTCTGTCTCCGACAAATATTYGATCGAGAGGGACTTCTTCTTCGGTGTTGTCATCATAGAGTTTGAGGGCTACTTTAGGAGCTAGGTCCAGCAGAGCCCGTATGGCACCACCGGTTTTTTCCCGTGCCCTGAGTTCCAGCATCTGACCAAGCAGGACAAGGACGATAATGACCGCTGCCGCTTCGAAATATATCGGAACCAGACCGCCTTCAGTTTTTATGGTATCGGGGAATATGTCCGGCGCAAAAAATCCCGTCAGGCTGTATAAATAAGCCACACCTGTCCCGATACTGATCAATGTCCACATGTTGAGGTTCATGGTCTGAATTGATTTCCAGCCCCTTATGAATATAGGTGCCGCTGCCCATAATATGACGGGAGTGGTCAACAAGAATTGTATTATTACGGACCATTCCTCACTGATTAAATTTTTAAATCCAGAGCTGAAATGTCCCCCCATTTCCAAAATCAAAACCGGTAATGCCAGAACAAGCCCACCCCAGAAGCGGCGGGTAAAATCGACCAGTTCCCGGTTAGGACCTTCATCCTCCGGGGGTATTCCCATTGGCTCCAGCGCCATACCACATTTTGGACAGTCGCCGGGCTCATCGCGGATAATCTCCGGATGCATGGGGCAGGTATATTGTGTCCCTGCGGGCATGATTTCGGCAGGTGGTTTATTTCCAAGATATTTTTCCGGGTCCGCAATAAATTTATTCTGACATTTTGAACTGCAAAAGTCATAAGTATGACCTGCATATTCATGGTAGTGGTCCGTGTTTTCAGGATTTACAGACATGCCACAAACGGGGTCAATAACAGTAATGTTACTCAATTCGGATATTTCAGTATTTTCCATAATCTGTTTTCCCTCATTTAAATCAGACATGATATAGTGTAATACGTAAGAAATTAGGTATTCCCTCACTTTAATGTGACGAAATGATAAGCTCAAACCTGTTCAGGCTCCATAACGGTACAAACAAAGGATGGTGATGTTTTTATGAGAATGCTCCCAAGCTTCTGACAAACAATGTTTCACCAAACAAAGTATCAATCACCGGACAATCAGGGACATGCCCACCGTCACATTTTGATGCCATATCATCAAGAACCACTTCAAGCTTTTGCAGGTCGATAATTTTCTTGCGCGTTGTCTCAAGATGCTCCCGTGTTAAACTCTCAACCTGCGCCCATGTGTAGGACTTGTCATCTACCAGAGTAAGAAGACCTCGTATTTCTTCCAGAGAAAACCCGAGTTCCCGGCTTCGGCGGACAAAGGACAGGCGGCGCAGATGGATTTCATTATAAAGTCTGTATCCCCCTTCACTGCGGGGTGGTGAGGGCATAATTTCAACCTTCTCATAATAACGGATTGTTTCGATATTCACGCTGGAATATTTTGACAGAGTTCCGATAGTAAAATCACTTTTATGTGAGTTCATAAAAAAACCTCTTGAGTCTGTAGTTCCTACAGGGTTTACCCTTGTTGCATGGAAGTCAAGAGAAACCGTATTTTTGGCTTTGATGTGAATGAAACGAAGAAAACAGGAGATTATAGAATTGAGCATTGAGGAAACAACAAATAGCCCCGAAGCTCAGACCAAAAAGCGTCTGATTGCCATCGGTAGCGTGATGAGTGCTATTCTGGCATCTTCTTGTTGTATTGCCCCTCTGGTCTTGTTGACCCTTGGGGTGAGTGGTGCCTGGATTGGTAATCTGACCGCCCTTGAGCCCTATAAATCATACTTTATAGCCGTGACCCTTGTTTTTCTGGGTCYAGGTTTCTGGCAGGTATATTTGAAACCCAAAAAAGCCTGCGCGGAAGGCTCTTATTGCGCCCGTCCGGGCTCAGGCCGGATTACCAAAGCTGCCTTATGGCTTGCGACGGGTCTTATTCTTTTGGCGGCCACTATTGATTTCTGGGCACCATATTTTTATTAGGAGAAGTGAATGAAACATACCCTTAATTTTACGGCAATAGCTCTCACACTTGGATTTGCCAGCTTGAGCATTGCCTCAATATCCCCCACATTTTCCCAGGTTGCTGCTATTGAGGCCGCCACGGAAAATCAGACTGTCAGCTTTGCCATTGAAAAAATGACATGCGCCATGTGCCCCATTACCGTACGTAAGGCTATGAAGCAGGTGAGTGGTGTTGAGGACGTCAAGGTCGATTTTGAAGCAAAAACAGCCACAGTTACTTTTAATCCAACACTTGCGAAACCAGAGCAAATAGCAGCGGCATCAGCCAATGCAGGTTATCCGGCTCAGGTTGTGGAAAAAACCAATGAATAAAAATAAGCTTGTGACTGCTGGAATCATCGGCACAGTGATTGTCGCGTTATGCTGTTTTACGCCGCTGCTCGTCATGTTGTTTGGTATTGTTGGGCTGTCTGCGCTGACAGGGTATCTGGATTATGTCCTGCTGCCTGCGCTCATCTTTTTTATTGGCTTAACCATATATGCTGTTTCGCGACATAAGAAAAGGAGTTCATAATGTCAGACTGTTCTATATCTAAAGACGAATGCGGACACTATGACGTGGCCGTTATTGGCGCGGGTTCGGCTGGCTTTTCAGCAGCGATCACGGCAGCGGGTGAAGGGGCGAAAGTGGCCTTGATCGGTTATGGCATGATCGGTGGGACATGTGTCAATGTTGGGTGTGTGCCATCAAAAACCATGATCCGTATGGCTGAGGCACTTTACGGTGCCCGCGCGGCAGATCGTTTTGCCGGAATTTCGGCTGAGGCAAGCATCAATGATTGGGGCAAGGTCATTGCGGCAAAAGATGAGTTGGTCGAGACATTACGTCAAAAAAAATATATTGATTTGCTGCCGGAATATAAAAACGTTTCCTATTTTGAAGGGGCGGCTCGAATTACGGACACGGGCGTGGAATTTAATGGCATCGAGATTTCGGCTGACAAGATTATTGTGGCAACAGGGTCGTCACCGGGCATCCCGGATATTCCAGGACTGGCAACGATCCCTTATCTCACCAGCACGACAGCGCTTGAACTTAACGTACTCCCTCGTTCCATCATGATTCTTGGTGGCGGATATATTGGCTGCGAGCTGGCACAGATGTTTGCCCGTGCCGGGTCTGAGGTAACACTTCTCACTCGTAGTCGGCTACTGCCCGAAGCAGAGCCGGAAATCTCAGACGCTGTGACCGGTTTTTTTGAGGATGAAGGGATCACAGTTCTCACAGGTCTTGCTTATCGTGAAATAGGCAAGGCAGATGGCATGATTTCTCTGGAAATCGAACAGGGTGGAAAGTCCGAGATAATCTCTGCTGATCATCTGCTTCTCACAACGGGACGAACGCCAAATACAAACGGCTTGGGTCTGGCAGAAGCCAGCATCGAATTGTCAGCCAATGGGGGCATTTCTGTTGATGGCCATTTGCGGACAACGAAAAGGGGCGTTTATGCCGTGGGCGACGTAACAGGCCGGGATCAATTTGTTTATATGGCGGCTTATGGGGCGAAACTGGCGGCCCTGAATGCCATGAATGGTGACAGTCTTGAGTATGATAATACAGCCATGCCCTGGGTTGTTTTTACTGATCCACAAATTGCCGGAGTTGGTCTTAGTGAAGAAATGGCCAAATCTGCCGGATTTGATACAAAGATCTCTGTACTGCCTCTAGACCAATTGCCCCGCGCGCTTGCGGCAAGGGATACACGCGGATTGATCAAGCTTGTTGCGGACGCTAAAACAGACCGTCTTCTTGGCGCGCAAATCATCGCGCCCGAAGGGTCGGACAGTATTCAGACTGCGACATTGGCCATCAAGCATGGTATGACGACCAAGGCGCTCGGCGAAACTATATTTCCGTATCTGACAACGGTTGAGGGCTTGAAACTGGCCGCACAAAGTTTCGGCAAAGACGTAACTAAACTATCCTGTTGTGCGGGATGATGCGATGCAAACTAAAATTTGCCCCACATGTGGGTGTTCATTGGTACGGCTTGGTATTACGGATCAGCAGTCTGAGCAACTGACCTTTCAGGATATGCAATATTTCTTTTGTTGTCAGGGCTGTAAGGATATTTTTCTGAAGGACCCGGAACCATTTGTCAAAGAAGTTGCCGATATACATGTTTGCCCCGTTTGTTTGGCCGAAAAGCCAACGGCCTATACCGTGTCCCTGATACATAAGGGTCAGCAGATTCATTTTTGTCGGTGCATATTTTGTACGGAGGCTTTTAAAAAAGACCCGGATTATTACCTTGACCGGTTGGCCGGTAAGACAGATTTCAAGGGGCTGTTTGACGGCAATGATGTGTCTTGTTGTCACTGATTGGATAATGGAATTCTTCTAAATAACTTCGATAAAATCGATTTAAATGATGAATTATAATTGATTGACAGTATTCAAGGGGGGACTATTATCAAGCCGCAGAGGTAATTTATACGCTGCAAATAATGGAAAAATCAATTTAGATTGAGAATTTAGATGACACTACGATTAATAGTCAGAACATTTCACATATTTATAATAGTTTATATGGCTTGTACTGCAATTATGGTGTTTCTTGAACTTTTTAAAATAGTAGAAAATGGTTGGATGCTAGCGCATTACCTTCAGTTTCTAACAATGGTAGGAATACTTTTTATCATTGTCTCTTTAATGAAATTTAAAAGAAAGAGTTTGAATTAGTTTTCTCTATATTTGCTGGTCCTCAATTGTCAACAGATCCTGATTACCCATTTATTAAATTATGGACAATGATGCTCACTATATATCCGGCCATGATCGCCCAACTCCACTTTAGATGACTAAAGAAGCTATACATACCTTTTGACTGGCCCATTAAGGCAACACCTGCAGCAGAGCCAACGGATAATAGGCTGCCGCCAACTCCTGCAGTCATTGTAACCAGCAGCCATTGATAAGTATCCATATCCGGGTTCATGGTCAGAATAGCAAACATCACGGGAATATTGTCAATGACAGCAGATAAAAGACCAACAACTATGTTCGCATTTGTTGCACCAAATCCTTCGTAAAGGAAATCTGAAACATTGGCGAGGTAGCCTATGGTTCCTAATCCCCCCACACAAAAGATAACACCAAAAAAGAAAAGTAACGTATCCCATTCGGCTTTAGCCACATTAGTGAAAACATTAAATTCTGTAAGAGAATCTGATTTTTTGCGTTCGACTAATTTGAGATAATATGAGAAAAAGAACAGGTAAGAAAGGCCCATCATCATGCCGAGAAAGGGGGGTAAATGTAAAACTTGTTCAAATGTAACAGCGGTAATGATTGTACAGATGAACAAGAAACAAATGACCAAACCGCCTTGTTTGAGTGAATTTTCTTCTTGGGGCGCTTGTGGTATTTCCTTTGAAATCATAAAAGACATAATTAAACTTGGTATAAGAAAATTACATAAAGACGGTATGAACAGAGCAAAAAATCCGAAAAAGTCAATTTTCCCGGATTGCCATACCATCAATGTCGTTATATCCCCAAAAGGGCTGAAAGCACCCCCCGCATTGGCAGCCACCACAATATTAATAAAGGACAATGATACAAACTTTGGTTTGTCTTTACCGACGGCCAGAACAACGGCTCCCATAAGCAACGCCGTCGTGAGATTATCTGCTATGGGCGAAATAAAGAATGCCAGAAAACCCGTAATCCAGAAAAGTTTCCTGAAACTATATTTTTGCTTAACCAGCCATATACGCAGGGATTCAAATACATGCCTTTCCGTCATTGCATTCACATAAATCATTGCTGTAAGCAGAAAAAGTAAAAGTGCGGAATATTCCAGCAAATTATGATGGATGGCATTATCAACGATTTCCTGTGCCTGATCAGAGCTTCTGGCGAGGATGGCCACCAAAACCCAAATTAATCCTGCTGCAAAAATAACTGGCTTCGATTTTCTAAGGTGGATGAATTCTTCAACGATAACAAAAATGTAAGCTATAATAAAAATTATTAAGGCTAAAATTCCTAAATTTGAAGCGGTTAGATTAAGATTACTTTCTACATTTGAAGATGCTGATACAGGTAATGTGGAGCATAAATATAGGAATATACACATTAAGGAAGCTTTTATCATGCAGATTGACCTCTCAAATAGTTTATAGTTGTTTGGATTATTCTAATGAGTTCTGTTTATGTCTAACTTCGTCCATATCACATCCATAGCCCTGATTAAATGATCCATCATCTCATCAGTATGCAAGGGGCTCGGGGTAAAGCGTAGTCTTTCTGTTCCTCTAGGGACAGTCGGGTAATTGATGGGTTGCACATATATGTTAAATTCGTTCAACAGAATATCTGAAACATGCTTGCAAATGACTGGGTCGCCAACGAAGACAGGCACAATATGGCTGTCCGATGGCATAACAGGCAAATCAGCGGCACGCATTTTTTCTTTTAACATCGCCGCTCGTTCCTGATGAATGGATCGTTCAATTTGGCTTTCTTTCAAATAACGAACACTTGCCAGCACGCCTGCGGTGATCACCGGTGACAGAGATGTTGTAAAAATAAAGCCCGGCGCAAAACTGCGGATAGCATCAACAATAGCAGAAGTTGAAGCGACATAGCCTCCCATAAGGCCATAAGCCTTGCCAAATGTACCCTCAATGACAGTGATACGATCCATCAGTCCTTCTTGTTCAGCAATGCCGCCACCGTGCTTGCCATACATGCCAACAGCGTGAACTTCATCCAGATAAGTCAGGGTATCATATTTATCGGCCAGATCACAGATTTCCTTAATTGGCGCAAAATCACCATCCATAGAATATACAGATTCAAAAACTATCAATTTTGGTAGAACAGGGTCAGTTGCCTTTAGCAGGCTTTCCAAATGGTCAACATCATTATGGCGGAATATATGTTTTTTACAGCCAGCATGCTTGATACCTTCGATCATAGAGGCATGATTAAATTCGTCGGAAAAAATCACACATCCTTGAAGCAGCTTTGCTATTGTACTAATACTCGCCTCGTTTGAAATATAACCGGAAGTAAATAAAAGGCCAGCTTCCTTGTTATGAAGATCAGCCAGTTCCTGTTCCAATTGTACATGCATAAGGTTTGTGCCGCTAATATTGCGCGTTCCCCCTGCGCCAGCTCCGCTGATATATAACGCATCTTCCATCGCGCGAATAACTTTGGGGTGCTGGCCCATGCCGAGGTAATCGTTACTGCACCAAACTGTGATCCCTTTCAAACCATCAGGGCTGTACCAGGTAGCTTTGGGAAAGTCCCCTCTCTGACGCTCAATATCATTAAAGACACGATAACGCCCTTCTTTCTTAACGGTCTTCAAAGCATCAGTAAATGCACGATTATAATCCATGGAACGGCTCTATTTTAAATGATGTGAATATTTTTTGCATTGATATGCTTGAACAGGCCTAATAACTGAAACATTCTTTGGGTTTCGCCTTTTTGAATTTTAATATGAAGAACATTCCGGTTCGGTAAAGTTTTCAGTATCCCTTCCAATGCGGTTGCTACGCTCAGGTCAACGGATTGAATATCTTCAAAATTCAGATGAACAATAGCATGTTTTGATAAAGCTTCATTTAACTGTGAGGTCAAATCTTTGGTAATGCTATAATTTAAATGTCCACTGAGTTTTATGGTAATATTGTTATTATTTTTGTCTTCCACCTGAATGACATCTTCATCGTCAGTTTTAAAATATTGAATTTGATCCAGCTGGCTTTTGTGCATTTTCTTAGAATAAATCATATGGGATAATATAAGCCCAAGTCCGATTGCTGTGACAAGGTCGGAAAATATTGTTAAGAGCAGAACGGCAACCATCAGGAAAACCTTGTCCGTAGGATATATTTTGATTTTCCCAATAAATTCCCAGTCAATAATATCTATTCCCACTTTAAGTAAAAGCCCCGCCAGAACGCATTGGGGTATTCTCTCTGCAACATCACCCATAAGGGTTACAAGCATGAGAAGAATCAATGCATGAAGCATCCCGGACAGCCTGCTTTTACCACCCGCATTAATATTGACCATTGTTCTCATGGTAGCTCCCGCCCCTGGAATACCCCCAAATAAACCAACCAGAGAGTTACCGATCCCTTGACCGATAAGCTCTTTATTGGAATCATGATTTTCTTTAGTGATTTTATCTGCAACAGTTGATGTCAGCAAAGTATCAATCGACCCTAATAATGCTAACATAAATGCGGAAGTAATAATTTCCGGAAGGTCATGAAAGGATATTGAGGAAACAGCAATTTGTGGCATTCCTGTTGCTATCTCTCCTATAGTACGAAGTTCAGGAAAATAGAAAACCGCAATAAGGGTCCCTATTATTAAGGCCAGTAACGATGATGGAATATATTGATTAATTTTTTTGGGCAGAAATAACGTGAGGGCGAATGTGGACAATCCTAATAATAAGGATGCGGCATCAAAATTGACTACAGCATGAGGGATGGCTTCAATGGCACCTGTTAATCCATTGTGAGCAGAATAATCACCCAGAACAGGTAAAATTTCCATCAGTAAAATGATGCACCCAATCCCCGTCATGAAGCCTGATATAACGGGAAGCGGTACATAATTTACATAAGCTCCCAATCGGAACACTCCGAACAAAGCCTGAATTATGCCGCACAATATTATGATCATGAATATTATTTCAGGTGAGCCGCCATATTTTAAGACAAGTCCCGCAACAACAACTGTCATAGGGCCAGTGGGGCCAGAAATTTGTACGGGTGTTCCGCCAAGTGCCGCCGCGACAAATCCGAGAATGATGGCCCCATAAAGCCCCGCAGTTGGGCCTAAGCCTGAAGCAACCCCAAAGGCAAGAGCGAGCGGCAAGGCAACAATAGCAGAAGTTAACCCACCAAATAAATCTTGCCTTAAATTAAGAAATTTTAAATTCATACTATACTTACTATCGCTGTTTAGAGGCCGTTCAGAAAAGTAGCTTTCTTACAAACCTTCGTGTCTCGAAAATACGCTTGTATTTTTATTAATAAAGCGATTTTTATCTATACATAAGTTCGATAATTTTGTATTTATTCTACTATGGATGTTACACTTGCAAAAACATTTCTCGCGATTATTGATTGTGGCAACTTTAGAGAGGCATCAGAACGCCTTCATGTCACACAGTCCACGGTTAGCGCACGCATTAAATCCCTTGAAGGTCAGCTCGGAAAATCGCTGTTTATAAGAAATAAATCTGGGGCAACCCTGACCCAGGCGGGTATGAATTTTCAGGAATATGCATTAAGTTTTATTCAGCTTTGGGAGAGGGCATTGAGCAAGGTGTCCAGCGAAAGCTCCTATCAGGATTACATCTGTATAGGAGCCAGACCGGGGCTTTGGGAGCCCGTTGTGATGGAATGGCTACCCTGGGCCAAGTCAGAATTTCCCCAGTTAGCTTTTAAGGCGGAATTTGGCGTTGCTACAGATTTGATACGTAAACTTGAAGAGGGAATTGTTGATATTGCTTTATTGTTATCAGCCCCAAGTATACCCGGCATAATAGTTGAACAACTTTATCAGGAGAAATTCCTGCTGGTAACCAAACCGGACTCCATATTTGAAATCAAGAATTTTACAAAATTTATGGAGAAAAACTATATTGACGTAGACTGGGGTAAAGAATTTAGGGAAAGTAAAAAGCATTATTTTCCGGCTTCTTTCATTCCTCAATTATCTGTAAGTGTTGGTATATATGGCGTGAAATATATACTGGAACATGGCGGATATGGCTATTTCCCATATTCCATGATTTCAGAATATATTAAATCCGGCAAATTGGTGATTATTGAAGATGCTCCTGAAATTGCACAACCCGTATATCTTGCGCACTGTCAGGACGATCATAGCACTTTTAAAGAACCATTGCTGGCTGGCTTTAGAGAAATTGCTGCAAAATTATAACAGATTACCTCCCACTTTTACGAGGCAAGTCCAGCCTCGCGCGGACGCGCTTTATGGGACTCAGGAAAAACCTGACCTTTTACGGTCTTGCCGCCATGGCGAGCAATATCAAAAAGGCCGCCAAATTCCTCCTGCTCTATGGCCTGCCGGATCCTGCCACCACAGGATATATGAGCGCCGCCCGCCAAGCCATAGATGAAATTATGAAAACGGTTCAAGAGAAATGTGATGCTCAGATTATTCTGAATAATCAAAAAGTTATAAAGAAATCTAAGCCTATGGAAAATAAGGGAATGGTGGGCGATACAAGATTTGAACTTGTGACTTCTTCGATGTCAACGAAGCGCTCTACCCCTGAGCTAATCGCCCCACAATGAAAGGAGTTATAATCATTTTCCCTTGTTTGGCAAGGCAAAATATCAAATTAAAACAGAAAGCCATCAGGGTCTGGCCCCCGTTGTTTAGTCCCGGCATTTGACGGATAGATATCATAAAAGTTCGGTGCGCTTATCTTTGGGGAATTGGTAATACATGCCAAACATCAATATATCCACATCTGTCCCGTTACGGGAAAGAGGGAGGCCAAGGGCATAATAATCCATATAAGACTTGCTTGACCATTTTAACTTGTCAAAATTAATATAGGGCCGCTTTTCCTTAACCAACCAATCATAGTTTTCTTTTAATGCCCGGTCAATCAACGGAAAATCATCCAGATATTTTCCCGTCACATCAATACCCATCGCCTTTACGGTTTCGGTACCAATCAACCTCATTTTATACCGGCCACTCTCCCTTTCCACATCAATGAGACTGATATGAGGCAACAGACTGACAATATCAGAAGGGTCGAGGTCGGCCCGGGACGGCATAGGGCGGTTCCCCTTTATATTCAGCCAATATTGAAAAATATCCCGGATGATACTATTGGGAAGATCATCTATTTCAAAATTATCAATCAGTATATTATCGTTCACGATTTCCTCGCTCATTGAACTGCGAAAAACATGCCTGCTTATTACCCAACATCATAAAAACTGGTTCGCGGGTCATTGGGGAACTGGTACCAGGTACCAAATAAAAACATGTTCACATCCCTGCCATTATGGGACAGGGGCAGACCGAGAACATAATACTCTATATAAGACTTGCTTGACCATTTTAATTTGTCAAAAATAAAATAAGGCCGCTTTTCCTTAACCAGCCAGTCATATCTGACCTTCAGATAACGCTCAATTTCAGGCATTTCATCCAGATACTTCCCCGTCAAATCCTTGCCCAATGTTTTTACGGTTTCGGTGCCAATCAATCTGAATTTATACCTGCCAGAGTCAGACAGCACATCAACAAGCGTTAAATAGGGCAGCAGTCTGACAATATCAACAGGGTCGAGGTCGGCCCGGGACGGCATAGGGCGGTCCCCCTTCATATTCAGCCAATATTGGTAAATATTCCGCATAATCTCATTGGGAAGATCCTCCATGCCAAACTTTTTATTTAACATTCTGAGCCCAGCGGAGCCCCCACATGAAATGCTGCCATAAGAATCAATGCCTCAATATTTTATATATTATTAAGATTGAACTTATACAAAATGCTTCTGCCTGTCAAAAGTTAAACCAGCTGCTCCTTGGTCTTCAGAAAGCGAATATGGGGATTATCATCACGGACCTTGTCCAGCCGCCAGGCGTTGCGGGCAAGGAATACCGGTGAGCCGCTATGATCTTCGGCCATATTGACCTTGTTGCTGTCAATGAAAGCCTTCAGCTTGAACTTGTCATCACATTCAACCCAGACGGCCGTATGCAGTGATGTTGTTTCAAAACGGCAGGGCACGCCATATTCCGTACGTATGCGGTCACCCATGACCTCAAACTGTAACATCCCCACAACGCCCACATACCATTCGGAGCCAATGACGGGTTTGAAAACCCGGGCGGCACCCTCCTCGGCCAATTGTTGCAGCGCCCGGCCCAGATGTTTGGCCTTCATGGGGTCTTCAGGGCGAACGGTCTGAATATATTCCGGGGCAAAGGCCGGAATTCCGGTGAAACGCAGATCTTCGCCCTCGGTCAGGCTGTCGCCAATGCGTAAATTGCCGTGGTTTGGTATGCCAATGATGTCACCGGGCCAGGCAACCTCGGCCAATTCCCTGTCCTGTGCCAGAAACATCACCGGATTATGCAGGTTGACCATCTTGCCGTCCCGCATCAATTTTAATTTCATGCCGCGCCTGAACTTACCTGATACCAGACGAAAGAAAGCGATCCGGTCCCGGTGTTTCGGGTCCATATTGGCCTGAATTTTAAAAATAAAGCCGGTAACTTTATCTTCATGGGGGTCAACATCACGGCTGGTGGTTTTGAAGGTTCCCGGGATGGGCGAACGGCTGCCAATGCCCTCCAGCAATTCCCGCACGCCAAAATTATTGATCGCGCTGCCGAAGTAAACCGGCGTCATGGTACCATCAAGATAAGCCTGCTCATCAAATTCGGGGCAGAGTTCCCGCACCATGGCAACCTCTTCGCGCAACTGTGCCAACTGGTCCTGCGGCAACAGGTCATCCAGTTTCGGATCATCAATCCCTTCACAGACAATGCCCGCGTCAGGCCGGTCATTTTTGGTTTTTTCGATCAGGATGAGACGGTCATTGATCAAATCGTAACAGCCTTTGAAATCCCGCCCCATGCCAATAGGCCATGTGGCCGGGGTCACATCAAGAGCCAATTGCTGCTCAATCACATCCAGCAACGCGAACGGGTCCAGGGACTCCCGGTCAAATTTATTGATGAAAGTGGTCACCGGCATATCGCGCAGGCGGCAGACCTCAAATAATTTCCGGGTCTGGCCTTCAATACCCTTCGCTCCGTCCAGCACCATGATCGCACTGTCCACGGCGGTGAGTACCCGGTAGGTATCCTCGGAAAAATCTTCATGACCCGGCGTATCCAGCAGGTTAAACATGCGGCCATCATATTCAAAGGACATGACGGAGGAGGTCACGGAAATTCCGCGCTCCTGCTCCACCTTCATCCAGTCGGACCGGGCGCGCCTTCGCGCCCCCCGGGCCTTGACCTCACCCGCCATCTGGATTGCACCGCCAAACAGCAGCAGCTTTTCCGTCAGCGTGGTTTTGCCCGCATCGGGATGGGCGATGATGGCAAAGGTCCGCCGTCTGTCGACTTCGGTCTGTAACATGGTCATGAAATGGTCTGTGCTTTCAATTCATATTGTTGCGGCGGAATTTACGCAACCGCCCCTGAGAAGTACAGCAGAAACTTCATTAATGATGATTATTATATAGCGATGTTTGACTCCACTTGCCAGGGATGGGACTGATTATTTTCTACGGCCAAACGGGAACAGCTGAGGAACCCGCTTCATATAGTCTATGTAACTATTCCCAAAAGTATCTATCATATCTTTTTCTTCATATCCAATACCTATGAACACATATGCGGTCCATATACTCGCAAATAAAAGGTGGCCTGTGGTCATAACAGGGGTTGCCCAGAAAACGATAATGATCCCCAGATAAAGCGGGTGGCGTGAGAATTTATAAAGCGCAGGCTCTTTGAATTCAAATTTTGAGGCTTCCTGTCGGCGAAAATTTCGCCAGGCTTGGGCCAACCCAAAAAGCTCCCAGTGATTGATCATGAAAGTTGCCCAAAGGACAAGTGCGGCACCGAGTAAAAAGAGTATAGATAA
The DNA here is from genome assembly GCA_002401545.1 of Alphaproteobacteria bacterium. Taxonomy (GTDB): domain Bacteria; phylum Pseudomonadota; class Alphaproteobacteria; order Sphingomonadales; family Emcibacteraceae; genus Paremcibacter. The sequence continues at coordinate 30,541 of NVTJ01000008.1, forward strand.
TAATATTTTGCCTGAACCTTCAACATGCCATACGGATTCTGTCACAGGTTGCCAGGCGATGTAAGTCCAGCAAAGAACAAGTGATGTTGCCAATACAAATACGCTACGTTCTGCGGCCTCCGGCACAATTCTGGTCAAGACCTTTTTGAAGAGTTTGCGGGCCATGATGCTATGCTGGAAGCCAAAGGATAGCAATATTACAAGGTTACTGGCTACGGCTGTCAGGCCGGGAACGGTAAAACCCGATTGGCCTGAATCTATGGTTTTTAAAGGGGCCAGAACCGGTAGCCATTCTGTGAATATTCCGCCGCTGACAAAAAGAACCAGATAAAGGAATACGCCGAGAAAAAGGCTGTAGGAAACCAGACTGAATAGTAATATGAACAGGGGCATTTGATTTTCCTTTAGTCAAAATTCACATGGGGCGGCATTGGCGGATCACTGGATTTTATTACCCCGTTCTATAACAGGCCCTTGTTTGATTGCCTGAAGAACAATATAGCTTTCCTCCGCTACCTATTAAAGTATAATAATAAGTTGACCAGCCTTTTGATACTATCTGACGAATAGAAACCCACTACGGATTTAGTAGTTGTTGGAACTGGAGGAGAATTTGAACAAATCGGGCAGTCTTTGCCCCGCAGTGAAAGCGGCAGATATCATTGGGGATAAATGGGTTTTGCTCATTTTGCGCGAGCTGTTCATGGGGGGTACAAGATATAATGATTTTGAACGGGCAATAGTTCGCATATCACCTTCGGTTCTCAGCGCACGCCTGAAGAACATGATCGCGCAGGGTCTCATYATCAAAAAAACTATTCCCGGTCAAAAAGGCACTGAATACCGATTGACCCTAAGTGGAAAAGAACTTGCGCCCATCATTGATCATCTCGCAAGGTGGGGACTGCGTTGGGCGCGAAGACGACTGGAAGACGAAGACATTGATGTGGCTTGTTTTATGTGGGATTTCCACCGAACGCTAAAGGTTGATGAATTGCCAGAAGGCGATACAGTTTTCTGCATTCAATTCCCGGAACAGGATACATATCAAAAATGGTGGTTGATTGCCAATGACGATACTGTTGACCTATGCACAGATAACCCCGGCAGAGATGTTGATATATATTTAAGCAGTAGCCTGATTACACTGGTATCGATCTGGATGGGGGATATCCCGGTGAAAGATGCTCTTGACGCCGGGCAGCTTGAATTGATCGGCGAAGCCTATCTGGTTAACTCAGCAGCACGGTGGTTCCCCATGTCCAGATATGCCCATGTTAGATCAAAAATTACTATTTAGTGTCAGGACCCCTCAATGATAGGTGAAGGGCCGCTTTTTCAGATGCAGATACCTGTCCCGCAGCAGGGTACGGCGGGAAACCAAGGGATAATAACAGGATTATAATTGAAGGTTCAAACGCCCGGATTATCTTACCGGTGTGGCGGAAATGCGGCCTCTGTTGGCGCGGCGGTCACGACGGGGCTGTTGTACCTGATAGGCTTGCTGGCAATGTTCCGGGCAATAGGGAAAGGCTGCCGCAGACGGCTTGCCGCAAAAATGAAAACCCTCTTCCCCCGGATGGCCGATGGGCCATTTACATATTCTTTCCGTCAGTTCCAGGAGAGACACCTTGCCACCGCTTGCTCTGGTTTTTGGCGGCGCGACCTTTTTCTCCACCGTCTTTCTGGCCTTCTTCTTAGGATCGGTTTTCACGGGTGAGGGGCGTGAGGCAAGATTCATGCGGTGTGCCTTGCCAATGACGGCATTTCGGGTGACCCCTTCGGCAAGCACCGCCGCAATCTGGCTGGCGCTTAAGCCCTTGTCCCAGAGTTCCCGTAATTTAGCGACCCGTTCGTCTGTCCATGCCATGGTTCGTCATCCTTGCTCATCGGTAAGTTCATTGTCTAGCTTGCAGTAGATGCTGTTCTACTGTAAAAACAGCCCAAACAAAAGACAAAAGAACCACACAGGAATATTTCATGAAGCGCAATTGGACCATCGGCCAAAATCTGCCCGCTTACGGCATAAGAAGAATCGGTGCCATAAACTGGCTTGGTGTCTGGACACTCTATAGCAAGGAAGTACGCCGTTTCCTTAAGGTCATGGGGCAAACCGTGCTGTCACCCGTGATCACGACGGCCCTGTTCATGACAATCTTCACCATCGCGCTCGGCGGTAGCGGCCGCTATGTGGGCGAGGTTCCCTTCGGCCTGTTCCTCGCGCCGGGCCTGGTGATTATGGCGGTATTGCAGAATGCCTTTGCCAATACAATTTCCAGCCTGATGACCTCCAAAATGCAGGGCAATATTGTCGATCTTCTGCTGGCCCCGCTCGGCCCCGCCGAGATGACGCTGGCCTTCACACTGGCGGCGGTAACCCGGGCGGTTCTTGTGGGTGCTTTTGTGATATTATCCATGTTTCTTTTTGTAGACCTGACCTTTCCCAATGTCTGGGCATTGTTTTATTACGGTATTTCTGCGGCGATTATGCTGGCTTTGCTCGGTATCATGGCAGGAATATGGGCGGATAAATGGGAACAAAGCTCCAGCATTACAAATTTTGTCATTGTGCCCCTGTCCTTCCTGTCCGGCACTTTTTATTCCATCGACCGCCTGCCGGGAATCTGGCATGATATCAGCCAGCTCAACCCCTTCTTCTATCTGATTGACGGCTTCCGCTATGGCATCATTGATCATGCGGACGGAAATCTTGTGATCGGGGTGGTGTATATCGCCGTCCTGAACCTCATACTGGGATTACTTTGCTACCGTATGTTCCGCTCAGGCTACAAGTTGCGCCCCTAGCAAAATTGTTGTATTGACAGTCCCCGATCAAAAAAGAAAACCGTAAAACAGAGAACAAGCATGAAAAACAGCCGCCATGACAATCAGGAAGAGAGCATCATTCCCCCTGTCTTGCCAACCTATGCCAGAACTGACATGGCCATTGACCATGGTAAAGGCGTCTATGCCTATGATCAGGACGGCAGGGTATATCTGGATTTTGGCTGCGGTATCGGTGTGAATAACCTGGGATTTTGTCACCCGGAACTTGTTAAAACCATTACGGAGCAGGCAAGTAAAGTCTGGCATACCTCAAATATCTACCGCATACCGGGACAGGAAAGACTGGCCGAAAGGCTGGCGGAAAACACATTTGCCGATACCACCTTCTTTACCAATTCAGGGGCCGAGGCCGTTGAATGTGCCATGAAAATGGCCCGGCGCTATCATTATGCCACCGCAGAGCCTGAACGCTACCGCATCATAACCTTTGAAGGCTGCTTTCACGGCCGGACGCTGGCAACCATTGCCGCTTCCGGTCAGGAGAAACTGGTCAAGGGCTTTGGACCCATGATGGAAGGCTTTGACCATGTGCCTTTTTACCGGGATATGAGCAAAGTAGAGGCCGCGATTACCCACGAGACCGCCGCCATTATGATTGAACCGGTCATGGGCGAAGGCGGTATCAAACAGGTATCGGGCGACAATATGCAGATCCTTCGGGATTTATGCGACAAACACGGCATCCTGCTGATCTTTGATGAAGTCCAGTGCGGCATGGGCCGGACGGAAAAGCTGTTTGCCTATGAGCATAGCAACATCACCCCGGATATTCTCTGCACCGCCAAGGGCATCGGCAGCGGTTTCCCGCTGGGCGCCTGTCTCGCCACGGAAAAAGTCGGCCGTCATATGACCGCCGGCAGTCATGGTTCCACTTACGGCGGCAATCCGATGGCCATGGCCATTGGCAACAAAGTGCTGGATATTATGCTGGCGGACGGCTTCTTCGACCATGTCGAAAAAATGTCCTATGACCTCAGAAAAGGCCTGATGACACTGCGCCATAAATATCCCCGCGTCATTGAACTGGTGCGCGGTATTGGCCTGATGCTGGGACTGAAACTTAAAGTTGCGCCACCGGTTTTTGTCGCCAAAGCCCTGACCCATGGCCTGTTGGTTGTCAGGGCCGCTGATAATACGGTGCGGCTTCTGCCGCCGCTGATTATCGAAAAAGAACATGTCAGTGAGGCCCTCGAAAAACTGGCCGGGATATGCGCGGAAATTGAAAAGGAACTGCCCGACCCGCAGTCAGAGGAAGAATGAGCAATTTTAAACTGAAAAAACCCTTGAGACATTTTCTCGATCTGGCCGCCCTGACCCCGGAGGAAGCCCGCCAGATCATTGAAAAGGCCAAGGTGCTGAAAGCCACCGCCACCGGAGAAGGCCAGGGCAAGGGTTTCATTCACCCTGACCGGCCTTTGGCGGACAAGAGCCTGGCCATGGTTTTTGAAAAGCCCTCGACCCGCACCAGAGTATCCTTTGAAATGTCCATTCATCAGCTGGGCGGCACTGCCATTGTATTACAGGGCAATGACATGCAGCTTGGCCGGGGGGAAAGCGTGTCCGATACCGCGCAGGTTCTCTCGGGCTTTGTCGATGCGGTCATGCTGCGGGCGGACAGTCACGAATCCCTGCTGGAAATGGCCGCACATGCCACGGTACCGGTGATCAACGCGCTGACCGATTTCTCCCATCCCTGTCAGGTGATGGCCGATGTGCTGACCTTTGAGGAGCATCGCGGCCCGATTAAAGGCAAAAAAATAGCCTGGTCCGGGGACGGTAATAATGTGGCGGTTTCGTGGATTCATGCGGCGGTGCTGTTCGACTGTGAACTGGTGCTGGCCTGTCCGAAAGAATTCTGCCCCCCGACACAGGTTCTGGAATGGGCGGTAAATAACGGCGGCAGGGTTACCCTGACCCACGACCCGGCTGAGGCGGCGAAAGATGCCGACTGTATCATCACCGATACCTGGGTATCCATGGGCGATACCGAGGCTGCAGAACGCATCGCCATTCTCGCCCCCTATCAGGTCAACCGGAAACTGATGCAGGAGGCAAAAAAAGACAGCCTGTTCATGCATTGCCTGCCCGCGCACCGGGGCGAGGAAGTTACCGATGAAGTGATTGACGGCCCGCGCTCCGTCATCTGGGACGAAGCCGAGAACCGCCTTCACATCCAGAAAAGCATCCTCATGTGGTGCTTTGGGAAATAACCATGACCCCCATCTATAACGACAGTTGCCTCGCGTTTCAGATCGAAGAGCAGGATATTAAAGGCCGGATTATCCGGCTGGACAGGGTGCTGAATGATGTTCTGGGCACGCATAATTACCCGGACGATGTCAAGCGTCAGCTGGGGCAGGCCATGGCACTGACCGCTATGCTGGGCAGTATGATGAAATATGACGGTATCCTGACGTTGCAGATTAGAAGTGACGGCCTGATACGAACTCTGGTCAGCGATTTTTCCACCGATGGGTCCGGGTCCGGCGTGGTGCGGGGCTATTGCGGACTTGATGAAGGCAAAACGCCTGTTTTAGGTGATGGCCAACTCATGATCACCATGGATCAGGGGAAATACATGGACCGTTATCAGGGCATCGTAAAGCTTGATCAGGGCAGCCTGAAAGAATCCGCCGAAGAATATTTCCAAACCTCGGAACAATTGCCGACCCATCTTATGATAAGCTGTGACAGGGGCGCCGATGGCCGCTGGTCAGCGGCGGCAATCATGATCCAGCATCTGGCCGGAAGCCCCCATGAGGATAGCCGGGATCACTGGACCACGGCAACAGCTCTGCTGTCCACTGTCAAGGCATCAGAACTTCTGGACAAGGGTCTTTCTCTGCAGGATTTATTGCTCAGACTATTCCATGAAAGCGGGGTCCGGGTCTTCACCGCCACCGAAATGAGGACCGGCTGCCGCTGTTCCGAAGAAAAACTGCGCACTGTCCTGGCCAGTTTCAGCACCGAAGAATTAAAGGATTGCGCCGAAGACGGCATCATCACCATGACCTGTGAATTCTGCATGACCGATCACAAGTTTGAGCTGAAAAAGCTGATTAATTAAATCCCCTGTAGAAGACCACCGTCACAGGCGATGGCCTGTCCGGTGATATAGGTGGCCCGCTCCGAGCATAGGAATGCCACAAGGTCGCCTAATTCTGATGGCTGGCCCATTCGTTTTGCCGGAATGGACTGTGCCACATTGTCCAGATCAAGCCCGAGGCCTGTCATGCGGTCGGTCATGATAAAGCCCGGCATCACCGCATTGATGGTGACGCCGTGGCCCGCCACCTCGGTGGCCACGCTGTTGACCAAGCCGTGGATTCCCGCCCTGAGCGCGTTGGAATAGAGCAGGTTTGCCACCGGCTCCTGTGCGGCAAAGGAGGTTATGACCACGATCCTGCCCCAGCCCTTTTCCTTCATGGGCTCCAGAAAGGCGTTCAGCATTTCAATGGTAAAATGAAAAAGCTGATCCGTGGCTTCGCGCCAGCCATCCGGCGTGGTTTGGGCAAAAGTCGCGGGCGCGGGTCCCCCGGTATTAATCACCAGAATATCCGGGTTGCCAATGGTCTCCCGAGTCTTGTCAATACAGGCCAGAACCCCGGTTCGGTCCGACAGGTTAGCGACAATAGGCACCGCATCAATTATTTTAGCGGCTTTTGTCAGCGTTTCTTCAGTCCGGGCGGCAATGGCAACCTTTGCCCCCTCCCGGACCAGAGCTTCTGCACTGGCATAACCCAGTCCTTTTGATCCCCCGGTGACAAGGGCGGTGCGTCCGTTAATGTCCAAATTCATCATAAAATCCTTTTAGTATTCCATCCAGCGGGTAAATTCTGCGGCGGTCTGCCGGGTTTTGGGTGGCATTTGCTTTTTCGGGTGACCCAGATAAATGAACCCGACCAGTTCCGTGTCTTTGTCAAAGCCAAGGGACGTAACCGTATGCTCAGAATAGGTCACACTTCCCGTGCGCCAGAAAGCACTCAATCCCAATGCGGATGCTGCCAGCAAAATATTCTGACAGGCGGCGGATACTGCCGCCACATCCTCCACCATCAAGACCTGTTCTTTATCTGACTTTGCGGCTCCTGCCACGATAATCACCGGGGCGCGCAGCGGTTTTTTCCTGATTTTTTCCAGGAATTTCACATTCTTCGGGCTGTCCGGGTCATCAAAATCCCTGGCAAGATGATCCGCCATCACTTCGCCAAGTTTCTTTCGGCCCGCACCCCGGATCACCAGAAAACGCCACGGGTTCGTCCGATGATGAACCGGCGCACATACCGCCGCATCCAGTATTTGCCGGATCACATCAGGGTCAACGTCCGCCTCCGTCATAAGGGCGTTGCTGTTTCTTAGTTTTATGGCTTCGATGACCGGCATTTTTTATCCCGAGATTTTCATGACAGTCAACAGACGACCTAAAAATTCATCACAGGCACAGAGTTCTGTCAACGCAATATATTCGTCCGGCTTATGGGCCTGCAAAATACTGCCCGGACCGCAAACCACCGTCGGCACCCCGCCCGTGGCCTGAAATATTCCGGCTTCCGTACCATAAGAAACCACCGTAACATCATTTTGGTTGGCTAGAGCCAGAACCAGCGTTTCCGCCGTTGATCCCGTTTGTGGCAACAGAGATGGCACAAGGGACAGAAGGGTGGTTTCAACATGAGCATGTTCGGCGGATCGCTCTTGCATCTTAGGGAGAATATTTTCTGCCACATGAGCTTTAAAGCGGTCCATTACCTCTTCCTGCCGGGGACCCGGTATAGGCCTGAAATCCCATTCAAATTCACAGTAGGACGGGGTAATATTAGCGGCGGTTCCGCCCTTGATCCGGCCCACATGGACAGTGGTATAGGGCGGATCGAAGCCTTCGGTCAAAGGGCTGCGCCCCTTCATTTCATCCGCCAGTCCATTCAGAAAGCTTATCATTTCTGCCGCATACATCACCGCATTAAGCCCCCTGTCGGTGCTGGAATGGGCCTCCAGCCCATAAACGCGGGTCAGCAGATGGAAAATGCCCTTGTGGGAATTAACCACCTTCATACTGGTCGGCTCCCCAACGATGCAGGCTCTGGGCTTTA
>NVTJ01000146.1 GCA_002401545.1 Alphaproteobacteria bacterium
TGGCAAACATCAATTTGAAAATAGCATGAGATCGCAAACCCCAAATAAACGCGCCTGCAAAATTATCCACTATTGTGAATCGAGTCTATTACTTTACTGACAATGCCAGTGGGATCTAATATGTAACCACTCCCCTATGGGTGTTTGGGAATCGATGGGGACCAGAGTGGATTGATTTTTTCTGGATTCTTGCCTTTTATGTTCTTGGGCAAGGAATGACGAGGGTATGTCAGCTCATTGCTCCTAAAAACAACCCCAATGCCGCAACAACCGTCGTTTCCCTGACCTTATCCCGTCCTATATCCCCAAACAGATGCTTTTCATGAATAGTCTCGCCGTCGCGCCTAGCACAGGCCATATAAACCAGCCCCACGGGCTTTTCTGCACTGCCGCCACCGGGTCCGGCAATGCCCGTGACTGATACGGCGATGTTGGCGGATGAATGTTCCAACGCGCCCTCGGCCATGGCGATGGCGGTTTCCTTGGTTACTGCGCCGCCGATGCGGAGGGTTTCGGGGCTGACGCCTAAGACTTCCATCTTGGCGCGGTTGGTGTAGGTGATGAAGCCTCTGTCTACCACATCCGATGATCCGGGGATTTCGGTGAGGGCGGCCATGATCAGGCCGCCGGTGCAGGACTCTGCGGTGGCGAGGTGCAATCCCTTGTCCCGGGCCATTTGCAAAACCTTGGTGGCGAGCTTGATGATTTCATCAGAGAACATAGCTGTAAAATCCGATCAATATTATGGCGGCGAAAAATCCGGCGATCACGTCATCCATCATCACCCCGTAAGCATCATGGCGCTGGTCAAATATCTTTATGGGCCAGGGTTTGTAGATGTCAAAAACCCGGAATGCCGCAAAGGCCAGTACAAACGGGCCAAGGGACAGCGGAATAGTTGACGTCATGGCGGCAATGGGCAGGCAGGCGATCCATTGTCCGGCGACCTCATCTATCACAATTTCACCGGGGTCGGTCTTGCCGGTTTCCGTCATATAGACCTTCGAGGCCCAAAGCCCGACAAAAAACACGATGATGATGGCGGCGGATAATCCGAGCGGTCCGAAGCGGTCAATGATAACCCAGGCAAAGGGCAGGGCGGCCAATGACCCCATGGTGCCGGGGGCTTTGGGCGCGAGGCCGCTATAAAACCATGTGGCCAGCAACAAGGCCGGATGGAGGGGGGATTTTGACCATTTTTCAATAAACATATCTATTCTTTCACTCTGGCAATCGGACGGTGACAATGGCCTGAGCCGCGATGCCTTCGCCGCGACCCGTGAAGCCGAGCTTTTCGGTGGTGGTGGCCTTGATGCTGATCCTTGTGGGGGCAAGGCTCAGGATTTCGGCGATATTATCACGGATAGCCTGCGCGTGAGGGCCAATTTTCGGGGCTTCGCAAATGAGGGTAAGGTCAATATTTGAAATGATACCGTCTTTTTCTTTCAACAGCTTATGAGCATATTTTAAGAATATATCTGAACTTGACCCCTTCCATTTATCGTCACTCGGCGGGAAATGGGTGCCGATGTCACCGTCACCAATGGCACCAAGCAACGCATCGGTGAGGGCATGGAGGGCCACATCGGCGTCCGAATGGCCTTTCAGTTTTTGGTCATGGGGGATGGTAATGCCGCCGAGGATAACATTGTCACCCGCCTCAAAGGCATGGACGTCAAAGCCAAGCCCAGTGCGGATATCGGAGAGGTTTTTCCGGGTCATATATTCTGCCTTTTTAAGGTCATCTGCTGTGGTAATTTTGAAATTCTGCTCGTCGCCGGGCAGGGTCAATACCTGAATTCCGCAGGCTTCGGCAATGGCGCTGTCATCGGTCATCTCCCTGCCTTCCATCCTTTTATGGGCCATGAAGATCAGCTTGAAACGGAAAGCCTGTGGTGTCTGGGCGCGGGCGAGACTGGTTCGGTCAAGGGTTTTTCTGACCTTGCCGTCCTTTACCTGCTTCACCGTATCGGTCACGGGCAGGGTCGGGATGACCGCGCCATATTCGGCGGCCCTGGTGATAATATCTTCAATCTGGCCGGGCGCTATGAAAGGCCGGGCGGCATCATGGATCAGCACGAGGTCCGGCTCATAACTGCCGAGGCTCTGCAGGCCCTTCATCACCGACTGTTGACGGCTCTCCCCGCCATTCACGGGCGGCAGAATATCCAGATTTCCGATGGCTTTATGATAAAGTTCATGGTCGTCCCTGTGGATGACGGTGCGTATTAAATCAATATAAGGGACTTTCAAAAACGCATTTATGGAATGATGCAATATGCTTTTACCGCCGAGCTCTATATATTGTTTTGGCAGTTCCGCGCTAACTCTGAGCCCTTTTCCCGCCGCGACGATCAAGACAGCAACCTTCATGATGTGTTTTCCATTTTTCAATAGGGAAAACTATCATTTCAAGGGGAAAAAGTCTGTATTTTTCTTAAAGCAAATCTCCTTTGACCTTGAGGGGCTTTTCTTGTATGGTGCCGCCTGATTTTGATTAAACATTAATCATTTATGTTAATTGCTTAAATATTAGCCAGTATGATGCGGAATATGACCATAAATATCGGACAGATCACGCTTGATGATCCTGTATTACTCAGCCCCATGGCCGGGGTTACAGACCTGCCGTTCCGACGGCTGGTGAAAAGCTTTGGTGCCGGTCTTGTGACCTCTGAGATGATTGCCAGTCAGGCCATGATCCGTGATCATAAACGCACCCATAAAATGGCCTATGCCGAGAGCGATGAATATCTGATGTCGGTACAGCTTGCGGGCTGCGATCCAGACATGATGGCCCTTGCCGCCAAAATGAATGAGGATAAAGGGGCGCGGATCATTGATATTAATATGGGTTGTCCGGCCAAGAAAATTGTTAATGGCTATGCCGGTTCTGCCTTGATGCAGGATCTGAATGAGGCCCGGAAAATTCTGGTGGCGACGGTGAATGCGGTGCATATTCCGGTGACTTTGAAAATGCGTACCGGGTGGGACATTACCAACCGCAATGCGCCGGAATTGGCGAGGATAGCAGAGGATGTGGGTATCAGAATGGTCACGGTTCATGGCCGCACCCGCAATCAGATGTATAAAGGGGCGGCGGACTGGACGTTCATCGGGCAGGTTAAAAATGCGGTGTCCATTCCGGTGATTGCCAATGGCGATATTATCACCTGCGAGGACGCTGAGCAGGCTTTGCGCCAATCCGGGGCGGACGGGGTAATGATCGGGCGCGGGGCTTATGGCAGGCCGTGGTTTCTGTCACAGGTTATTCATTATCTGAAGTGCGGCGAGAAATTGCCCGGCCCCACTTTGGCGGAATTAAAACATATTGTGCTGGATCACTATCAGGCCATGATTGATCATTACGGTGAATATACCGGCAAGAAAATCGCCCGCAAGCATATTTCATGGTACACAAAGGGGCTGCGGGACAGTGCCTTCTTCCGTCAGCAGGTCAATCGTCAGGGGGATGTGAGATTGGTTCGGCAAATGATCAATGATTTTTTTGATCCCTTGATTGAGGAGCTGGCCGCTTGACATTACAGGCAATCATAAGGGAGGATTTGATCCTCAACAGCTTACCGGACAGTATCGTCGTTGTGAATAGCGCAAATCAAATCATCTATGTCAATAATGCGGCGGAGCAATTATTTTTTTCCGGGGCTAAGCTGTTGCTCAGTCGCAAACTGGAGGAAATTGTCGCTTTCGACAGCCCGCTGGTCTCCGTTGTCAATCAATCGCGGCGGAATAAAACCATTACGTCCGAATATGATATTATGCTGAGCAGCCCTAAATATAGCGGCAAGCGTGTGGATATTCATGTATCCCCCCTGATTGAGGGCGATGGTGATATGGTTGTTCAGTTGCAGGAAAGAAGCATTGCCCAGAAAATCAGTCAGCAGTTAAGCCACCGTGGTGCGGCGCGTTCCGTGGCGGGTATGGCGTCGGTTCTGGCCCATGAGATCAAGAACCCCCTGTCGGGTATCCGCGGCTCGGCACAGCTTCTGGAACAGGGAATTTGTGAGGATGACAAGGATTTAACCCGGCTTATCGTGCAGGAAACTGACCGCATATGCGGTCTTGTTGATCGTATGGAAGTCTTTTCCGATAACAAGCCGGTCGCTGCGGAAGATATTAATATTCATTCCGTGCTGGAGCATGTGCGCATGCTGGCCCAGAATGGGTTTGGCCGGCATGTGACCTTCAGGGAAATCTATGACCCGTCCATCCCCTCTGCGCGCGGGGATAAGGGGCAGCTGATTCAGGTGTTCCTCAACCTGATCAAGAATGCGGTGGAGGCTGTTTCGCTACCCGGTGGTGAAGTGACCTTGACCACGGCATACCGCCATGGTGTGCGGGTTGCGGTGGCGGGATCAAAGGAACGTATGCATCTGCCGCTGGAAATCTGTGTGATTGATAATGGCAGTGGCATAGCGGATGACCTTAAACCGCATCTGTTTGACCCCTTTGTCACCACAAAGCCATCGGGAACAGGCCTTGGTCTGGCTCTTGTGGCAAAGATAGTCGGGGATCACGGTGGCATAATTGAATGTGATACATCACAGACAAACACCATATTCAGAGTATTATTGCCGAGCTTTTGCCAAGATTAGAAGGGTAGAGTACATGACAGAAAAAACATTACTCATTGCCGACGATGATAAAGCCATTCGCATGGTGTTATCCAAAGCCTTCGAGCGGGATGGCTATCAGGTCAGGCTGACGGGCAACGCCGCGACCCTGTGGCGCTGGGTGTCCAACGGGGAAGGGGATCTGGTGATTACCGATGTGGTTATGCCCGATGAGAACGGCCTTGACCTGCTGCCGAAAATAAAGAAAATTCGCCCCGATATGCCGGTGATTGTCATGTCTGCACAGAATACCCTGATGACAGCATTAAAGGCCACAGAACGCGGTGCTTATGAATATCTGCCGAAACCTTTTGATTTGAACGAGCTGAAATCTGTTGTTGCCAAAGCTCTGGCCGTCAGGGAAGGCAAGACCGCAATCGTGCAGATCAAGGACAACAGCGAAGATTTGCCGCTGATCGGCCGGTCTCCGGCCATGCAGAATGTCTATCGGGTGATGGCGCGTCTGATGAATACAGACCTGACGGTGACCATCACCGGCGAGTCCGGCACCGGCAAGGAGCTTGTGGCCCGCGCCCTGCATGATTTTGGCCGGCGTAAAAACAACCCCTTCGTGGCGCTGAATATGGCGGCGATCCCGCGTGAGCTGATCGAAAGCGAGTTGTTTGGTCATGAGAAAGGTTCTTTCACCGGGGCCGACAGTCGCAGTTCAGGGCGATTTGAACAGGCACAGGGCGGGACATTGTTTCTGGATGAGATTGGCGATATGCCTCTGGAGGCACAAACCCGGCTTCTGCGGGTGTTGCAGGAAGGTGAATATACCACGGTTGGCGGCAAAAGGCCGGTCAAAACCGATGTGAGAATCATATGCGCCACTCACCGCGATCTCAAGTCCCTGATCAGTCATGGTCTGTTCCGGGAGGATCTTTATTACCGCCTGAATGTGGTGCCGCTCAGGATACCACCGCTCAGGGAACGGATTGATGACATTCATGATCTCATGCGGCAATTCCTCAATACATATGCCCTGGAAAATGCGCAAACGCCAAAACTTATTGAGACGGATGCGCTGGATTATCTTAAACAGTATGACTGGCCGGGAAATGTCAGGGAACTGGAAAACCTGTGTCAGAGGATAGCCGCCCTTTATGTGGAAGATACCATTACCCTTGATATTGCCCGTTCTGAAATGGTCCCGCTTGATGACAGCGATCAGACCAAAGGCAATGCTATTGCCGCAAATGAAACATTGCAGGAGTCTATTCATCGCCACTTGAAGAAGTATTTTGATGCCCATCTGCCCCATGATCTGCCGCCGCCGGGGTTATATTCCCGTCTGCTCAGGGAATTTGAGAAACCGTTGATTGAGAATACCCTGAAAGCGACCAGAGGCAACCAGATAAAGGCGGCTGAATTATTAGGGGTTAATCGTAATACCCTGCGTAAGAAGATAAGAGACCTGGATATTGACATTCCAAAAGGGTAAGGGCACATAAGCCTGTTGCATAATTGCAACAATATGATATTCTGGTGTTTTGGTATTATATTTTGAGTATTGTCATTTCCATGGACAAGAGAAAATCAAAGTCATTTCGTAAACTCAGGTCTTGGGCAGGAAGGGTTAACCTTGCCAAAAAATCAGCTTATGCGATGGCTGTCGCGGCGGTTTTATCGGTATTTGCCACCTTTGCCACTTTTTCCAATGTGGGGCCTTTTCTGCCCACATCGACGACGCTTTTTGTTCTACTGACCATTAACCTGATTATATTGCTTATTCTGGGAGTCATGGTTGCCCAACAGATTATGCAGTTGCGGGCGATGCAAAAGAAAAGTGCCGGCAGCGCCCGTCTGCACCGGCGTATTGTAACCCTGTTCAGTATTGTAGCCATAACCCCGACCATCATCGTTGCCATTGTTTCGGGCCTGTTTTTTGAATTTGGTATGCAGAGCTGGTTCAGCGATAAGGTGCGTACGGCACTGGACAGCTCCCAGGCTGTGGCCGAGGCTTATATTGAAGAACATAAAAAAGCCATTCAGGCTGATGTTTTAGGGGTTGCCAGAGATTTGAACTCCCAGTCTTTTGCCCTGTCACAGAACCAAGCCCTTCTTGAACAGGCCTTGTCGGTGCAGGCCCAGTTTCTCGCCCTGTCAGAAGCCATTGTTTTTGATCGTAATGGACAGGTAAAGGCCCGGGCCAAAACAACTTTGAGCCTGATCGGGGATTCATTCCCGATTACGGCACTTGATATGGCGGCCAAGGGAAATATTGTGCCGATTATCGGCGGGGCCAATGATAACCGGGTTCGGGTGCTTGTGGCGCTGGACGGATTTCTGGGCCATTTCCTCTATATCAGCCGGTTTGTTGATCCCAAGGCTCTGGCGCTGGTGAAAAACACGACGGACGCCCGGTCAGATTATATGGCGGCTCTCAATAACCAGTCACGTTACAGACTATGGTTTAACCTGACCTATATTATCATTGCTTTTTTAATTCTTTTTGCCGCCATCTGGCTGGGCATTGGTTTTGCGCGAAAACTTATGGAGCCAATCACTAACCTTGTGGATGCTTCGGAAAAGGTCGGCAAGGGTGATTTTACCGCCCGCGCTCCGATCAGGAAGGGTTATGATGATCTGGGGGGGCTGACCCGGGCTTTTAACAAAATGACCCGGCAACTGGATCAGCAGCAGAAAGATATTCAGCGGGCGAATACCACCCTGGAGGAAAGGAACCGGTTTATGGCAGCCGTGCTGTCGGGAGTTTCCGCCGGTATTATAGGGCTTGATCCTGTGGGTAAGGTGACGTTGCCTAACAAGGCTGCGGCAAATATGCTTGACCTTGAAATTGATCATATTCCGGGGGCAAAAATTCAGGATATTATGCCCGAGGTCGAGGAACTTTTTAACAAGATAAGGTCAACGGAAAGCCCGTCCGTTCAGGATCAGATCGTTATCGAACGGGATGAGATAAACCTGAACCTGATGGTCAGGATAACTGCAGAAACCAAAAAGGGTGAGATTCAGGGTTTTGTTATCGCCTTTGATGATATTACCGAGCAGGTTGCGGCGCAGAGAAATGCCGCGTGGGCCGATATTGCCCGGCGTATTGCCCATGAGATAAAAAATCCACTGACTCCAATCCAGCTTGCGGCGGAACGGCTGAAACGTAAATACCTGAAGGAAATCAAAAGTGATCCCGGGACCTTTACCCAATGTACGGATACCATTGTTCGCCAGGTGGGCGATCTCAGACGTATGGTTGACGAATTTTCCTCATTTGCCCGTATGCCAACCCCGGTCGTTAAAAGTGAAAATCTGACGGAAATTACCCGGCGAGCCTATTTTCTTCAGGAAGTGGCCAATAGTGAAATCAGGTTTGAACTGGACTGTGCCGCAGAAATATTAAACATTGAATGTGATGCTGGCCAGATCGGGCAGGCATTGACCAACGTCATTAAAAATGCCACGGAATCCATCGCGGCCATGACAGCCTCAACAAAGAACAATGGTGGTGATTATCAGGGTAGAATTACGGTTTCCATCGTGGATAATGAGGGCGAGACACGCATTAAAATCAGCGATAACGGTGTGGGGCTGCCGGAACATCTGATGGATAAATTAATTGAGCCCTATATAACAACCCGCGCAAAGGGCACCGGCCTTGGGCTGGCTATTGTGAAAAAAATAATGACCGATCATGGCGGGGATTTGCATTTGGAAAATAGCGTGGACTTAGGGGCAACGGTAACGCTGGTATTTTATAAGAACGTGCATTTTCAGAATAATATTCCGGGAAATAATGTAAGGAGAGCTTATGGCGCTTGATATTTTAATCGTTGATGATGAGGCCGATATCCGGGACCTGATCTCCGGTATTCTGGATGATGAGGGCTATGAAACCCGTACGGCAAAAGACAGCGATACGGCGTTATCGGAAATAGAAGCCCGGCGTCCGTCACTGATCATTCTGGACATCTGGCTTCAGGGCAGCCGTCTTGACGGGCTTGAACTGCTTGACGTGATCAAGAAAGCCCATGTGGAGCTTCCGGTGGTTATTATCAGCGGTCATGGCAATATCGAAACGGCCGTGTCAGCGATCAAGCTTGGCGCCTATGATTTTATCAGCAAACCCTTTGAAACCGACAAGCTGCTTATTCTTGTGGAAAGAGCGACAGAGGTTGATAAACTTCGCCGGGAGAATACAGAACTCAAGGAAAAAATGGGCGTTGATGTGGGGTTGACCGGATCTTCATCGGCAATTAATCTGGTGCGTAATACGATCGATAAAGTGGCGCCAAGTGGCAGCCGGGTCCTGATTTCCGGGCCGCCCGGTTCCGGCAAGGAGGTTGTTGCCCGCCTGATCCATAAACAGTCCAAACGGTCCAGAGGTGCCTTCATTGTGATCAATGCGGCCAGCATCTCTGCCGAACGCATGGAAAATGAGCTGTTCGGCGTGGAAGAAGATGGTAATATTAAAAAAACCGGTGTTTTTGAACAGGCCCACGGGGGAACCCTGTTCATTGATGAGGTGGCTGATATGCCGCAGAATACTCAGGCAAAGATACTGCGCATATTGACTGACCAGACGTTTGAGAGGGTGGGCGGCAATAAAAAGGTGCTGGTTAATGTGCGGGTGATCAGCGCCACCAGCCGTGACCTCAGAGATCAGATCAACAATAATCTTTTCCGCGAAGACCTGTTTCACCGCCTGAGCGTGGTCCCCGTTCATGTGCCGCCGCTTATTCAGCGGCGGGAGGATATTCCGGCACTGGTTCAGCAAATTATGAATCAGCTTTCCATTGCCACGGGCTTTGCGCCTAAACATATTGATGCGGACGCCATGTCTGCCATGCAAAACCATGAATGGCCGGGTAATGTGCGCCAATTGCGCAATGTGGTGGAACGGCTGTTGATCATGTCGGCGGATAACGCAACAATTAGCCTTGATATGCTGCCGTCAGAAATAATATCTGATACATCCGTGGTCAGGCCAAGTATGAATAACGATATTATGTCTTTGCCGCTCAGGGATGCCCGTGAAAAATTTGAGCGGGAATATCTCAAGGTGCAGGTCAGCCGTTTTAGCGGAAATATTTCGCGAACCGCAGAATATGTCGGCATGGAACGTTCTGCGCTGCACAGAAAGTTAAAAAGCCTGGGACTTTCCGGAAATGAAAAAATATCCTAACAAAAAGGGTGAGGTAGAAAATGAAAGTTATAGTTTGTGGCGCCGGGCAGGTTGGTTTTAACATTGCCCGTCATCTGGCCAGCGAGCAGCATGATGTTACCGTCATTGACCGTTCACCGGAGCTAATCGCAAAGATTCAGAGTTCTCTGGATGTACAGGCCCTTGTGGGCTACGCTTCGCACCCGGATTTGCTTGAGAGAGCCGGGGCGAGGGATGCGGATATGATTATTGCGGTAACCCTGTTTGATGAAGTGAATATGGTGGCCTGTCAGGTGGCTCATTCCCTGTTTGGGGTGCCGAAAAAGATAGCCCGTGTTCGGGCACAAAACT
>NVTJ01000147.1 GCA_002401545.1 Alphaproteobacteria bacterium
TTCAAGGAAAAACGGCTGGTGCCGTCCGGCATAAGGCCCTGTCCCTGTGTTTCCCGAATGGATTGGCAGAGGTTGGTTTTGGGATTCAGGCAATAATCGCATTCCCGGCATTCCGGCGTATAAAGCGGGATCACATGGTCGCCGACTTTCAGGGATTTAACCCCTTCGCCCACTTCCATAACCACGCCCGCACCCTCATGACCCAATATGGCCGGAAAGGCCCCTTCCGGGTCATCGCCGGACAATGTGAAAGCATCGGTGTGACAAATGCCCGTGGCCTTAAGTTCTACCAGAACCTCTCCGGCCCGTGGCCCTTCGAGATTTACCGTTTCGATGCTAAGGGGTTCGCCCGCCTTAAAGGCCACTGCGGCACGTGTCTCCATAGTATGATTCCTGTCAAAAATATTAAGAAAACAAGTTTTATATTGAAAGTCATTCAGTGACAATATCTTTATGTTTTCACAAAGTATTTCTATAAGTTTTTTTGCCGGACCATACTGTTGATATGCCGCCACTGAGGGTTTTTATCAAAGAGAAAAAGGCAGTCTTTCCAGGAAAAATCATGTCGGCCCTCAAAGGCTGTCAGTATATTGGCCACCAGTTCAAAGTCCTCCGGGGTGTCCACACACCACCTGTGATGACCGGATTTTTCAGGGGACGGATAGGTGCCACAGCGAAATTCGCCGCCCGGACGATAGATATAGGGGGTGACATGCTCCCGCTGATGAGATTCATGACCATGGCAATGGGCTTTTTCCAGCGCTTCAAACGAAAAAACCTCCACATCCAGACCACGCGGGAAATCTCCGCTGCCCAAAGTGATATAGTCATAGCGATCCCGGTGATCAAGAAAATAGCCAATCACCAGATCCACAAGGTCCGGGTCAATCAGGGGACAGTCCGAGGTCACCCTGACGATTATATCTGCCGGATATTTCTGTACGGCCTGATAATAGCGGGCCAGAACATCATCCTCACTGCCCCGAACACAGGAAATATTCTTTTCACGGCAAAATTCTGCAACCGGATCATCGGATTTCCCCACCGTTGTCGCAATGACGAACCTGTCTATATTGTCGCATGTTAACAGGCGCGCAGTATGATAATCCAGTAATGACCGCCCGTATACGGTTTTAAGTATCTTTCCCGGCAGTCGCGTCGACGTCATACGGGCCTGAGATATACATAAAATGCTGTCAGTCATGATTATTATCCAAAAAAAAAGCCTGTATCGCGGGATACAGACAAAATCACATCATTTCACGCGGCAATTATACTTCCTCGTCAACCACGATACCTTCTATGCCGTCACGTTCCCGGTTGAAAGCGATAAGTTTCAATATTTGTTCAGAAGGAAACTGAGTTACCACGTCCCCGGTATTGATATCAACGCCCTGATAAACGAATCTTCCGGAATCAGCATCCAGATCAATGCGCAGCTTGGTCCCCGGCGGCTTGCTCGGTAACGACGCATTAATGAATCTTTCCGCAGCCCGCAGAAAGTCATTCCCCGATGTTAACGCCGTAAAACGCTTCTCATCAGATTTTGCAATTGCTGAAGTGCTGTTGTCAGTTTCATTGGCCCTTAACTGGCTGGTTTCTTTGGCGGGCTGTACTTTTGGTCTGTCGTCTGAATCAACAGGCTTTGGTACAGCACCCTGTCTTTCACCGGTGCCAGATAAGAGCGGACTGGTTATGTTAATTCCATCTACCATCTTATCCTCTACATATACCCAACTTTCAAAACCTTACTACAAAAGGCGTATAAATCCATCATGCAATATAAATAACGTAAAAAATAAATTCTTTAAATAATAATAAAATGTGTATTTTGGTGGAAACGTCCATAACGCTTCCACCAAAAACGTAGGATTGACTGTTATCTGAACAGTGACAATATGGAACCAGGTGCCTGATTCGCAATTGACAGTGCCTGCAGACCTAACTGCTGTCGCACCTGCAATGACTGCAAGTTCGCACTTTCACGCGCCAGATCGGCATCCACCAGATTACCAATACCAATTTCGATGGCATCAGAAAGCTTGTCGGTAAACGCCCGCTGAATATCAACACGTTTCGCACCCGCGCCAAGTTTTGACAGGAAGGTGTTCAGTGTGGATTCAGCTGTGGTAATTGTTGCAAGGGCAGATGAAGCAGCCCCGGCAGAAGTGATCACAACAGCAGCTGACAGTGCAAGTCCGGTATTGGCGGAGATGTCTGTAGCAGTAATAGTGATAGAGAAGTTGCCAATTGACAGCGTACCATCAGGCACACCAGTCAGGGCCACAATGTTTGCCCCACCATTCTTCACAGCGTTAACGCCGTTGAATTCCGCGTTATTAACAACGGTATCAATCTGGGCAACCAGATTTTGAAATTCGTCATTAAGAGCCGTCTGTGTGGCAGAACTGGCACCCGGGTCGGTGGCGGCAACTGCTTTTTCCTTCAACTGGATCAGAAGGTCTGATACAGCTTCTGCCGCAGCAAGAGCAACATTGAGGGAACTTGAGGCCTGGTCAAGTGATGACTTGACGGCGTTCAGACCACCAAGTTCAGCCCGTTGCCCCTGAGCAATGGCAAAAACCGCCGCATTATCTCGGGCAGAAGACACCTTCAGACCAGTGTTAATTCTGGACTGAACGACATCAAGCAGTTTGTTTGTTTTATTTAGGGATTGCAGGGCGAATAAGGCGCCTGCGTTTGTATTGACTGAAAAAGCCATAATATATTCTCCATTCTGAGAGTACTAACAAAGAGCATTTTGCTCCATCAATGGGCCGAAGCCCGCTCATGCCTGCGTCGTAAATATTACGCCTTTCTGGCTATCTAACAGACACGAACAGGATAAGTCATAATATATTAAGGATTAGTTAACAAGGGATATTTTTCATTGAAAGGCAGATTCTTTGTTCAGAATCATGATGTTGTGTTAAGATAACATAATATAGTTAATAGAATATTAACCATAAATAACATATTTCCGGGGAAAAATTAACAATTAGACAGAGTAATTATTACCTGTTGTTACAGGAGTTTCCTTTGCCTCTGACACATTATTCTGCGCCTGGGCGGACAGACCCTCCATGATATTCCGGTTAATATCAATCAGAGCCTTAATATCTTCTTCCCCCCGCGCCACCCGGGAGCTGTATTTACTTACCCAGATGGAAATGGAAATGATAGATGCCCTGAGCTGCTTGGGCAGCATATTACCTTCAACCGCACAATCCGTGGCCAGTGTGGACCATAGCTGCCGGTTCCAGTGCAGCGCATCATGCAACTTTCTGTCAAGTTTGGACATATTTTCTGCTGCCAGCAAATCACGGGTCACATCAGCAAAAAGACGATATTCGGTCTGGCTTTTCGATTCATTGGCCTTCTGGGTTGTCTGATACGCCTTAAGGGACATAATTTAATCTCGTATTTTCATATTCGAACATTTTTTTACACTTCAGCAATGCTTTATAAAATTCACCATCCATAACATCCTTGCTTATGGCAACACACATTGTTTTTGCCGCTGGATCTTCCAACACACTTAAAAGTTCCGTCATGCGCAAAACATATTGCTCATGATATTTATTAAAACCCTTTTTATCCATATACATAAGCATGATCGGAAAATATACATGCTTCACTGGCGTATCAACATCCTCCGCCAGCAGAATATCCTTTTCCCGCAGGAGGGAAACCCTGTTTTGCAGGATCAATGTTGATCTTCTGTCACCATTAACGATCACAGCCCCGTTAACAATAATTTTCTCCCCAGGTTTTAACGATAGTTTTAAAGCCATTTTTCCCTACCTTTATCCAAGTCATAACCTGACCTTACCATTGAAGCCCGGCTATTATCTCAAATTTTGTGTTAATAAAATATGAACTAATTAAATTAACTATAGTATTAAAATGAAAACAGATACAATATATTCATGCAATAAGTAAAAACTGCCTGTAAAATCAGCCCCCTAAAACACTCGGCCCCCGTCAAAGGTAATGATTGTATGACCAAGAACACCCGCACACTTGCCTCCCCGAAAACAAGACAGCAATATAACAAACTTGTCAGTGGCGGCAAACGCCATTATGACAAGGGAAATTTCACCGAAGCCCTGAAATACTTCACCAGAGCATTGGATTTTAAGGATTATCACCCCAATATCCTCATATTAATGGCCCGTTGTCTGTTTTATCTGGGCATGAAAAACAAGGCCATTGCCCTGATGGAACATGCCCTGCACCAGAGCGCGGCGAACCCCGGAATCTGCGATGCCCTGGGCAATGCCTGTCTCTCCATGGATTTTACGGAACTGGCCATAAAATTCTTTACACTTTACACCCAGCTCGCTCCCGGTGAAGCTATTGGCTATAATAATCTGGCAACGGCCCTGCGTGAAAACGGCCAAACGGATGAATCCATTCAAATGTTACAGGATATTATACCTATTTATCCTGAAAATGCGGCCCTTTGGAATTCTGTCGCCGCCGGGATTTCCTTCCGCGATGGTTATCCCGCTGCTCAGCCTTTTTATGAAGAAGCCTATCGCCTTGATCCGTCAATCCCGTCAATTTCCAGTAATTTATGCCTGACCTATACCAATCTGGGTCTCTATGAGAAAGCCATGGAGTTTGCCAGAAAATCTGTTGAGCTGGCAAAGTCCCCCACAAGCTACAAAGCCTTGATATATTGCAGTTTCAGGCTGGGCAACTTTGAAGAAGCCTTTGAGGGCCTTACCTGGCATAATCACAAGTCCGATCCGGGGTCAGTCTTCATGCCCTATAATATTGAACAATGGAAAGGGCAAGACCTGAAGGGAAAAACCATTCTGATCGGGGCCGAACAGGGCGTTGGCGACGAAATTTTATTCTCCTGCCTTTATCCTGATGCGATCAGAGAAGCCGAACATGTGATAATAGGCTGCGACAAACGTCTTGTGCCACTGTTCCAAAACAGCTTCAAAGAGGCCACTGTTCTGCCCTATATCCCGGGGCAGCATGAATTGGGGTACCGGGTCCGGCTCTATGAGGGTATTGACATAGATAAAATTGACTATATGTGCCTCTATACGGAATTCATGCGCTATCGGTGGCGGTCCATTGGGGACATCACGGATATGAGCAATGGCTTTTTGATTCCGGCACAGGAAAAAGTCGATTACTGGCAAGACAAACTGTCTGAACTGCCCCATAAAATCAATATAGGTATCTGCTGGCGCAGTGGTTTAAAACAAGCCAAACGTGAAATGTTTTATGCCCAACTCCTTGAATGGGCACCGGTACTCGCCATGGAGAATATCAACTTTATCAATGTTCAGTACGGCGATTGCACCGATGAAATCAAAGAACTTCTGGATACCCACGGTATTGTCCTGCATAATTTTGAAGAACTGAATCTGAAAGATGACTTTGAGGGTACGGCAGCCCTGATGAAAAATCTTGATCTGGTTATAGGTGCCGCATCCTCACCATTACCTCAGGCCGCAACCGTTGGCACTCTCGCCTGGTGGGTCACCTATAACAGCCGGGCCTGGTGGAGTTTTGGCCAGGAAAATACTACCCCCATTTTCAAAAAAGCCAAAATCACCATCAAACCGCCCACCCTTGACTGGGATGGTTTTATGCCCCTGTTCGCCGAAGAAGAATTCCGGCCATGGGTCGCGGAGAAACTAAAGGAAACATCCGCCTGACCACCATAATACAGCCGAAAATTTAGTCTTTGACCTTTTAAAGGCTAAAAGATACCCTATATATATCAAAATAAAACGGATGTTTGGTTATGAAATTTACGGGTACAGATACATATGTGGCCACCCCGGACCTGATGATTGCGGTTAATGCGGCAATTACGCTGGAACGCCCCCTGCTGATCAAGGGGGAGCCGGGAACCGGAAAGACCGTCCTCGCCCATGAAGTGGCAAAGGCTCTGGGCAAGGATCTGCTGGAATGGCACATCAAATCCACCACCAAGGCCCAGCAGGGCCTGTATGAATATGATGCGGTGTCACGGCTTCGGGACAGCCAGCTTGGCTCGGAAAAAGTTCACGACATCAAGAACTACATTAATAAAGGCAAGCTGTGGGAAGCCTTCACAGCAGATAACAGCCCCATATTGCTTATTGATGAGGTTGACAAGGCCGATATTGAATTTCCCAATGACCTGTTGCAGGAACTGGACCGCATGGAATTCAACGTCTATGAAACCGGGGAAACCATCCGCGCGGTCAACCGTCCGCTGGTGATCATCACCAGCAATAATGAGAAAGATCTTCCAGACGCCTTCCTGCGCCGCTGTTTCTTCCATTATATCAAGTTTCCCGACAAGGAAACCATGACGGAGATTATTGATGTCCATTTCCCGGATATTCAGAATATTCTGGTGCGGGAAGCCCTGAATTTATTTTATGATGTGCGCGATGTGCCGGGACTGAAGAAAAAACCGTCTACGTCCGAGCTGCTGGACTGGCTCAAACTGCTCATGGTGGAGGACATGCCGCTGGATGTTTTACGTAGCAACGACCCAAAAACCATGATCCCGCCCCTGCATGGTGCGCTGCTGAAGAATGAGCAGGACGTGCATATGCTGGAACGGCTGGCCTTTATGAACCGCCGCGAGAATCGATAAAGAAGATGTTCACCAATTTCTTCCTCACCCTGCGTGACCACGGTGTTCCCGTATCCTTGCGGGAATATCTCATGCTGATGGAGGGAATGCAGGCGGGGATTGCCAACTATTCCCTTGATGACTTCTATTATCTCAGCCGGGCCACTCTGGTCAAAAACGAAAGCAACCTGGATAAGTTTGATCAGGTGTTCGGCCACTGTTTCAAGGGACTGGAAGCCCCCGAAGCAGAAGACCTGATGGCGGAAATTCCCGAAGAATGGCTGCGCAAAATGGCCGAAAAATTCCTTTCCCCCGAAGAAATGGCAAAAATAGAGGCCATGGGCGATTGGGACAAGCTCATGGAAACCCTCAAAAAACGTCTGGAAGAACAGAATGAACGCCATCAGGGCGGCAGCAAATGGATCGGCACGGCGGGAACGTCACCCTTTGGTGCTTATGGCTATAACCCGGAAGGCATCCGCATTGGTCAGAAAGAAGGCCGCCATGGTCGAGCGGTCAAGGTCTGGGATAAAAGAGAATTCAGGAATCTGGATGACAATGTGGAGCTTGGCACCCGCAACATCAAGGTAGCCCTGAAACGGCTGCGTAATTTTGCCCGTCAGGGGGCCGCTGAGGAACTTGATCTGGATGATACCATCCGTTCCACGGCGAAACAGGGGTACCTCGACATTAAAATGGTGCCGGAACGGCATAATGCCATTAAAGTGCTGATTTTTTTTGATATTGGCGGCTCCATGGACCCGCATATTAAATTATGCGAAGAACTTTTCTCCGCCGCCCGTAGCGAATTCAAACATATGGAATATTTCTATTTCCATAACTGCCTTTATGAAGGCGTATGGCAGGATAACCGCCGGCGTCATCAAAACCGCATGGATACCTATGATATTCTGCATAAATATCCTCATGACTATAAGGTGATTTTTGTCGGCGATGCCGCCATGAGCCCTTACGAGATTGTTTACCCCGGCGGCAGTGTAGAGCATTGGAATGAGGAAAGCGGCGAAGTATGGATGAAGCGGGTTCTGGAAATATACCAGAGTGCCATCTGGCTGAACCCGACACAAGAGGCCCATTG
The DNA here is from genome assembly GCA_002401545.1 of Alphaproteobacteria bacterium. Lineage (GTDB taxonomy): Bacteria > Pseudomonadota > Alphaproteobacteria > Sphingomonadales > Emcibacteraceae > Paremcibacter. The sequence continues at coordinate 7,698 of NVTJ01000147.1, forward strand.
GGATTACACCCATTCCATTTCCCTGATGCGTCAACTCATGAGTGACCGCATGTACCCCCTCACCGTCAGCGGGCTGGAAAGCGCCATGAAAGAGCTCAGCCGCAAGCAATAGTTATTGACTGTATTTCTTGATGGCCGCTTCAAGGCCGGCTTTCAACTGTTTGCCAATATCACCACCGTCACCGCTGACCCGATCCTTGATCACCACCCGCATGGCATCAATATGGGCCTTGATAATTTCCACATTCTTGTCGGAAGTCCCGGTACTTGCTCTGGTAAATTCATACAGCCCGTCGGAAAAGTCGGATATTAACTGATAACCGAATGTACCCCCCTGCCCGCGCATGTCATGGGCAATGGCATGAAGCTGCTCAAAATGCTGGAATCTTTGTTCCGGCGTGTCGACACAGCGCCGATGAACATCTGCCAATTGTTGAATCAATCCGGAAACCCAGTCCGGATAGTCCTCAGCCATTTCGTCCAGAGCCGCCATGGCCTGTGCCATCAATTCTTCATCAAAAGAAATTTCATCATCATTCATTCTGGCCAGTCCCAGAGTCTTTTCCCGCAGTTTATTTTTAAGCCGGTAAAAACGAACGCTCACTTTAACCATTGACTACCTCCACTTCAGGGCTGTCATAGGTGAGGACACGCCGGTCCTCCCCCGTGATCGGTACTGACTGACGGCGGCGGTCCGGGCCAAAATATGACCCCGTATGCACAAATTGCCGGGGTTTGTTAATGATAGAAAACATCTTGTTCGCCAGTGCGTTAACAGTGAAAGGTTTTGACATGAACTCATTTACCCCCATAGTACGGGCATCCTGCACGCGTTTAGGCTCAGAATAACCGGTCAACATCAAAAAAGGAATAAAACGGTCAGGACAGTCCTTATGCCGGCGAATCCAGCGCAACAGCATCATGCCATTCACCGGTGACATTTCCCAGTCGGATATGATGATATCTATGCTCATCATCCCGGCTTTCATGGGATTATCCGCCACCTGCTTGATAAATTCAATGGCCTGCGCCCCGTCATCAACGGATTTAATGGACCCCACACCCAATACCCGCAGGCAATTGACTATCAGTGACCTTATAAACTGACAATCCTCCACAACGACAATACTTACCCGACTTAAATCAATATTACTCATATTCTCACCGTAGCTTTTTCCCGGTATCTGTTTTCAAATTTGTTTGCCTGTTAACCATAAAACGCCTGAGTAAACAAAAAGTGAACTTATGACTAAATAACTCAAATGCTTGTTGCTTACCCGTACTACTGATACAATAGCAGCAGATAATACAGAATATTTTCGGAAAAAAGCAAAGAACATTTTAAGTATGACTGACAGTAATAACCCGCACACGGAACCCCTCCCCCCCCCAGATACAGCACAAGCTAAAAACACCGGGCAGACATGGCTCAGACGCTTTTGGCCCTTGTTGCTTAGCACGGCCCTGAGCCTGATCTGGATAGGAATATGTCTATGGTGGTTTATGGAATCCGGCAAAACCATGGCCCGGATGCCGCTTTATGAGACCGGGGGCCTGATGGCGGGTGCCTCCCTGCCACTGATTTTAGTCTGGCTGATTGCCCTGGTCTATTTACGCGCAGACCCCCTGCGGGATCAGCGAATGGCTCTCGCCCGGGGGCTGGACGGGCTTCTTGCTCCCCTTGATGTGGCCCAAAGGCGGGTTAATGCCATCGTTGCCGAACTGCATAAGGAAATCAAACATGTGGAAGCTGCGGGTGACATTGCCACCATCCGTATTGATAATCTGGAAAATCGCTTTCAGGAACAGATCAGTAACCTGTTTGAGGTCACCACCGATGCGGAAGCCAAGGCGGTAAATATACAGGAAATATTATCCACCGAAAGAGAAGCCTTCACCCGTCAGGTGGCAGAGCTGACCAAATATAGTACTGAACTGGAAGGCCGGTTCAAACAGATCACCTTTGACAGTGAAACCCTTGCCAACACCGCACGGAAAAATTCTGAAAACGTCAGCAATGAAATCACCCTGCAAAACAAGCTGCTTGATGAAAGATCCCGCCTGATCGGGGAGCAGCTGGAAATAATGGCCCGCGAACTGGGCAACATGTCGCAGGAAATA
>NVTJ01000148.1 GCA_002401545.1 Alphaproteobacteria bacterium
TAATCAAGGTTTGCGTGAATGGGAAAGCTCTCTAGATATGCCACTTTGGATGCCTGGTCAAAAAGCCGCGAGCCGTCAAAAGGCAAGAATGTATATTCTTGAAGCTGAAGCCTATGCTAAAGAAGTGGAAGATAGAGCGATTGGTGAAGCTGATAGGTTTAACAGCTTGTATCAAGCATACAAAAAAGCACCAGAAGTAACCCGCAAACGTTTGTATCTTGAAACCATGGAAAGAATCCTCGGCAATACGGACAAAGTTATTCTGGAAAGCGGCAGTGGCAATGTTTTGCCTTACCTGCCGTTGCCTGCCATAAAGAAACAGAACTAGGAGTGGATAAAGACAATGACTAATCTAAAATCACTTATTGCATTGATCATCCTGGGTGCCAGTGTTGTTTTACTGGGCGCTTCCGTCTTTACCGTCAGGGAAACCGAGCAGGCTCTGGTTCTGGAACTTGGATCATGGAAGAAAACCGTGACCGAAGCCGGACTGCATTTCAAAACCCCCTTCCTGCAGGATGTGGTCTATTTCGACAAGCGGATTATACTGCTTGATACCCCGGAACTGATCGTCATTACCCAGGATCAGAAACGGATCATTGTGGATGCCTTCACCCAATTCCGGGTTGAAGACCCCCTGAAAGTCTATCAGGCGGTGCGCAATGTTGCCGGCGCGGAATCACGGCTTTCGATCATCATCAATTCCAACCTGCGCAAGGTGTTTGGCGGGCGGGAATTTAAAGATGCCCTGTCCGGTGAACGTCGGGCGCTGCGCAAGGCTATTTCGGATTCTGTCAAGGACGAAGCTGAAGCCCTTGGTATCAAGGTGGTGGATGTGCGCATCAAGCGCACGGACCTGCCTGCCGAGAACAGCAAGCCGATCTTTGACAGCATGATTGCCGAACGGGAACAGGTAGCCCGTGAAATTCGTGCCCGTGGTGAGGAACAGGCGATTCGTATCAAGTCCAAGGCGGACCGCGACCGTATCGTCCTGCTTGCTGAAGCCGAGCGTGAGGCGCAGAAATTGCGCGGACTGGGCGATGCGACGGCGGCAAAAATCTTCGCCGATGCCTATAATCAGGACCCGGAATTTTATGCCTTCTATCGGTCCATGATAGCATATAATGTCGCTTTTAAGGAGAAGAACACCACGATGGTGCTGTCACCCACCAGTGATTTCTTCAAATATTTTGGCGATATGACCGGCAAAAATAAAAAGAAGAAATAAACGCCGAATTTTAAGATTGAGGGTGTGGTTCCTGCGACCATACCCTCTTTCCCGCATTATTTATGCGATGAAGCCATGGAAAAATACGATCAAAGGGTTTTAGGCTTCTCATTTCCGTCACAATGTGTGGTAATGATAAGACCATAAAAATAATTTCAGGGAAGAACAATAATAACAACATGGATAAATGGAAGATATCAGGAATTAGTATGCGTGAATTAAAGAAAATTTTTATTGGGGTGATGATTATTGTTTCTTATGTGGTCATCTCTCCCGCCGCCGTTCTTGCCAAGGGGATTCCGGGCAGTTTTGCTGACCTGGCTGAAAAACTCCTGCCCGCCGTGGTTAATGTGAACACGACTCAAACCATCAAGATTGGTCGTCGTGTCGTTCCGAAAATTCCCGGCATGGAAGACTTCTTCAAGCGTTTTGACCGGGATGGGGGCCAGGAAGAAGGCCGCAACAAGAATGGTAAAGAACGTCCCCGGACCCGCCAGCGCCAGTCGCTGGGCTCAGGTTTTATCATTGACCCGTCAGGCATTATCATCACCAATAATCATGTGATTGACAAGGCGGATGTGGTGATGATCAAGATGTATGATGGCCGAGAATTCGAAGCCAAAGTTATCGGTAAGGACAGCAAGCTTGACCTTGCGGTCCTCAAAGTGGAGACGGACGAGCCTCTGCCTTTTGTGACGTTTGGCGATGATGCCAAATCCCGCATTGGTGACTGGGTTCTGGCCATTGGCAATCCCTATGCCCTTGGCGGCACCATTACCGCCGGCATTATTTCCGCCCGTAACCGGGATATTAATTCCGGACCATATGATAAATATATCCAGACCGACGCCTCCATCAACCGCGGCAACAGCGGCGGACCGATGTTTAACATGAGCGGCGAAGTGATTGGCATCAATACGGCGATCTTTTCCCCCTCCGGCGGCAATATCGGTATTGGTTTTGCCATTCCGTCCAATCAGGCTCAGCATGTGATTGCCCAATTGCGTAAATATGGTCATACAAAACGCGGCCGTATCGGGATCAGCTTTCAGCAGGTGACCGATGATATCGCAGAGAGCCTTGGCATGGAAGATGGTCATGGGGCCTTGGTATCCACCGTTGTTGAAGGCGGACCCGCTGACAGGGCGGGTATTCTTGCTGGAGATATTATCATTGAATATGAAGGCAAGATCATCAAGAAGCGTAATGAACTGCCGATCTGGGTGGCCAATACAGAAATTGGCAAGAAGGTGAAACTCGTTGTTCTGCGCAAGGGCAAAAGAAAGAAACTGACCCTGATAATTGACGAGCTTCAGGAAGGTAATGACGAGGATGAACCTGATATGTCCGATGATGAGGGCATGGATCAGGAGACACAGGAAATTCTGGGTATGAATCTTGAGCCGATTACCGATAAAGTTCGGGAAAGGCTTGACCTGGAAGATGACTTGGCAGGCGTTCTCATTGCATCCGTTGACCGCAACAGTCCCGCCAGTGAAAGAGGGTTGCGCCGGGGTGATGTCATCGTGGAAATCACCCAGGAGGCTGTGAAGACAGTGGAGGGTGCTTTGGCCCGCATTGCAGAGCTGAAAGATAAAGGCCGCAAGAGCATTCTGCTCAAATTTATCCGCCGCGGCAATGTGGCTTTTGTGACGGTCAAGTTTGACAGCAAAGACTAGATTTTATCTGCGGAAAAGGCCGGGTCCCGCGCCCCGGCCTTTTTTGTTGGTTCATTCGTGGATAATATGACCGGAATGATGTATAATCGGCTCATGGGCGCCTATAGACTAAAAATTATTTTTAGAGAGATTAAAATCTTTAATTTATAGGGCGTTATTTCGTAAAATTGAATGATTCTAATTTGCTTTATGGTAAAATTTGCTGTATTGATACAGGTGAATTTTTCGATTCCTGACCAACAATGAACTTAAAGGAAAATATCATGACCAGAGTGCCTACCGTAACTTTTATGACCCGCGTGCGCAACGATGCCTTGGAAGGGCCGAATCCTTTTGAATGGAAGGCTTTGACCACTGACGAAATTTTTAAAGGCAAAAAAGTTGTCCTTTTCGCTCTGCCGGGGGCTTACACGCCAACTTGTTCCACAACCCATTTGCCGGGTTATGAAAAACATTTCGATGAGTTCAGGGCGCTGGGGGTGGATTCAGTGGTCTGCCTGTCCGTCAATGATGCCTTTGTCATGTATAACTGGGGCAAGGCGCAGAATGTGGAGAATGTCTTTCTGCTGCCCGATGGCAGTGGTGAATTCAGCCGCAAAATGGGGATGCTGGTTAATAAAGACAATGTGGGTTTTGGTTTCCGCAGCTGGCGTTATTCCATGGTTGTGGAAGACGGCGAAATCACAAAAATGTTTGTGGAAGACGGTTTTTCCGACAATTTCGGGGCTGACCCTTTCGAAGTATCCGATGCGGACACAATGCTGGCGTATCTGAAAAAGTAATTTGCACTACAGATAATTTTAAGGGGTCATGGCTTCAGGGTCATGGCCCTTTGTCGTTTGGCATTTCTCCTGAAGGGGTGGGGTTAAATTAAAGCAGAAAGACTCTAAAATTTTCGGGAAACGGCCTTGTTGCTCTTGCGGCGGTATTGGCGGGTGCCAGGGCGGCCTGCGGTTGATCTGCCTTTTGACAGATGTTTGCTCCCCCCATGATTTTTGGCTGGATGTTCAGCAGTGATGCCCAGTTCGTGATCCTCCAACCGCTTCACCTCATCGCGAAGCCGGGCGGCTTCTTCAAATTCAAGATTACCGGCGGCCTCCAGCATCTGTTTTTCAAGGTCGGCGATATAGGCCTTCAGGTTATGCCCCACCATATGGTTGCCGTCCACATCCAGCGGCACCAGAACATGATCGCCCTCTGCCACGCTCTGGATAATATCGCCGATGGATTTTTTGATGCTTTGCGGGGTAATGCCATGTTCTTTGTTATAGGCCGTCTGTTTTTCACGCCGCCGGTCGGTTTCATCCAGCGCCGCTTTCATGCTGCGGGTAATTTTATCAGCATAGAGGATGACTTTGCCATCCACATTTCGCGCCGCCCGGCCAATGGTCTGTATCAGTGAGGTTTCGGAACGCAGGAAGCCTTCCTTGTCGGCATCCAATATGGTCACAAGGCCGCATTCGGGGATGTCCAGTCCCTCGCGCAGCAGGTTAATACCCACCAGAATATCAAAGGTGCCAAGACGCAGATCACGGATGATCTCAATCCGTTCCAGAGTTTCAATATCCGAATGCATATAACGCACCTTCAGGCCATTCTCGTGAAGATATTCGGTCAGGTCTTCGGCCATGCGCTTGGTCAATGTGGTGACCAGCACCCGGTAGCCTTTTTCAATGGTGGCCCGCGCTTCATGGAGCAGGTCATCAATCTGGCTTTCCACCGGTTTGATTTCGCACGGCGGGTCGATAAGCCCTGTGGGACGGATGACCTGTTCGATAAATTCACCGCCGGTCTGCGCCATTTCCCACTTGCCCGGTGTCGCCGAGACATAGATGCTTTGCGGACGCAGGCGGTCCCATTCCTCAAACTTCAGCGGTCGGTTGTCAATGCAGGAGGGCAGGCGGAAACCAAATTCAGACAATGTGCTTTTGCGGGAAAAATCACCCTTGCTCATGCCGCCGACCTGGGGCACGCTCACATGGCTTTCGTCAACAAACAACAGCATATTATCGGGCAGATATTCAAATAATGTCGGCGGGTTGCTGCCCGGTGCGCGTCCTGTAAGATGGCGGGAATAATTCTCGATCCCGGCGCAGCCCCCTGTGGCCGCCATCATTTCAAGGTCGAGTTTGGTGCGCTGTTCGAGGCGGGCAGCCTCCAGTATCCTGCCCTGTTCATTCAGATCTTTCAGACGCCAGTCCAATTCCGCCCTGATGGTTTTCTGGGCCTGCTGAAGCGTAGGGCCGGGGGTGACATAATGGCTGTTGGCATAAAGTTTTGTCTGGTCCACATTTTCGATTTTCTCCCCGGTCAGCGGGTCAAATATGATGATCGCCTCCAACTCATCACCAAAGAAATCAAGCCGGATGGCCCGGTCTTCGTAGCTGGACGGAAAAACTTCGATCACATCACCGCGAACCCGGAAAGTGCCGCGTTTGAAGAAATTATCGTTGCGCTTATAATGCAATTCCACCATGCGCCGCAGCAGGTGGCGCTGATCCATCATCATGCCAACCTCAAAGGGAATGGTCATTTCAAGGTAGGTTTCCGGTGACCCCATACCATAAATGCAGGACACACTGGCGACGATAATCACATCATCGCGTTCAAATACCGAACGGGTCGCCGCATGGCGCATACGGTCGATCTGCTCATTGATGCTGGCATCTTTTTCAATATAGGTGTCGGAACGCGGCACGTAAGCCTCGGGCTGATAATAATCATAATAGGAAACAAAATATTCCACCGCATTGTCAGGAAAAAATGATTTCATTTCGCCGTAAAGCTGGGCGGCCAGGGTTTTGTTATGGGCCATGATGATGGCGGGGCGCTGGGTATGCTCAATTACCTTGGCCATGGTATAGGTTTTGCCGGACCCGGTCACCCCGAGCAGAACCTGATCAGCCAGTCCGTCATTAATGCCTCTAACCAGTTTCTCTATGGCCTGTGGCTGATCCCCGGACGGGGAGAAGTCCGACTGCAATCTAAAGGCAATACCGCCTTCAGTTTTTTTTGGGCGGAGCATTGTTGGTTTCATAGGTCAAATTCCGGCAAAAGTTTCCCTTTTGTTCTTATCAGCTTTTGGGCGACCATGCTTGTTTTTTTTATGCCTCATAAGAAAAAAACTGCCAAAGGTATATTTCTTATGTTACGTTCAATTAAAATAAAGGGTATATCATGACAAATGTCATCAATTTCAAACAGGCCGGGAAAAAAGTTACCAGAATTAAAAAAGAAAACCGGGCGAAAGAAAATCGGGTAAAACATGGCCAGAAAAAACTGACCCGCCACCTGATTAAAAGAACCGGGAAAGCTCTCGAAACTCATCTGGATGGTCATAAAATGGACGATCCCAGAGATTAAGGGGCTGGTCTCATCAATCCCCGGTGTAAAATTCCGGGGCATATTCCTTGACTGTCGGGCCATCTGAGGCCCAGCTGTGACAGCTGTCGAGCATAGGCGGGCGCGATTTTTTAGTCCCTTCTGCCTCTTGTGCTTTGGCAGCTTCCCGCCGCCGTTTTATGATGACCGGCATCATGGACTGAATGGCGACTGTTGCCAGCACCGGCAATAGTTCCGTCAGATGGGTGCAGCCCAGTTTGCCCCCAAGCCGCGCCTTGATCGCCCGGCGCCAGCCAACGCCGATCCTGACCCCGATCAGCTTCTTGTAATCCACAGAAATACTGGGGCAGCCCTTAAAGGGATGGTGATCAATATGGGCTTCCACATCCTGCACTTCCAGGTCATCATTCAGCGTCAGCCGCAGATACATTTCATGAAGCGGCTCGCCCGGTTCCACCTTGCCACGGAATTTATTGTCAAAGGCATAATGTTTCATGTCTTCCATGCGGGCTTCAATATCCCACAGACCGTCTTCGCGCTCATAGCCATCACATTTTATGGTGCGGGTATGCATGGGCGTGCGGGCGGCAGGCGTTGATAAAGGCATATCTTTCTCCTTAAGGCTGGCCCTATACTTGGTTTTGGGCTATGTGAATTACAAGGTGCAGATAAAGAAGAATACACAAATATGATAAAGAATAAAAAAGCCGTGGTTTTATTAAGTGGCGGGCTGGATTCCACCACCTGTGTCGCCATCGCCAAAGATGCGGGTTTTGACGTGGTGGCCTTGAGCTTTGACTATGGTCAACGCCATACCATGGAACTTGCCGCCGCCGCCCGCGTTGCCAAAGTCATGGGCCTGAAAAAGCATGTGACCATGAAGATTGACCTGCGCGTGTTTGGTGGCTCGGCCCTGACCGATGACATCGACGTCCCCAAAAGCCGCAGCAGTAAGGAGATGGCAGAGGACGAGATTCCAGTGACTTACGTTCCGGCGCGCAATACCATATTCCTGTCCTTTGCCCTGGCCTTTGCCGAAACCGAGGGGGCGAGCGATATTTTCATTGGGGTTAATGCCCTGGACTATAGCGGCTATCCCGACTGCCGCCCGGAATATATTGCGGCCTATGAGGTTATGGCCAATCTCGCCACCAAAAGCGGTGTTGAGGGCGAGGGCAGCCTTAAAATTCACACCCCGCTGATTGATATGACCAAGGCGGATATTGTGCGCACAGGTCTGAAACTGGGTGTTGATTACAGCCTGACCACAAGCTGTTATGATCCGGCGGACAATGGCGATGCTTGCGGCCAGTGCGATGCCTGCCATCTACGGCTCAGGGGTTTTCAGGAGGCGGGGGAAACCGACCCCGTGGCCTATATATGACCTATAGCGTCAAGGAAATATTCTATACCCTGCAGGGGGAAGGCCGGCATACGGGCCGGGCGGCGGTCTTCTGTCGCTTTGCCGGATGCAATTTCTGGTCAGGGCGGGAACAGGACCGTGCGGAGGCCGATTGCAATTTCTGTGACACCGACTTTATCGGCACAGATGGCCAAAATGGCGGAAAATTCAGAACCGCCGCAGCCCTCGCCACAGCCGCCAAAGTCCTTTGGACGGGAAACGGCACCCCCTTCATCGTCTGCACGGGCGGCGAGCCACTGATGCAGCTTGACAGCCCGCTGATCAAGGCTTTTCAGGCACAGGGCTTTGAGGTTGCGGTGGAAACCAATGGCAGTCTTATTTGCCCGCCGGAAATAGACTGGATATGCGTCAGCCCGAAAAATCTCAATAAACTGGTGCAGACATCCGGCGATGAGTTAAAACTGGTCTATCCACAGGATGCGGTGAAGCCCGAAGATGTGGCTGGTCTGGATTTCAGGCATTTCTACTTACAGCCCCTTGACGAGGCGGGCGCGGATCACACCGCCGCCACCGTTCAATATTGCCTGAAACACCCTGAGTGGCAACTCAGCTTGCAAACCCATAAAATACTCGGTATTGACTGATTAATATCCGAGCGCAGCGAGGCAAGGCCAAGGGCCGCCCGAGTTAATACGAGGAGGGGGAGCGCCCACGGTGCGGGGGAGTTATCCCCCATCAATAAAAAAGAGCGCGGGGGAGTTATCCCCCTCAAACTAAAATGGAGAAACCTATGAAAAACATTATTACTGTAATCCTGCTATCTCTTCTCATTCCAGGGATGAGCTTTGGCGCGGATGAGCATAACCATGATGGTGATAAGAAGACTGTGGCTGTTGAGGCCTTGTCGCCTGATTTACGGATATTACTGTCCCGGGAGATGCAGGCCTTGCAGAGCGGCATGATGGCGATCATCCCGGCCTATATTTCCGGCAACTGGGGCGAGATCGAAAGCATTGCCGGGAAAATGAAGCGCAGCTACATCCTGAAACAAAGCCTGACGGACGCCCAGATAAAAGAGATGCACACCATCCTGCCCTCTGGCTTCATCGAAAAAGATCAACGGTTTCACTATCTGGCCGGTATGCTTGAACATGCGGCGAAGGCCGAAAAACCCGAGCTGATAAATTTCTATTTCTCCGAAATGACCCGGTCATGTGCCAGTTGCCACAGCACATTCGCCACCCATAAATTCCCGGCCCTGCTGCCCAGGGAAAAAGACCCCGACCACAGGCATTAAGGCTCAACCTCGACATACCCCCTCCGGCGCATCCCCCGTCTGGTAAAAAACATCATCGGTATCCCCATACCAGTAACCACCATTGCGGAGCCATTTGGGGGTTGGTTCTGTGACCAGCCGTTTCGCAATGCCCGCCGTATAGTCCACATGGTAGTAGACTTTTAAGCTAGAGAGTCTTATTCTTAATACTAATGACGCAACATTAAATCAGGAGCTCAATCATGAAATTTAAAACCTTATGTTTTTTGACACTTATTTTAATTCCTTCTTTTGCGATGGCCAATGAGCCGACAAAAACCATGGCGTCAGTTTTAACTGAATTAAATCATTTTCCCTCTGCTGAGCATAAAAAATCGTTGGCAGCTATAATAGAAAATACATCGAGTACCGACAGTGAGAAATTGCTTGCGGAAATAATTACTCGAATTGCACACAAAGCCAGCGCAGCCGACAAAGAGAAACTGAACAAAATATTGAGCGACACAAGTGAAACCAAAGCCATAAAGACCATTGCAAAAGCAATATTAAACACAGTGCACAAACCCCAAGACGAAGATATTAAAGCGTTGAAAGCACTAATTGGCTCTAGCTCTGATTGACCTATTGAGCATCCCTGACTGATTGCGGCGTAATGACGGATTAAGAACTCGCACATTAGGCAGTTTCTGCTGTTTTTAGTTGAATATTATTTTTCGGCCCAAATTGAATACATACAATTTATCATGATAACT
>NVTJ01000009.1 GCA_002401545.1 Alphaproteobacteria bacterium
GCGCTTCACCGATGATCCGCATCTGGGTCATGTTTTCCCGTTTGCCAAGGGATCCGAGACATTCAGCCGCGTGGATTTTGTGCCAGACCGGCGGGGCAAGTGCCCGCAATTTGCAAAGCGCCGGGCCGGGAAAAAGATGGATTCCGGCCTGCGCCGGAATGACGGTGGGCGGATGTTGCCGCGCCCCGCCCCGGCGCAGGGGAGGCTGATATGACCGAMMMGTGCTCAWATAGCGAGGYTTRCCGTCGCGATAGCACACGATCAGTCACCTCGCGCGAGGTTCGCGCCCAGGCAATGGCCGTTTGGCGGGCGGTGGAGGCCGAAGTGACCGGGTCACAGGCCCGCCTTGATGCGCTGGCGGCGATGACCGCCGCGTATCATTTGCACCGATCCGAACACCGGGCCGATGCACATCGCCAACGGCTGGTCAGGGTGCGCGCCGTGAAGTTTCGCAAAATGCTGGTGGCCAGTGATGCCTTGCCCATGCCGGTAAAGTTACGGGCCGCGGCGGCGCTGTCACAGCATCACCCGTCCGTGACGGTCAGCGCCCTGGCCGATGCCATTGGCTGGGCTGGAAAAATGGCGTTGGCGCGCATTCGGGTGGCCCCGGATTATGATTTGCCGCCAGGCCGGTTTGAGCTGGGCCTGCCAAAAATGAGCGAGACCGAAACGCCGGCGGGACGGCCTGCCATCATTGTCGCGCCGGGATATCCCAACCCGGTGGACCTGATCGCGATCACGCTTCGCGATGGCAAGGCGTATCGCCTTTGCCTTGACGGGGAGATGATCCCGCACGGGCGGTCCAGCCTGTCCCGCCGTGTTGAAGAAAGCTGGACCGTTCATGTCCACCCGGCGGCGTGGGCATCGGCGCGGGCCGCCGCGGTGCTGGCCGGGGTCTCGCCTGATGCCGCGCCCGCACTGATCGCCGATCCGGGGGCCATGGACTGGACCCGAAAAGGCGATCTGGGGGTTATCAAAACCCTGAACGTGGTGGATGCGCGGGGCGATGATCCGGCCGATCCGGTGCATGCGATCTGGCGGGCGATCCCCGCCGCCACGCGCAAAACCGTGGCGTTGAATATTCCAAAATCGTGCTCAAATAGCGACGCTTGCGGTCGCGATAGCACACAAAAATCTGGGGTGGCGGCATGACGTACTCTCCTTCGAGGCTCGCTGCGCTCGCACCTCAGGATGAGGTTTCGAGTCCCTCACGCAAACCCGGGGCGAGCTGGATGGTGTTGGTGATGGATGTGCGCCGGGTGGCGGGCAGCCATGCCACCGGCGGGACGGGCGTGCTGGCCCGATCCGAGATGGAATTTGCCCTGCGCGGGGGTGAGCACATCGCCAATGCCCGGGCGCGCGATCCGTTTTTACTGGAGGAGGTGCGCCGCCTGGCGTGGGAATGGACCCGCCGGGTGGAGGATGAGGCGCGCGAGGCGCTCACCTCGCCATTACTGGCGGCGTGTGAGGCGGCCCTGAATTCAGGCCGGGCGGTGGCACCGGTTCATCATTCACAGATTTACGCAGGCACAGCATGACCCGGCATCATAAAATTGAGGATTACGAGACCACCCTTCGCGGTGAACCATCGCGGCCCTGGTTGCCGCTCTGGTTGCCATTCTTGTTGATCGGGGTGTTGTTTGGGGCCTTGGCTCTGGCGGCATTCGGGGTGGCGATATCCCTGATCGGGGCGCTGTGATGCTGGCGGCGATGAAAACGCCCGTGCGGCGGGGCACACAGCACCTGATATTTTCGGCGCACGATGCAGAATGGGATGCCATTTTGACCCGTGGACCGCAGGGCGAGCTGGTCTATCTGTTCATCCACCCGGCGCTGAACGAATTTGGCGATTATCCAGCGCGACTGCTTGGCGATTACGCCAGCGCGTCCAGCCTGTGTCAGATGGTGAATGCCTTGCTGGAGCGCCATTCCCCCGCCGCGATTGCTGATGTGATCACAGCAACCCAGCATGTGGCAAACGGCCATGCCCTGGCCGTGGTGCGCCGCGAATATGAAGAAATGCTGCCCCAGATCATCCGTTTGTTGAAAAGGGATGCACCATGAGCACGCTGTCCCGCCAGGATTATCAGACGATCCGCCGATTGCGCGGCGAAGTTGATGAATTGAAAGAAGAATTGCGACAGCGCGATGAGCGTAATGCAGATCGCGATGAGCGTAATGCAGATCGCGAGGATGCGATCATGGCGCGCGGGCGTGTGGGCTGGGATCTGACCCCGATGCAAAGCCGACTGATCTATGCCCTGGCGCGGCGGGAATACGCCAGCGCGTCGCGGCTGAGACTGGCCATTTATGGCGAAAGCCGCCGGCATGATAACGGCGTAATTTATGTCATGCTTCATGCCGTCCGCAAAAAGATGGCAGCGGCGGGGATCGCCATTCCGCACCTTGGCCCCGGCGGATTTTACCAGCTTGATAGCGCCGATCGGCAAAAAATCAGATCAGTTTTTGAAGGAGCTATCGGATGAGCAATGCACTGGATACGAATTTTTGCTGGAACGCGCAGGCCGAGGCCTGTCTGATCGAGATGATCGAGGCCGGGCGGCGCGCCCGCGAGGTGTGTGAAGCCTTGAAAAGGCTGGTCGGGGACGACCCCGGCCGCAATGCGGTGATCGGCAAGGCCAATCGTCTGGCGCGCCGCGGGGTGCTGATCAAGCCCCTGACCCCACCAAAGCCGCGCCGGAGCGGCAGAGCCACGGCGCAATGGCCGGTGCAAAAACGCGATGCCCTGATCGCCGCCTGGAATGCGGGGGATCGGGATGAGGCCCAGATTGCGGCGGTGCTGTCGGTTTCCGTGGGATCTGTGAAGAAGAAACTGGCCTGTCTGCGCGCCGCCGGGGTGCGATTGCGCCCGGCCATAAAACCAAAACCCCGGTGGTCATGGCCGTGGGATTTGCCGATGGATAAAAAAATCACGGCGATGATCAATGCCGGGTCAAAGCCGGGGCGCATTGCCGCCTATCTGGGCCTGCCGACCGAGGCGGTACAGGCCCGGGTGCAGGCCTGGAACCGGCGCCATGAAATCGCCGCGGCGGGTCAGGCGCCCCACCCGGACCCGGTGATCGGGGCCGATGGCCGCCCGGGCCTGACCCTGTTGGAACTGCCGGATATCGGCGCGTGTAAATTTGGCACGCATCTGCCCGATGTGGATGGCCTGGCGCGGTTTTGCGGCCAGCCGACCCACAGCGATGATGTTTATTGCGCCGCGCATCATGCCCGCGCGCATCTGCGCCGATCCGGCGACGCGCGGTACGGCGACCCAAAAATTGCCAAAAAAAATAGGGAGGTGGCGGCATGAGGGGCCTCATAATTGACAATTTTGCCGGTGGTGGTGGGGCTTCCACCGGGCTTGAGCAAGCGCTTGGCCGACCAGTTGATGTGGCAATCAATCATGATCCGGATGCTCTGGCCATGCACGCGGCCAATCACCCGCAAACAGAGCATCATTGCGAGAGCGTTTGGGCCGTAAATCCGCGCGAAATTTGCGCCGGTCGGACGGTTGATGTGGCGTGGTTCTCGCCAGATTGTAAGCATTTTTCCCGTGCCAAGGGCGGCAAGCCAGTTGAAAAGGCCATTCGTGGCCTGGCATGGGTGGTGTTCAAATGGGCGGCATTGCCAAAGGGGCAGCGCCCGCGTGTGATATTTCTTGAGAATGTCATGGAGTTCACGACCTGGGGGCCGTTGACCCGGACAGGGCGGCCCATCAAGGCCATGGCAGGCCAGACGTTTGATTTGTGGTGCGATAACCTTCGCGGCCTTGGGTATCAGGTGGAATGGCGAATGCTGCGGGCCTGTGATTATGGTGCGCCGACTATTCGCAAGCGGTTTTTTCTGATCGCGCGCATGGATGGCCAGCCCATTGCCTGGCCGGAGCCAAGCCATGGTGACCCCAAAATGCTGGACGTGGCGGCGGGCGTGCTGAAGCCCTGGCGCACGGCGGCGGATATCATAGATTTTTCCATTCCTTGTCCGTCGATATTTACGCGCAAACGGCCATTGGCAGAAAACACCATGCGGCGCATCGCCCTGGGTATTCAGCGCTATGTGATCGACGCGAAAGAGCCGTTTATTGTGCATTGTCAAAATGCCTCAAACAAATCGGGTGTGAACCCGACCAGCGAACCCCTACGGACCATCACGGCTAGCCCCAAGGGTGGCGGCATGGCGGTATGTGTGCCAAGCATTATGAAGGTCAATCATGCGGGCGAGCGTTATCGCGGTGGTGATGTCACAGAGCCTTTGCAGACCCTGACAGCCAAGAACGGAACGGCTCTGGTCTCTGCCTTTCTGGCGCAGCACAATACCGGCGTTGTTGGTCGCAAGGCCGATGCGCCATTGAGCACCATCACAGCGCGTGGCACGCAGCAAAACCTTGTCACCTCAAATCTGGTCAAATTGCGTGGTGCATGTCGGGACGGGCAGGCGGTAACCACGCCCATGCCAACCCTGACAGCCGGTGGCAATCCTGTCGGTGAGGTGCGGGCCTTCTTGATCAAATATTATGGCTGTGGTGTCGGCCAAGGTGTCACTGCGCCATTGCATACCATCACCACAAGGGACCGCTACGGTCTGGTGATGATCCATGGCGAGCCGTGGCAGGTAGTGGACATTGGAATGCGGATGCTAACCCCGCGCGAATTGTTCAATGCGCAGGGGTTTCCACCGGATTATATCATTGATGTTGGCGCAGATGGCCAGCCGGTCACCAAAACCGTGGCCGTTGGCCGGTGTGGCAATGCGGTGCCGCCTGTGTTTTCACGCGCCCTTGCAGACGCCAATTGCGGCTTTGCGAAGGTGCAAGACCTGGAGGCGGTGGGATGAAATACATACTGGCGGCAATAGGGATTTTCCTGCTGTTTGTGGCGTTCGTCACTGGGTTTGCATCTGTCATTGATGGGTTGCTCGGCGATGGTGGAGATATTTTCCGTGGTGTTGGGGTGATGGTTGGAAGTTTTGGTTTGATGGCCCTTTTGTGGAGGTGGGTGAGATGATGAACCCCGCAAATGTGAATGCCATCCTTCGACAAGCTCAGGATGAGACACAGCCCCCTCACCCCGGCCCTCTCCCCAAAGGAGAGGGGGAAGAGGGATGAGCAACGCACCCGACAATCTGGTGCCGTTTAATCCGGCCGCGCCCCGCACCCCGAAGGATGGCGGCGGTGGTGCGCCGCCGGGTGATGGGGACAGTGGCGGTGGTGAATCGGAAGATTTGCGCCTGGCGAAATTGCCGACCAATGATCTGGGCCTGGCGGACCGTTTGCTGGCCCGATTTGGGCACGATCTGGCGGTTTGCAAGGAAACGGGCTGGGCCGCCTGGGATGGCATGCGGTTTGATTTTGAGCACGGCGACAGCATTGCCCGCCGCCGGGCGCACGATGTGGCGCGCCTGATGATCAGCAAGGAATATCCAGCGTTTAAGGCCCAACCCATCCCGGCGGCCTATATCGCCGAGCCGGAAGAATGGGAAAAGGTGTTAAAAGGCTTTTGGAGGAAGGCTGACAGTGCCGGGAATGCGGGAAAAACCAAGGCGATGCTGGAGCAGGCGGAAGTCTATTCATATCGTGATCTGGATGAGTTTGACGCGCGCCATGATTTGATGACTTGTGCCAATGGCACGCTGTGCCTGGAGCCGCATGCGGTTACATTAAAGCCGCACGACCGTGCGGATTTATGCACCAAAGTCACTGGCGCGACCTATGACCCGGATGCAAAATGCCCGCAATTTGAAGCGCACATGGAAAAGGTGCAGCCGGACCCGGCAATGCGCCGGTTTGTTCAACGATGCCTTGGCTATGCCCTGATGGGCGGCAATCGCGAGCAGGTGTTCTTGCTGTTTCAGGGCAAGGGCGGCGATGGAAAATCCACCACCTTGATGGCGGTGCGCAAGGCATTGGGCGAATATGTCGCCACGGCCGGCATCGAAACATTTCTATACCAGGAACGAAAAAGCGGAAGCGGCCCTTCGCCAGATGTGGCGCGCCTGAGCACCGGGGTTCGCATGGTGTTAGCATCGGAACCAGAGCAGGGCGCGCGATTGTCTGGATCGATGCTAAAAACGGTGTCGGGTGGCGAGCCGATTGCGGCGCGGCATTTGCAACGTGGTTTTTTCGAGTTTTGCCCGCAGTGGATGTTGATCATTTCGTGCAATCGC
Source organism: Alphaproteobacteria bacterium (assembly GCA_002401545.1). Taxonomy (GTDB): domain Bacteria; phylum Pseudomonadota; class Alphaproteobacteria; order Sphingomonadales; family Emcibacteraceae; genus Paremcibacter. Next base: position 6,169 of record NVTJ01000009.1, read on the forward strand.
AAGCCGCGAATCATGGGCGATGATGATGGCATATGGCGGCGCACCGTTGTGGTGCCCTGGTCGGTGCAGATCACCCGTGAAGAGCGCGATAAAAGCATCAATGAGAAGCTGGCGGGCGAGGCCAATGGCATATTGAATTGGCTGATCGATGGCTATCACGATTATGCAGAGCGCGACGGCCTGGACCCGCCACAGGCGGTCATTGACGCGCAAGAAGACTATCGAAAGACCAGCAACCCGTTTGGCGAATGGTATGAGGACCGCACCGTTTCTGAGAAGGGTGCCAGCACTAACCGGCCAGGTGTTTATCAGGATTACAAGAAGTGGTGCGAGGATAATGAGGTTGAGGCCATGTCGGCCCGGGCGCTTTATCCGATATTGTCAGACCGTGGCCATCCCGGCAAAAAGACAAAAGGCGAATGGGTGTTGCTGAACATTCGCCTGAAAGATGCGAGGGACTTATGACCCCCGGCCCCTCAATCAAGCAGGCAGAGAAAATGACCCATTCTTTCCCTTTTTTGGGTTTTGTTCTGCCCTGCGGTGCCGGATGGTCAGCCGGAGATAGGGCAATGCGCCCGGGTCTTGCCAGCAATCGTGCAATTTACTGCCCTTGCTTCCCCATACCTTCCCCCCGGCAAGCCCTTATGAATAAAGGTTTAGGGCATGAAAGGGCAGGAAGGGAAAGAAATCCGCCATAGTCCTCATGTGGGTGTGGGTATGGGTATGTGCGAACCATCGCACAAACCTGCCCTTCGTGCCCTTCCTGCCCTAAATGTCTTTTAAAGAAAAAGAAAAAAGAGAATAAAAATTGGCAAAATCCTCTATCCAGAAACAAATCAGCAAAGCGCGCGAAACCCTGAAACGCGATGCGGCCAGTGTGGTCATGGACGGGCCGACGCCGGAACGATTTGCCAAGGGCGCGTTCACCCGCGTTGTGCCGCCAACGCAGGGCAAAACCAGCGCCCGGCGGGTGTATCGCGACATGCATGCCGATGCGGTCTTGCGGATGCGGGCCGATGCGGTGATCGGGGATATTGAGCTGGCCGCCGCGATCCGCTTTGCCGAACTGGCCCGGCGCGCCATGGGGCCGGTACGCCTGGCATCCTCTGGCATGCATGATCGGGTGGACGGCACCGTGGTCGATGATGATGCCCAGGCAGCGCGGGATATCCACGCGCGAAAAGAATGGGCGGCGGTGAAGACCGCACTGCGGCGGCAGGAATATCGGGTGCTGGTCGAGATTTTATACTTCGAGAACAATCTGTCGCAGGCCGGGATGAAGATGTTTGGCGAACGGTGGCGCGCAAAGCACCGCCGAGAAGGTGCGGTCAGTGCGCTGGTCGAGAGCGGCCTTGAAGGACTGGTCCGGCTGTGGGGATTAAAAATAGGGACTTGACCAAGGTACCTGAGTTGTGGCATTAGCCTATACATTCGAAAACTACGTCAAGCGCCAAGGCACCATGCCTAGGCGCTTTTTCTTTGCGCCGAGGTGAACTATGCCGGTTAAGCCGCCATCGCTCGCCATGCCACGCTGTGCAGCGCCAAAACTAAAACAACATGACGCAAAGACGCGATATGAGGCGCACCGGGAAAGCTCTACCAAGCGCGGGTATAACGCCCGCTGGCGCAAGGCGCGGCTGACGTTTCTGGCAAGAGAGCCGCTGTGCTGGATGTGCATGACGCGCGGCATTGTGAAAGGCGCGGTGCTGGTGGATCACTGGTTTCCGCATCGTGGGGACAGCAAGGTGTTCTGGGATACCAAGCACTGGGCACCGCTTTGCGAAAGCTGCCATAACGGGCCTAAACAGGCCCTTGAATATCGTGGGCAGAAGGCTTTAGAGGCAGGTTGGGGTAAAATCACTGCCGCCAGAGACAGGATGGCGGGGGGTGGTTCCGATCTCTTACAGCTGCACCGCTAAACCGGTGCCATAAGTCAAAAAAAAGCGTCTGCGAAATTGGTGAATATTTTTTTTGAGGTGTCCAGATGGGCCGAAAATCACAACCTGCTGAGGTGAAGGCCGCGAAGGGCAATCCCGGTCAGCGCAAGAACGTGGTCACCCCGATCAGCGTTATACCGGTTGCAGGTATCAGCCCGCCGCACGAGCTATCAAAGTCGGCGGTTCCCGTTTGGAACGAGCTGGTCAAGCCGATGGTGGATGCCGGTTTTCTGCGTCAGACGGACACGGTTGTGTTCGGCGTTTTCTGCCAGGCGGTTGCGGATTTCCGCCGCGCCGTAAAGCGCATCGAGCGCGATGGTGAGTTTTACAAGGTGAAGTCAAACCACGGCGAGTACATCCGCCAGCACCCGGCCTGTTCGGTGAAGGAGCGTTCGATGCGGATCATCATGCAATACGCGACCGAGTTCGGCATTACCCCCGCTGCGCGGCAGAAGATACAAACGGGTCAAGTGACCCAGCCACCGGCTGGCGGGTTGTTCAAACCAAAGTCTGATGACCAAGAAAAGCCTGCTGGCCGCTCTGCCATCACGTTCAACTAAGCCAGAAGATAAGGGCTTCTGGTTCGATGTATTTGCGGCCGACCGTGCGGTCCGCTGGATCGAGCATTATTGCAAGCACACGGTTGGCACGCTGGCCGGCCAGCCTTTCATTCTTTCGCCCTGGGAAGCGGAAACGGTTCGCCAGATATTCGGCTGGAAGCGCCCCGACGGCACCCGCCGATACCGCATTGTTTATATCGAGGTGGCCAGAAAGAACGGCAAGACCACATTTTGCGCGGCGATTGCCGCCTTTCTGACCATCGCCGATGGCGAGCCAGCGGCGCAGGTTTTCTCCATTGCAGGTAATGCGGAACAGGCCCGACTGGTATTCGACGAAGCCACCCGCATGGTGTTGGCAAACCCGGAACTTCACGCCCCGACCGGCGATGTCGAGGTGTTCAAAACGGCGATTTACGTGCCCGCAACAGGGAGTAATTTTAAACCGCTGACCGGCAAGGCGGCGACAAAGCACGGGCTTAACCCGTCTGGCGTGATCGGCGACGAGGTCCATGTCTGGACCGACCGCGAACAATACGACGTGATGCAAACGGCGGTGGGGTCGCGGCGGCAACCCTTGCAGATTTACATCACCACGGCGGGCTATGATCGCAACTCGATCTGCTGGGAGCTGCACGACACGGCGATCAAGGTCCGTGATGGCGTGCTGGATTTACCGTTTTTCCTGCCGGTGATTTTCGCCGCCGATATTGAGGATGACTGGACGCTGCCAGCGACCTGGCGCAAGGCCAACCCAAACATGGGCATTTCGATCAGCGAGGAATACCTTGCCGAACAATGCAAAGCCGCCCAGGCCGTACCGGCGCAGGAAAACGTGTTCAAGCGCCTGCATCTGAACATCTGGACCGACGCGGCCTCGCGCTGGCTTCGGACCGAGGACTGGGACGCGGGTGCCCGGGTGGAGTTCACCCCGGCGCTATTGAAAAAACTGGAAGGGGCCACCTGTTATTCCGGGCTGGACCTGGCATTGGTTAATGATTTGTCGGTGCTGACCCACTGGTTTCCGCCGGGCAATCCGGTGTCGCCGGACTGCTGGGTGAAGCTGGCGCGCTTCTGGTGCCCTGGTGATGATATTATCAAACGTTCAAAGGCTCTGCGGGCACCGTATGACGTTTGGGAACGTGAAGGATTTATCGAGGCGACGCCAGGTAATGTGACCGATTATACATTTATTCTGGCAGGAATTTTAGAAGACTTCGCCAAATACAATATGATGGCATTGGGATTTGACCGGACATTTATGGGTGCGTTGGTATCGGACCTTATGACTGAAAACGTGCCGCTGATCCAGGTGGGGCAGGGGTTCATCTCCATGGCCGCGCCCACGGCCGAGCTGGAACGCATCGTGGTGGGCCACAAAATTCTGCACGGCGGGCACCCGATTTCCCGCTGGTGCATTTCAAACACCGTGGTCCGCTCGGACCCGGCGGGCAATATCAAGCCTGACAAGGAGCGTAGCTTGGAAAAGATTGATGACGTGGCCGCCTCCTGCAACGCCCTGGCGGTGTATTTGGCGGGCGAACAGAAGCGCACCCCGGCTTGTCCGTGGGATGACCCTGATTTTAAAATGGCGGTGGCATAATGGAATTTCGCATCAGCCTTCGGCGCGAAAATCGCAATACGCTGGAAAACCCCACCATGCCCATTTCCAGTGCCTCCATTATGGAGTTTCTGGGCCTTGGCGGGGGCAAATCCGCTGCCGGTGTAAACGTCACGCCAAAATCAGCCCTGGGCGTGCCCGCGGTCTGGTCCGCGGTAAACTTCCTGTCTGGCACCATGGCTGGCCTGCCATTGCAAATTTACGAAAAAACCAAAGATGGCCGCCACAAGGTCAAAAACAGCCTGTTTGATATCCTGCACGATGTGCCAAATCCCGGCTGTTCATCCTTTCAATGGCGTAAACACTTGTTCGAAGGCGTCTTCACCGGCGGCCGCGGCATCAGCTTTATCGAGCACAACCCCGCCGGTCTGGTCACCGATATCTGGTCGCTTGACCCGCGCAAGGTGACGGTGAAACGCAAAGCGGGCGTACAAACCTATCACTACAGAGAGGGCAACAAGACCACCATTTATCAATCGACCGAGATCATCGACATCCCGTTCATGCTGGACCAGGATATGGTGCACAGCATTTCCCCGCTGGCCCGTGGAAAAGATGCCATTGGCCTGGCCATCGCCGCTTCCAACTACGCCAGCAGGGCGTTTGCCAAAGGTGCTTTGCCGACCATGGCCCTGCAAAGCGATTTTGGATCGGCGCAATCGGTCAATCGCGCCGCCGAAGATGTGGCCAAAGCCATCGATGACGTGAACGATAAAGGCGGCTCGGTGCTGACCATGCCGGCGGGCACCAACCTCAGCCCGCTTGCCTTCAACCCGGAACAAATGCAATTGGTGGAAATGCAGCGCTTTTGCATTGAACAGATAGCGCGCATCTATTCCATCCCGCCAGTGTTTCTGCAAGACCTGACCCACGGCACGTTTTCCAATACCGAACAACAGGATCTGCAATTCGTCAAACACACGCTGAAACGCTGGATCGAACAGTTTGAACAGGAACTGAATTTGAAACTGTTTGGCCGCCAATCCAGCTTCGGCAAGAAACAATTTTACGTGGAAATGAATGTGGATGGCCTGCTGCGCGGCGACTTCAAAACTCGCATGGATGGCACGGTCAAAGCCATTCAAGGCGGCCTGCTGACGCCAAACGAGGGCCGCAAAATGGATAACCGCCCGCCACTTGAGGGCGGCGATAGCCTGATGATTCAGGGGGCCACTGTGCCGATCACGGTTCAATTGCAAAGCCCGGCAACCGGAGGAAAATAAAATGCCCCAGCCTAAAAATATTGAAATCAGAAAAGATGATGATGGGGTCGAACGGCGCATTGTCGGCGAAGTCCGCATGGACCCCGCCGCCACGGATGGCAAAGCCGTCCTGCTGGTTGGTACGGCGGCGGTGTTCAACACCCCCACCGATATCGGCGGGTTTTTCCGTGAACAGATTTCCCCCGGTGCCTTCACCGCCGCCATTCAAAATGATGATGTGCGCGCGCTGATTGACCATAATTCATCGCTGATTCTTGGCCGCAATCGCGCCGGTACGCTGCGCCTGTCCGAGGATGATCGCGGCTTGCAGGTCGAGATCGACCCGCCCGACACCAGCTATGCCAATGATTTACTGGTCAGCATGAAACGCGGCGACATCACCCAGATGTCATTTGGGTTTCGTGCCTTGAAAGAAACCTGGGATGATGAACAGGATCCGCCGCTGCGCACCATCGTCAAGGCAGAACTGTTTGACGTTTCCCCGGTCACCTTTCCGGCCTACGCCGAAACCCAGATCAGCGTCCGCGCCTTTCAACACGCGGGCGAAATTCTCAAAAGATCAAACACCAGCACGGCGGCGATTGCGGCAAAAATGCGCATGAAACAAGGCCTGCTGGAACGAGGAATAAGGTAGCGGCTTCCCGCAAACCTTTGGTGTTCAGATTGAACATCCGCCCATATCCCGCCCTTGGGCAAGGCTGGACTGGCCGTCGCGATGGCGCCCGATCCCTTAGATGGAGCCTATTATGGCAAACTTGAAAGAACTGCGGGAGCAACAAGCACGGCTTGTGACCGAAGCCCGCACCAAGATGGACGAAGTGTCCGGTGCAGACGCATCCCGCGCCAAAGAGCTTGACGTGCAATACGACAAGATCATGGCCGAGCATGACGCGATTGATGTCACGATCAAACGCGAGGAAAGACTGGCCGAGGCCGAGGCCCGCCTGGCCGAACGCCTCGCCGCCGGTGACCCCCGCCGCCCCAATGGTGAAAACACCGAGGGCCGGGCCGGTGGCAATGAAGAAAGCATCACTTATCGCGAGGCCTTCCGCGATTATTTCCGTGCTGGCGGTCAGATGTCAGAAATGGACACGGAATCGCGCGACGTTTTACGCCGTGGTGAGGTCAGCGCCAAAGAATTGCGCGTGCAAACCACGCTAACGGGGGCCGCCGGTGGCTTTACGGTGCCGACCGAACTGCAAGCGCACATCATTAAATCCTTGAAGGCGTTTGGGCCGATGTATGATCCCGGAATCACCACCGAGCTTAAAACCGCCTCTGGCGCGGCCATAGATATGCCCACGGTTGATGATACGGCTGGCACGGCGGCGCTTCATACCGAAGGCGCGGTCATTGCCGATACTGGTACCAAGGATGTGGTCATCGGCAAGAAAACGCTGCTTGCCTACGTCTATGACACTGAATTTGTGAAGTTCTCTTTCGAGCTGGCGCAAGACAGCCTTTTCGCCTTCGAAACACTGCTTGGCGATTTGCTGGGCGAGCGTATCGGGCGGCTTGCCAATGATAAGCTGACTACTGGTGCCAGTGGTACAGAGCCGCAAGGCATCGTCACCGGATCATCGCAGGGGCTTCTTACTACCTCTGCCTCGGCCATCACCTGGGACAATATCATTGATCTTGAAATGTCGATTGATGACGCCTATCTGGCAGGCCCAAAGGTTCGATATATGTTCAGCAAGGCTATTTTGAAGGCGGCTCGCAAGCTGAAAGACGGCCAGGGCAATTACCTTTGGCAAAAGGGCGATGTGCGCCTCGGTACGCCCGATACCATGAATGGCTATGCCTATACTGTCAACAATTCCATGGCTGGCTTCGGTGTCAACAACAAGGCCATGGTGTTTGGTGATTTCTCCAAATACTATGTCCGCAAGGTCGGCGATCCCGCCGTCATGGTTGCGCGCGAGAAGTTCATGCCGAACCTTGGCGTTGCTGGCCTGGTCCGCTTCGACGGATTGCTGGGCGACACCGCCGCCGTCAAACACATGGTCCTTGCCGCCGTTTAACGGCACCACCCCTTAACTGGAAAGGCACCCGCTGCGCAGGTTCTGCGTGGCGGGTGATCATATTATGGCAAAAGCAAACACAACCCCGGCGGCGGCGAAAAATAAGGCACCTGCCAAAAAGCCTCATGCACCGAAAATGACGCGCGTGCGGATGCTGACATCGATTTCCGGCGATCGGTACAGTTATCATACCAACCAAACGCCAGAGGTTACGGAAGCCCAGGCCAAAGAATGGGTAAAGTGCGGCTTTGCCGAACGCATTCCCAACGCTGACAAAATCAAGGCCGACTGCAAGGATGCCCAGGCCGCCCTTGCCGGTGCCAATGAAACCATCGCCGCCCAGGCCGCCGCCATTGCCGAACTGCACGATCGGGTATCGTCTCTGGATGATGAGGCCGAACAGGCGGCAACAGCGCTTGATGCGGCCAATGCCACCATCAAGGAACAGGCCACCCGCATCGCCGAACTGTCCGTCCAGATTGAAGACCTGACCGCGCCCGCCCCCGAAGGTGGTGACGAGCAGGGCGCACTGGAGGTCTGATCATGGCAAAAATCAAACTGATTGGTGCCTGGCGCGGCCACGCGGCGGGCGCTGAAATTGAATGCACCGACGCCGAGGCCCGCCGCGCGATTGCGGCCGGGGTCGCCGTCCCGGTAAAAGAGGCCCGTGAAACGGCTACCCGTAAACCACGGGAAACCCGATAACCATGTCGCTCTCCCTCGTTACCCCGCCCGCGACCGACCTGGTCACCTTGACCGAGGCCAAGGCCCAAATCCGCGATGACGGCGTGGCCGAGGATGCCCTGATCCAGACCTACATTTCGGCGATGAATGCCTATCTGGACGGCGTTGACGGGGTGCTGGGGCGGGCTTTGGTGACGCAAGTTTGGGATTTGAACCTGCCTTGCTTTCCGGCAAATGCCCTGCGCCTGCCGCTGCCGCCGCTGCAAGTGGTCAATTCGGTCAGTTATGTGGACGCGGGCGGGGTCACCCAGACGGTGGCCAGTTTCCAGACCTACGATCAAAACGGCGTGGGCTTCATCCGCCCGGATCCCGGCGCATCCTGGCCCACCACCAAGGTACAGGAAAATGCGGTCACCGTGCGCTTCACTGCCGGGTATGGCGCTGCATCGCTGGTGCCTGCCTCCATCCGCCTGGCGGCCTTGATGCTGATCGGCAGTGCGGTAAAAAACCGCGAGGCCGAAATCGCGACCAGCATGTCGGCCCCGAACCCGGCGGTTGATCGATTGCTGCGGCCTTTCACCATCCAGGCGTTTGCCTGATGGGTGCCGCGGGAAAACGAAACGAGCGCATCCGCATCGAAACGGTGACCACGGCCAAGAATGCCGCGCGCGAAGCGATCGAGACTTGGGCGCCGCTCCGCACGGTCTGGGCGCAGGTGTTGCAACAAACCGGCAAGGAGTTTGTCGCCAATGCCGCCACCACTGGCGGTGCCGATGTGGCGTTCCTGGCCCTCTATCAGGGCGATGTGGACCACAAAATGCGCGTCGTCTGGCGCGGCAGGAATTACGAAATCCAGTCTGTGGATTCGGACTATCGAAAAAACGAAACCGTGATCAAGGCGAGGTGGGTTGATGGCTGAGAGCGTTACCAAGCTGGTCGGTCTGGATGATCTGGAAAAGCTGATGAAGAAATTCACCGGCAAGACACAGCGACGTCTCGATCTAAGCGCGTTGTCTGCCATGGCTCGCCTGGTGGCCAAAGAGGCCAAGTCACGGGTGCCTGCCCGCACCGGTGGCCTGCGTGATGCCATCACGGTCAAGCGTCCGCGCCGGGGCGGCACCGTCAAGATCGGTTTCAAACGTCCAGATTCAGGCAAGGCGCATCTGGTCGAGTTTGGCACCGCCCCCCGCGTGAAAAAAGATGGCAAATCAACCGGCCGGGTGGCGGCCCAGCCCTTCATGCGCCCCGCGCTCGATGCCACCGAAACCGAGGCGTTTGCCAAATACGGCAAGATCATGCTGAACGGCCTGGTCCGGGAAAGCAAAAAAGCCAGAAAGACCGGGCGATGAAAATGAGTGAAGTCAGAATCGTTTCAAAAGATGGTTTGGCCATGGGTACGATTACCACCATTGATGGTCGCGCTGTGAGGGGTATTCGATCGTATACAGTCAGATCAGACATTGACGACGGGATTACCCGTGCAGAGTTCGAATTGGTGGCTTGCCCGGTTGATATCACAACGGATGGCCATGAATTTATGGTGGCGCACCCCGAAACGGGCGAGATGAAAGCCGTTTCAAAAATCACCTTCACCGATGGTGAAGAGGTCGATTTCAAATGAGTATCGAAACCGCGATTGGTGACAGGATCGAGGCGGCGGCAACCGCGCTGTCGGATCGCATTTACCCGTTGCAAATTCCCGCTGGCGCGGCCTTTCCAAACGCGGTGGTGCAACGCATCGCCACCCGGCGCGATGCCACCCTGGGCGGGCCAAACGGCGTTGCCAGGGTGCGGGTGCAGGTGGATATTTTTGCCAAAACGCAATTACAGGCGCGCGCCCTCGCCGATGCGGTGCGGGGCTTGCTGGATGGCTTTGCCGGCACGCAATCCGGCGTGGTGGTTCAGGACAGCCTGCTGGAAAACGAACACGATCTTTTTGACGAACAGACCGGCATTTACCGCACCATTCTGGAATTTCAAATCCGGTTCGAAGAATAACGAATTTTTGTTTGCCCTACCGCGGTGCTGACGCCCGCTACTTGAGGGCGAGAAACCCGTGCGCGATTTCCCGGCTTTGCGCCGCGATTGCACACTAAAAACGGAGAATAAAAAATGACCGCAGCAACCAGTGCCTTCGGCGTGGTGGTATCCATCGGCCAGGGGGATGCCGCCACGGTATTGCCCGGCGTTGATGTTTTTGACGCCATCGCGGAGCTAACCTCGTGCCAAAGCCCGAGTGAAACCCGGGACCAGATCGAGACTACCAATTTTGACAGCGCCGCCAAAGAGTTCATTGCGGGCCTGAAAGACGGCGGCGAGGCGCAGTTCGACATGAATTTTGTTCCCGGTGATGCGGGGCAGACCTCGGTGCGTTCGGCGTTTGATTCTGGCCAGCTTCGCAATTTTCTCATCGTCTTCACCGACGCCGCCACCACCACGCTGGATTTCAAGGCGCTGGTTTTGCAAAAGCCCATTGCCTCCGGCGGTGTTGGCGAGGCCCTGACGTCCAGTTTGACCATCAAGGTCAGCGGCACTGTGACCTGGACCTGATCCATGACATTGCTGAGCAAAAAGGACATCCTGACCGCCGATGATCTGCCGTCCGAGGATGTAAAGGTGCCCGAATGGGGTGGCACGGTGCGCGTGCGCACCATGACCGGCACCGAGCGTGACGCGTTCGAGGGCGAAACCTACACCGGGGCCACCGCCAACACGATCAATATGCGGGCCAGAATGTGCGCCCGGTGCATTATCGGCGAAGACGGCAAGCGTCTGTTTGATGATGACGATATGATAGCGCTTGGTGAAAAGTCCGCAGCCGCGCTGGATCGGACATTCGAAGTGGCACAACGCCTGAACGGGTTCTCCGATGCGGACGTCGAGGAACTGGAAAAAAACTAACCAAGCGGCCAATGCGGCGCTTTGCCTTTCGTCTGGCGGCGCTTCTTGGCTGCACGGTTCGTGAACTTCTGGCCCGCATTGACGCGCGCGAGCTGGCCGAATGGCAGGCCTATTACCGGCTGGAACCGTTTGGCGAGGAACGCGCCGACTGGCGAACTGCCCAGACCACGGCGATGATCGCCAATGTGAACCTTGGCAAGGATGCCCGCCCAATCGAGGCGGGCATTTTTATGTACGGATATCAACCGGAACCGGAACCCAGCTTGGCGGATCAGATCAAGGCGGTTTTCGGCGGAATGAAAAAGGATATTTAAGATGGCAACGATTGGTTCCCTGGTGGTGGATTTCAAGTCCAATACCGGCAAGTTCAATGCGGGTATTCGCGCCGCGAACAATAATATGCGCAGCTTCGAGCGCCAGTCAAAACGCACTGGCCGGGTGGCCGCCAAGGCGTTCTCCAAAGCCCGCAAAAATGCACTTGGGATGGCGAAATCTATCACCCCGATTGGTGGATTGCTGGCCGGTGGTGTGGTGGCCGGGTTTATTGCCGCCACCAAGGCCGCCCTGGGATCCGCAGATGCGATTGCCAAAACGGCCGACGCCGCGGGTCTGAGTACCGATGCCCTGCAAGGCCTGCGCTTTCAGGCCAGCCAGACCGGCGTCGGCACCGAAGCACTGGATAAGGCCATGACCAAATATATTAAAACCGTGGGTGAGACCAAGGCTGGGACTGGCACGCTGATCACCATTTTGAAAAAACAGGACAACGCTCTGCTGCAAAACATCCTGAAAACCCGGGATCAGGCCGAAGCCTTGCGACTGGTTGCCGATGCGATCAAAAACGAATCGGATGAATCCCGCGCTGCCGCCCTGGCCAATGCCGCCTTTGGCCGCCAGGGCGCGCGGCTGGTCAAAACCTTCAAATCCGGTGCGCGCGGCATTGATGAGTTTTTGAAACGCGCCAAGGAGGCCAATCTGGTCATCGGTGAGAAGTTGCTGCGCTCCGCCGAAACCGCGAATGATCGTATCGACCAGCTCGCCCGAACTATCAAGAAATCCCTGACCGTTGCACTGGTCAATCTCGCGCCGCAAATCACTGAAGTTGCCGATCAATTGATAAAATCCCTGCCGCGGATTATCGAACTGATCCGCCGCGCCGGTGAGGTCACCGGCCTGATTGACCAGACGCCGGCGAGGGTTGCTGATCTGGCCGTGCGGCGCGTTGAAAAGCAGATCGCCGCACAGCGGGCTTTCATTGATAAATTGCGCACCCAGCAAGATTTTGGCCCCAACCAGAAGGCCATCATCGCGTTGCGGCAAAAGCAGATTGAAAAATTAAAAGAAGAGCTGTCGATCAAGCAACAAATCCTTGCCGTGCAGCAAGCCCTGGCTCCAAAACTGCCGACCTCGCCGACCACAAAATCCACCACCAAACCCACAACCACCAAATCCGGGCCATCAAAGGCCGAGCTTTCCAGTTTCAGCACCTTTTTGGCCACCCAGCAAAAGTTCGCGCAATCCATCGCCAACCAACTCCGGCCAAAGCTGGATGAGGCCCGCGCCATGTTCGAGGCCCTGCGCACCCCGTCTGAGGCATATCGGGTTGAGTTGGAGCGCATCGCGGCCCTGCAAGCGCGCGGTTTTTTTGCCGGTAATGGCGGCGCGCAAACCGCCGCGCGCGGGCGCATTCAGGCTTTACTGGACATGGCCTCGGCCACCGGCGATGTGGTCACGGCAATGCGCGAGCTGCGCAGCTTGCAGGGGCTGGACCCCAAACAGTTCAAGGATGCCGCCGCCGCCATCCGCGACATGGACCCGGCCATCATGCGGGTGGCACAGCGAAATGATGAAATCGCCCGCAGCCTGGCCAATGCCGTGGGTAGCGCCCGCAGTCTGGGCGATGCGTTCAGGAATGTTGGCTCGGTCATTGGCCAGATTGTCCGCCAGTTATTGATTATCGAGCCGCTTACCAAAGCCCTTCGCGGTATTTTGAATGGCGGTTCTGGTGGTGGCGGCGGCCTGTTTGGCAAGATATTCGGTGCGGCCAAGCTGGGCACCCAGATTGCCGGTGCGCGCGCCGCGGGCGGCCCGGTCGCGCGCGGCAAAACCTTTCTGGTCGGCGAGAATGGGCCAGAGTTATTCACCCCAGATTTTAACGGCAATATCATTGCCAATGACCGCCTGCGTAAATCCGGGCGGGCCGGGGGCACGTCCATCGCCATCAGCATTGATGCCTCTGGCGCGGTCAGCGAAAGCGCGGTGCGCAGCATCGTTAATGAAGGCCTGTTATCTGCTGCACCGGAAATCGTCAAAGCCGTCGAGGGACGCTCATTTGAACGCGCCCGCGCGCTGGGTCGGCGGTAATGGCGGTTTTTTCCCTTCCCTCAGATCCATCTGCCGGGCGTGCCGCCAAGTTCCGCTGGGTGACCAACCGGGCCATTCATCGCTCGCCCATCACCGGCAAGGTGCAGACGGTGGACCGCAATGGCGGGCGCTGGGAGGTGGACGTGCAATTGCCGCCGCTGACCATTGCTCAAATCCGGGCATGGTTTGCGGCGCTGATCCGGGCGCAGGACGATCCGGTGTATTTCTCGCCGCCATATTCATCCACCATGCTGTCGGGCGGCAATCCCGGGTCGCCGCTGGTCAATGGCGCGGCACAGGTCGGAACCAGCCTGATCACCGATGCCTGGGCGGCGTTTTATTCCGTGTCTGACGGTGATTTTATTTCATTCAATAATGGCTCGTTTGATGAGCTGCATCTGATTAAATCCGGCACTGGCTTGGCCGCCGATGGGCTGGGTAATGCGATCCTGACCATTCACCCGGCGATCCAGATCAGCCCGCCAAACAATGCGGTGATCCGGGTGGCCAATCCGCGCGGGCAATTCAAGGTCATCGCCGACACGGTGGATTTTGATGCGCGCCTCGCGGGTCAGCACGGGTTTTCCTTCAAGCTGTACGGGGTGGGCAGTTGAGCAATTATTCACAGGCCCAACTGGCTGCCGCCAAACTGGTGGTGGTGGCGTTGGTGCGCATTGATTTTCCCGTCTACACCCTGCGCGCCTGGACAGGCACCGGTGATCTTGTCACGCTGGGGCAGACGTTTTCTGGCCTGGGCGAGTTTGGCACGGTCGGGGCCATTGAAGAAAGCATGGACGGGTCCAGCCCCCGGGTAAAACTGGCGCTTTCGGGTATTGACCCGGTGTTGCGTGATCAGGTGGATGATTTCGTGGCGCAGGGATCGCCGGTGTTTATTTATTACGGCCTGATGGACAATGATGCCGGGGTGTTGACCGCCGACCCCGATCTGGTTTTTACCGGCTATGTGGACCAGCCCAAAATCATTTTTGGCGCGGCCATGACGATTGAGCTGGCCTGCATGGGCGCGCTGGAATGGGCCAAGCGCCTGACCCCCGCCAAACGCAATTCAGCCTATCATCAGGCGGCGCACCCCGGCGACACGTTTTACGATTTTGTCGATGACAATTCCCTGAACTTTCCGTGGGGAGACAAGGACGCGGCCAATCCGCGCAACCGCGGCGGCGGGTCTGGTTCAGGTGGCGGCGGCGGGTCCGGCAATGGCGATTTGCGCCCCGGGTTTGGGAGGTTCTGATGCATCGCATTATCGCCTGCGAAACCGTGCTGGCAGACTTCAAAGACAAACCCTTCGCGTGGGGCCGGGCCGATTGCATGGCATTTATCTGCGCTTATCTTCGCGCCGCCAAATGCCACCCCAAACGCATTCGCCATGGCCAGTGGAAGACCGAACGCGGTGCGGTGCGTGGCCTGATCAAGATGGGCTATCCCAGCCTTGAGGCACTGCTGGACGCGCATTTCGACCGTGTGGGCGTCATTTGCGCCCGCGATGGAGACATTGCCCTGATCAAAGCCGAGGGGGTCTGGGGCGGCGGTGCCGGGCTGGTGGCCGGTTGGCGGGTTTGGGCACCGGGCGAATATGGCCTGATGAGTCTGCCCATGGATGCCGGGTATGTCGTCTGGAGGCCACAATGCCCCAGGTCGTAGGTTTTTTCGCGCTGCCTGGCGCGCTGACCATTTTTGGCGTTTCGGTGGGATCGATCTTCACGGCGGTGGCCATTGGCGGCTCGGTGCTCTCCTTGGCCAAAAAACCGGGCAAGATCGGCGACCGGGGCCGCGCCATCGAGCTTTCCACCGATCCAAATGCGCCGGTCGGCGTGGCCTATGGCCGCACGGCCACCGCCGGGTCGATGGTGTTTCAGGACGTCACCAACCAAAATCAGGATTTGTCGATCATCATTGCCATTTCCAACGCCGGGCCAATTGATGCGATCGAGGAAGTTCGCCTGGATGATGCGCCGGTCACGGTGGATTGGGCCACCGGCAACGTCACCGGAAAATACGCCGGTTACATGCGCTTTGAAAAACGCCCGGGCAATAATACCGAGGCGGCGTACTCGCTCTCTGGCATTTCCAGTTTTTGGAGCAGCACGGCCAAGGGTGAAAATGTTGCCAGTGCGTGGTGGGCGCTGGGCTGGAAAGATGGCCTGTGGAATACCGGCATTCCGTCGGCGCTGTTCGTGCTGCGTGGCATCAAAATGTATGACCCGCGCAAAGACTCAACGGCGGGCGGCGTGGGCACGCACCGCATCACCGATCCCGCTACCTGGGAATGGTCGCAAAACCCGGCGCTGTGTGCCCTGCATTATCTGATTGGGGTGAGTGAGAACGGCAAGCGCACGTTTGGCCTGCATGTCCCCACACCGGCGCTGGACCTGCCCGCCTTTGCCGTGGCAGCAGACCGGTGCGATGAACTGGTCAGCGGCAAGCCGCGTTTCACCTGCGGCGGCATGGTCTATTCCACCGATGATCCAGAGGCCGTGCTGGACGCCTTTGGCGCGGTGATGGGCGGCGCGGTGTTTCAGTCCGGCGGGTTGTTCACCTGCATTGCCGGTGGGCCACAAACGGCCACCATCACCCTGACCGATGATGATCTGGCCGGGCCGCTGGAAGTCACTTCTGCCCCATCATGGCGCGAGGTCTCCAACACCGTGACGGTGAACTTCACCGATCCCGGCCGGGACTGGCGCGAAAACACCACCGCGCCGATCACCGATGCGCTTTTTGTGGCCGAGGATGACGGGCGCGAATTGCCAGACGAAGTCAATCTGTTGATGTGCAATGATGCGGACGCGGCGCACCGGCTGGGGCGGCTCTGGCTGACCAATAATCGCGAGGCGCGGACCTATTCCGCGCGTTTCAAACCGGTGGCCTGGGGCCTGAAGCCCGGCATGGTGTGCAATTTTGCCACCGCCGCGTTCGGCATCACCGAAAAGGTGATGGTGACCAATTGCACCCGCAACGCCGATGGCACGGTTGATCTGGTGCTGCGCACCGAAACCGATGCCAAATACGCCGCGTCTGACAATTTTGCCCAGGCCATGCCCCAGCACCAGAAGGTCACCCGGTACGACCCGCTGGTGGTGGACACCCCGGCGCTTGCCGACTGGACGCTGACGCCGGTGTTTGATGCGGATCCCACCAAAACCGGCATTCGCGTGGTTGGCGATACGCCCAGCACCATCAACCGGATTTTGCGGGTGGAAAAAAGTGTTGATGGCGGGGTGACCTGGTTGCTGGATCGGGACATCGAACTGGATAATCCGATTGATCTGATCGTGCCGGTGGCCGGGGCGGGCAAAGCGGTGAAGATCGGTCTGACCTATTTTAATGCCTTTGGCAGCAAGGGCACGCGCTTTATTTCAGCCCAGACGACCTCGGCCCTGTCGGCACCCACCGGCCTGGCGGCTGCACCAACCCGCATTCAGGAGGCAACGGGGCGGGATTTCGGGCTGGACGTTACCGCCGCCGACCCGGCGGACTGGCGGGCAGAAACCTTCGAGGTTGAGGTGCAATCCACGCTCAGCGGGCTGTGGGACAAGCCTGGCGGCAAATCCACCGCCGAGACACGCCGGGTGTTGACCCCCAAAATCGGCAGCAATCTGACCGTTGATGTACGCGGCCGGTTCAGCCAGAAAGACGGTACGCCCGGGCCGTGGACCACCATCACGGCGGCGGCGCAATTCCCGGATTTTGAATCCGATGGCGCTTTGTTTTTCATCCAGGCCACCGCCCCGGTCAATCCACAGGTGGGGTGGATCTGGGCAAACTCGGCCGATAATTTCAAACAATTCAAATGGAGCGGCACGGCGTGGGATCTGTGGTTTGATCCGAACGCCAAGCTGGACAAGATCCCGGCGTCTTTGCTGGCCCCA
This sequence comes from Alphaproteobacteria bacterium, assembly GCA_002401545.1. Taxonomy (GTDB): domain Bacteria; phylum Pseudomonadota; class Alphaproteobacteria; order Sphingomonadales; family Emcibacteraceae; genus Paremcibacter. The sequence continues at coordinate 23,370 of NVTJ01000009.1, forward strand.
ATTGCCACCAGCCTGACCTCGCAGGCCATCGTCCGCCGCGCGGGTGCCGGTCTGGACAAAAATGGCGCACCGATCGCGGGTACACAAACCAGCATCGAAAATAAATTCAGTTTTGCGCCGCCCGCCAGCACCGAGGTGCATGCGCTGGCGCTGGAACTGGAGGTGACGCTGAACGATCTGACCATCCAGAGCTTTTTTGCCGCCGCCGGTGCGCCCACCATCAAGGATACGGTGGATGTCACCACGCAATCCAATTCATCGCTGAGCAGTGCCCGTGCACGGTTTATCGGCATTTCCGGTGTGAATTCTGCCTGGGTGACCCTGAGCATCAACACCCTTTCCGGCATCACCAGCCAGGCCGATGGCCCGGGACTGAGCATTCAGGGTGACGTCAGCGTCGATGGCGGCGCGGTTGGCGATGTGCTGGTCAATCAGGGCACCTGGTGGAAAACCACCAAATACGATTATACTCATTTGAACAATATCCCCACCACGCTGGCCGGATATGGCATCACCAATGCGGATACCTCGGCGCAGGTGAATGCGAAGGTGGCGGCCAAGCTGGATGTAAGCGGGTCTGCGAACCTGAGAATCACAAATGCCACGCCGTCCGTTTTCCTGACCGATACCGACACTGGTGGGCGCGGTCGGGTGAGTGTGAATGGCACAGCCATGTTCGTGCGCCCACCGGCTGGTGGCGCGGTCTACTTCCTGTCAGATGACGGTACCAGTAATGCGCCGCTATATATCCGCGATGGTGGGGCATACCACCTTGCTTGGCACGCAGGGAATTTCACCCCCGGCATACAGGTCAAGGGGTATGTCAATCAGGCCGCGTTGCCTGCCGTTATTAACGGCGAGAGCGTGCGGCGGATGGGTTTTCTGGATGACACTAAAACACTGGTGATTTCAGATGGGGCGGCCTGGCGCGCCATCGCCACAACGGTGCTTTGAACCAAACCCGGGTGCGCAAAACCGGCCCAGCGCGCCTTGGCGGGGGCYTCTGCCAGCGGCAGAAAGAAACAAGAACGTGCTCAGATAGCGACGCTTGCGGTCGCGATAGCACCCTAAAATGGAGACAAATATCATGCGAAATCTCACACTGATCGCCGCCGTTCTGGCGGCTTTTTTAATGCCCGCATCGGGTTTGACCAAAGACCCGCCAAAGCCGGATCATACCCGCCCGCCGGAGCGGATCATCGGGCCAATCATCGGGCCGTGGCGACCCATCATCGGCATTCCGCCGTGCCTGGTGGATGCAAAACTGCCCTGCGAAATCATCGAGGGGTCACCGATGCGCGGTGCAGATAAACCCACATTTCGTMANTNCGKCKCARSYMKGRMKSSWGYCAATMWCARSWKAWRMWYANGNCMGMMRTCGNANNNNTNAATTTWGAAASCRATGCNACSRCAGTGGATGCCCCCGCCGATGACGCATTTGCCATCGCCCCGGATGACGCGAATGAATTACCGTTCATCACGCGTAGCATTCACATTGGCGGTGACGGCAACCTCGTCCTGGTGACGAAAAAAGGCACCACGGTGACATTCGTCGGGCTGAAAGCCGGCACGACCCTGCCGATCCGGGCCAAGCAAGTGAATCTGACCGGCACCACCGCCACCAATCTGGTGGGGCTGGTCTGATGCGCCTCGGCCTGGGGCTTGGTATCACCGCGGGCGGGTTTGTAGCGGCCCCTGGCATCGCCATGCCTGTGCTCAGCCTCACCGGCGGCACGGTGGATGCGCCGCTGCTACCACAATTGAACACCGGTGCCTTTACGCCGATTAACGGCGCGGTGGACACTCACGCCAGCACCGACTGGCAGATCGCCACGGATGCGGCGTTCATTACTATAGTTTGGTCGGCACTGGCCAGTGCGAGCCTGACCCAGATCACCGTTGGCCTGGCGTTGAACGAAACCACCACATATTACGCCCGCGCTCGGCATAACGGCGCGACATATCAGTCCAAATACAGCACGGCGGTGATGTTCAATACCCTGACAGTGTTTGTCACCACGCCCGCCATTACCAGCCCGGCCCCAGCGGCAACCGGTATTAGCGAAACCCCTGCCATTACGTCATCCGCCTTTGCCGTTACCAATGGCAGCGATGCTCATGCCAGCACAGACTGGCAGGTGGCTGGTGACGCAGGCTTCACTACCATCGTGGCGCAAAGCCTGGCCGATGCTACTAATCTTGAGAGCTGGACCATACCTGCGGGCAACCTTCTGGTAAACACCGGTTATTTCGTCCGCGTGCGGCACACCGGCACAGCGCAGGGTGCCAGCGCCTGGTCACCAGCCATCAGCTTCACCACAGCAGCAGCATTTGCCAATCCGTGGGATTTGGGCAACGTCACCTACGACAACAAAGCACTCGATGTCTCCGCGCAAGGCACGCTCCCAACAGGAATGGCAATAAGCCCGGACGGGACACGCCTTTTTGTAGTTTGCGCCAGTAACAATACAATGTTCCAGTACAATCTCTCTGTCGCCGGAGACATCAGCACCGCCGTTTATTCTGGAACTTCAAGATTTGTGGGTAACGAGGAGTCTTCACCCGAAGGTCTCGCTCTTAGCGCAGACGGCATGAAGATATATCTCATTGGTGGCGTCTCCAAACGAGTTTATCAGTATAATCTGGCCATCCCATTTTTTCTGGCCACTACCGGTGTGACAGGCGGTGTGTTTATGTCGCAGGATAATGCGCCTACCGGGATCAGTTTTAGCGCAGACGGCATGAAGCTATATATGACTGGCCGGGTAAATAACAGGTTTTACCAATATAATCTTTCAACGGCATGGGCAGCCAACAGTGCCTCATATTCTGGAATATCCTTACAGCACACGCTCAGTGGTTTTCTCTATGGTTGTTTTATCAGCCCTGACGGAACACGCCTTTTTGGCGCGGTCAGCAATAAGGACGTTCGACAATGGAATTTAGGCACTGCAAACAATATTGGAACCGGTGGTTCTGTAATAAAATCCGTCATTCTCACCGCCCAAGTTACGTCTATCAGCGACGTTAATTTTAGCGCTGACGGAACAAAAATGTATGTTGTTAACAGAGGCGGCAGCACCATTGAACAGTATTCATTATAGGAATGTAGTCATGCACTTCTTTCTCATACCACTCTTTGCCATCATTCATCGCTGGCGTGGCGATCGGTTCCTCGGCATGGAGGTGCGCTGGTTGGCCTACGGTATCCCTGCGACCCTGATTATTGTGGCTGCGCTAACGTCGCTTCCCTTCCTGCCGGTGCTGGCGTTCAGCCTCGCCTACATGCTGCGCTGGAACTTGCCGCACGGACCGTTCTTCACGCTCGGCAAGGGGCAGGCTAATAACCGGCCAAGCCCGCCAGCATTCAGGTTCTTTGATAAGATTAAGCACGCTTTGCCGAATGATTATCTCGGCTCCATTGCTGTCCTGTTGATAATGGATTTACCGTTCCTGATCGCCGGGATTGTGGCGGGGCATCCGCTGGCTGGGTTGCTGGCCATGCTGGGCAGCACGGGCACATACGTTTTCTGGTTCACTCTGCCGCTGCATGATCGCGGCATCGACCCGACCCGGTATGCCGAATGGACAGGTGGCGCAGTTTATGGCGCGTTCCTGCTGGCGCTGATCGGCTAACCGCCCGCCACATCATCACCATCCGCCGCCCCATTCGGGCGGTTTTTTTATGCCCTCAAGCAGCGAAGCGACAGGGCAACAATAATGCCCAAAATGGAGTAAACCCAGTGGACGATAATCTGGCCTTGTTCGGCGCAAAAATATCCAGCCTGGTGGCCGGGTTTGCCGGGGCGGCGCTGAGCCTGACGTATATCCGACAGCTCAACCACCGCACGGCGGCGATTGCCCAGGCGGGCGGTCTGGCGGCGGCGGTGTTTCTGGCCCCGGCGATCATCACCTTTTTCCACCTGCCCGAGGATGTGGAGGGCGGGGTGTATTTCCTCGTCGGCCTGTTGGGCCTGAATATGTTGGCGGCGATATCGGGCCTGATCGACATTGCCCGGGCCGATCCAAAGGGCGTGTTGCACGGGCTGATCCAGTCATGGCGCGGATTGGGAGGGCCGAAAAAATGATTTTTGTCATCCTGCAAGTGCTCTCCGGCGCGATCAGCCTGTACTGGATCGTGCAGATTAAACAGCAATATTACGCCCGCGCCGGGCTGGGCTGGCGGTTTTGCGGCGCATTGCTGGCCGTGCTGGTTTTCGCATCGATCCTCGCGCCGTTTGGCCACGAGCCGATCATGGCCCATCCCGAGGCGGCGGGCCTGCACGTCATGCTGGCCGGGTTTTTATACTGGTTCGTCAACCATCATCCAAAGGTAAAATCATGAGCGAATTTAATCTCTCGGCCCGCTCGCTATCGCGCCTCACCGGCGTTCACCCGGACCTGCAAGCCGTGGTGATGCGCGCCATCCAGATCAGCCCGGTGGATTTTGCCGTGCTCGGCGGGATACGCACGCAGGCCGAACAGCGCCGCCTGGTCGCGGCGGGCAAATCTCAAACCATGAACAGCCGCCATCTGACCGGCCATGCGGTTGATCTGGGGGTGTATATCGCCGGGCAGGGGGTGGTCTGGGACTGGCCGCTCTATCGCCAACTGGCATCCGCCATGAAGAAGGCGGCAAAGCAAAAAGGCGTACCGATCGAGTGGGGCGGGGATTGGCGCACCTTCAAAGATGGCCTGCATTTTCAACTGCCCTGGGCGGAATATCCCGCCGAAGCGCAGGTGGCGTGATGCCCGGTTTCATGAGTTCGCTCGCCTTTCGCCTGATCAGCGGCCTCGCGGGTCTGGCCGCCATCGGTGCCGTGGTGGGCTATATCCTGAGCCTGCAAGCCAATTTGAAGGCCAGCAAAGCCGAAACGGTGATGAACCAGGCGGCCTTGGCCACCGCGCAAACCAACAACCGCACGCTGGCCGCCGCCATGGAAAAAGAGCGACAGGGCGCGCTGGAACGCGAAGCGGCCAGCAAACGCGCCACGGCCACCTACAAGGCACAGATCGCCGCCGCCGAGGCCCAGCAAACCGTGCTGACCCGCACCATCACAATTGAAAGGGAAAAAGATGCGACACTGGATACTTGCCTTGCCCTGCACCTGCCTGATGGCATCGTGCGCAACCTCGCCCATTAAACCGCCAGAACAGATCATCGTGCGCGAAACCGTGCGGGTGCTGCCCCCGGCGGAATACATCGCGCCCTGTACATCACAGCCCACTGACCAAACCATTCTGGCCGAACTAAAACGCCTGGACAAACTGGTCCGCTGTGAGCGCGCCGACAAGGCGGCGCTCCGCGCCTGGGCGGGTGTGGAAGGGGAGGGCGATCCGCTGTGATGTCTATCCACGTGCCTCAGAATTGTTGCAATATGGTCACAATGGTTTCCTTGACCGTCATGAAATAAGCCGGTACGACAAATCGTCCACGAGGTATCTGTTAAAAGCTGGGTAACGCGAAAGCGGTATGATGCATCCAGTTCAGAGGGCGATAGAGAGTAATATGAAACGTACAAAAGACGGCAAGCCGAATGCGGACCCGCGGGCAATTCAACGCCCGGCACCCACGCAGGGCTATTGCCATGAAATGACCGACGAAGAGTATCGGGCCGTTCGCGCCGCAACAAACCACGTCGATTTTTCCAAAATGAAAACAATCGCTTCGTTCAAAGTTTGAGCGACGATGCTCTCACATGGCGAGATAAAGCCACGTGCCCAAATCCTATGGATGTGGCATGGGTTTTTTTTCCACGGGAAGAGGATATAGGTAATCCAGGGCATAAAACTCGGCCGTCTCTCGTGCTTGAAATTGGCGATTACGATGGTAAGTGTTATGTCCTTTGCGCTTACGGCACTAGCAGAGTGAACAAGCTGTGGCGGCGAGGTGATGACCTGTTTGTCGAAAATTATGTTGATATTGGAACCATGGGCCTTTCCACGGCGACGAGGTTTGATCTTGATCGCCTGATKTGGCTCCCCTGGAGCGAACAATAYTTTGTTYCGCCRCCWGGTATYGAAACCACSAAYCCRGTTTATGGKCACACKCCKCAGGAYATTCAATCCATGCTCAGGTCTATTTTACGTGATCGGCATCGCCGTGGTTTGCTGACTTGGCCGTGGGATACGTTTAGCACTGGCCTTCCAGAAGATTGACGTTAAACCACAGCGGAAAGCCCCCACAGCGCGATCGCGACGGTAAACAGTATCATCGCGCCCCACACGAACACGGCGAAGAGTTGCGCATCCCGTTCCATTTCCGCCATGCGCTTCGCCGCCTGTCCGGGCGTATCGTCGGGGTTGATCATCACCGGCGGGGTTTTGGCGCTGGCGCAGATAATGACTGGGCGGGCAGACCGATTCGCCAATTCCACGGCCCTATTGATCACCGCCGCGCGGCTTTCCTCACACCCTCGATATATCTCGATTGCACTGTTCATGGATGTGACAATAACACACCCCCAACTGGCGGGGATAAGTGTCAAAAAACCGTTTACAGTTGTTTTTTAAGCTGTTGAAAACAAACAATAAAATAAATGGCCGTTTACAGCCAAGTGTTTGATAAGATTAAAATGTTCGGTGATTACAAATCAGGTGCTCTACCAGCTGAGCTATGCCGGCACACAGTGTAAACTATTGAAAATAAACCTGAAAATCAAACGGCAATTTTTCCAATTATCGACCGTTTACAGGCCGTTTACAGTTTTTGTTCCTTTTGCGTTTTATTCAGGCGGTGAATGGCCGCCGAAATAACCTCGCTGCGGGTAACGTAACGCCGTCTGATAGCCGATACGGCGGCGACTTTCCAGCCCATAATCTCAGCAACGTCCATATCATTCAGCCCGGCGCGGATAAAGTGCGTCGCGGCGGTGCCGCGCAGGTCATGCAGGCGTTTGTTCACCCCCGCCCGGGTGCGCGCTTTGTTGAAGCTGGCGGAAAAGCCGATGCCCCAGCTTTGCGCGCGTGAATTGGTCAATATGGTGCCCACACCCGGGTATCTGGGCATGCCCTGCATCAGGGCGCGCAGGGCGGCGGTGATGGGGATGATGATATCGCCCCAGTTCTGGCCCCTGCTTTTGGCTCGCTTCCATTCCAGCCGGTCGCCCTTGTCTGCCCACCAGGGGATGGTGATCAGGTCGGCCCGCGACAGGCCGGTAAGCGCCGCGAAATGGATGGCCCGAATCAGGTGATCCGGGGCGATCTGGCAAAATGCCTCGATCTCGGCAGGCTCCCAGATGATGTGGGCGCGGTTGACTTTGTGCAGCGCCGGAATATTGGCCGCATGATTGCGGGTCAGCACCCCCTGATCGTAACCGAACTGGTAAAGGCGGCTGAGGGTGGCGACGGCCAGATCGGCGGCGCGCGGTGTGGCGGCCATGGCGTCTCGCCATTTGATGATGTGGCGGCGCATGCGCGGATCTTCGAGAATGTGCATGGAGGTTTTCGCGCCGAACTTGTCCAGTATCCGGTCGGCATAGCGCGCGTAATCGCCGCGCATGGCGGCGCTGAGGGTGAGGAAGCTCTGGCTTTTCTTCCAGTCGTGCACCAGGCGGTGCAAGGTGCCATGCCCTGGGTTCTGGTGTTCTGCGAAGTGTTTTTGCCAGGCGGCAATGAAACCGCGCGGCGGTGCAGCCGGATCGATGGGGGTGTCATCACAGGTCCAGAAGCGCGGACCGGAGCGCCAGGCGTAATAATGATAGCGTGTGCGCCCGCCGCAAAGCGGGCGCTTAACCCGGTGAATGCCCTTCATGTTGATCTTCACTGGCCCGCTCCCACGCCTCAAAATCGTCGTCACGATGGCCTGTTTTTTCGATGGTGTCCACGCGAACCGTTCCGTCCGGCGCGATCTCGATGCCGCCAACCGTCAGCCCGGCCTTGACCACGGCCTTCACGGCGCGGTCGATGGTGGCCTGTTTTGGCAGCACAGCGGTCATGCGGATGCGGCGGTCAATAGGTTGGCGCGGCATCATTGCCGCGTGGGCCGCCTGACGGGCTGGCTGGAATTTTAGTTTTGGCTGGTTTGACGAAAAGTATGCGCTCGATATCAAACCATTGTGCGTCCCTGTAATCGCCGGTTTTAGTAACAGGGGGGGAGACAAGCACCTGGCTGCACCCGGTCGCGTACTGAGCAAATGCCGTCACCTTGCCTGCAAAGCCGGATACTGTGTCTTTTACTTCGTCGCCAAAGTTTAAATCATTCATAATTTCTCTCCATCAAGACGGCGAGGATACGGAAAATATTCCGTATGTCAATAATAAACGGAAAGTTATCCGCATTCACAGCGAATCATTCTTCTGGTATTTGTTGCGACGGGTTGCAAACGGAGGTTGATAAAATGACCCGCATACTTGGTGCCTCTCTCATGCTGGTTGGCCTGGCCGCCATTATCCTGTTGGCAATTCAGWTTTACAGTTTGGCGCTGGTCAATTTTCCAGAAGGTAGCAATATAGATTTAGTGATGGCGGCTTCTGTGGCCGTTATGGCTGGCCTACCTGTTGTCGGTGCTGTGTTGTTTGCTGGCGGTGCGATTGTCGAGGCCATTGAAACCGAAGGCAAGGCCACCCGGGCGTTGCTCGGTGAGGAGCCGGAAAAGAGYGAAACGATATTATGATCTGGATCGCCATCATCACGCTTTTTGCGGCCCTTGCCTTCTGGTTTTTGAATAGAGGATCGGTCGAAACCCCCGGTGAAATTTCGGACGATATGGAACTGTCAGATTTCGTCCGCGAGAACGATGACTGGGTGGTGCTGGACACGGAGACCACGCGCCTGGGGCCAAAGGCCGAAGTGCTGGAAATTTCGATTGTGGATAAGGCCGGCAAGGTTTTGCTGGATACCCTGGTCAATCCAAAAGGCAGTATCAGCGCCGAATCGAAAGCCGTGCATGGCATCGATCGCAAGATGGTTGCCGATGCCCCGACCTGGCCACAGATCGCGGCAAAGTTTGAAGATATCGTGAGCGACCGCGCCGTGTTTGCCTATAATGCCAAGTTTGATTTTGGAGTGATCGAGCAAACCTATGACCGGTGGAATTTACACCCGGCCGCCGTGCAGAATGTTCAGGGACTTTGCGCCATGCTTGCCTATGCCGACCACCGGGGCGGCACGAAATGGCACAAACTGAAAGACGCCTGCGATCATGAGGGGGTGAACTTTCCCGAACAACATCGCGCTCTGGCCGATGCCGAGGCGACCCGGCGATTGATCCTGGCGATGGCCAAAGGTGGTGAGGCGGTGCAAAGCAAAAAAGATGAAGTTCCTGAAAAGCAAGTTATAACGGTGCATCAAAACAAAAAAGCGGAGCTTGTTTTTTCGTCAGGTATGGTGCCAGATACCGATGCTGGTGAAGTTAAGGCATGGATAGAAGATACAGATGAGTTGGAGCTGTCCATTGATTATGTGGATGGCGCTGACAAGAAATCGCGCCGGGCAATTCGGGCACGCAATTTTTACAAAAACAAACGGGGCGAGGTTGTTATACGGGCATGGTGTCTCAATCGAGGCGCGGTAAGGCATTTCAAAATGGATCGGATCGCCTCTGCGCGTGATGTCGATGGGGATATCACAAACGCCGAAATCCTATCCCGGCTGACCGAAGAATGAACCTCGCCCTTGCCTTGCTGGCCGCGCTGTCCCTCACCGTTACGGACGGGGATACGGTGCGGCTGGGGGATGAGCGCATCCGCCTGATCGGGGTGGACACGCCCGAGGTGCGCCGTCCCAAATGCAAGGCCGAAAAGATGCTGGGGGATCGGGCGACAATTTATGTCAAGGCGCGTCTGGCGACTGCCAAAGACGTGCAGATCAACCGTGACGGGGTGGACCGGTATGGTCGCACCCTGGCCCATGTGGTGCTGGATGGCGAGGATCTGGGCAAAGCCCTGATCGATGCCGGGCTGGGCATGGAGTATTATGGCGGGCGGCGCGGCTGGAAATGGTGCTGATTATTGTTTGAGGACCACGGCGCGGACGCGGGCGGCCTTGACGACGTGGGCGTCCTCGATCGGTGGCCGACCGTCGAATGAGTGCAGATTATAGCGCCCGGGGGCATAGCCCCGCCGCACCTTTTTGATCAACAGATCGCCGTTTTCCAATTCAACCACGCAAACCTTGTTGATGATTTCCGGGCCGGGCAGGGCGTCGCTCTCTTCCAGATAAACCAGATCGCCCGGCTCGTATGGCGGCATGGAATCGCCCCTGATTTCAAAGGCGATCAGATCTTCGGTCATGGGAACGCCGGGGGGCCAGGGCACGCGCGAATATCCTTCTCCTTCCCCCATTCCAGAATCCCACAGGGTAACCTTTGCCCCGGCCCCGACAATGCCTTTCACCCAGACATCCTTAACTATGGGTGAATCATAATCTTCGCCGTATAGGCCGGATACGGTAACGCCTGCGGCGGTGGCGAGTTTCTTTTCAGTGATGGCGTTCAGCGTTTTCCCGCCCGTGCCGGTGAGATATTTGCGGATTGTTCCTTCAGAAACGCCCGCCATCCGTCCCCACTTGGTCGGATTTAGCCCGCGATCAAGCATGAACCTCTTAAATGCGTGTCGCCTTTGTGTGGTAAAATCACCCATTTTTACCTTTTATATCAATGTGCTGGCAATTTATATACGGAAATATATCCGTACTCTCTTGACAAAACGGAACATTTTCCGCATCTATTTGTCATGATGTTAAAAACTGTGATTGATAAGCTGAATTCTCGGCTGGATGCCGTGCCATTCGGGCAGGGCAGTAAACTGGCTCGCCGTGCGGGTATTGATGAAAGCACAATACGCAAGCTGAAAAGAAAAAAATTAAACACCAAAACCATCCAAACTCTCACCCGCATTGAACGCGCGCTGGATGAGATCGAGCGCGAGGGGAAGGCGGCATGAGCGGTCAGGATCAAACATGCTGCGCCTGCTGTTCTGTTTCAGCGGAGGAGGTGGACCGGCGGGTTCGCGCCGCGCTCTGCGAGGCCGCGCCAAGAATTATTGCGGTGATTGAGGAAAGACGCGCTGTAAATATTCCACGGCGGCGGCGGTTATGGGCGCGGTTTGTGCATTTTGTTCGGGGGGTGATGTGATGCCTTGCAGGCGAACGATTGTTGATTGCAGTCCATTGATGATGGCCTCGGCGTACATTCCCGGCCCGCTGCCTCTGGCCTCGCGTTCTGTATCCAGTGCCGAGATCAGCGATGTTAATACAAGCAAGGCGATCTGGCCGTCTGTTGGCTGTTCCATATCTTCCATGGCGTTGTCTCCGATTTGTGATTTCAGGGGCAACCATCATCCGCATCCTTTTGGTTTTTGCAACCAGATATCAATTCAGCACGGAGAGCACCCTCTAAAGTCCCCCAGTGCTGGCGGCGGGGGAGAGACTTCCAATCGCCCCCGCCGTGAATTTTTGTTTCCTGCCCTTGATCCTTCGAGACGATCGCTGGCCGCGATCCCTCAGGATGAGGGCAAAAGTGAATTGCAGGGTAGAGCAGTCTGGTTAGCTCGCTTGGCTCATAACCATGAGGTCGCTGGTTCGAATCCAGCCCCTGCAACCAGTTCGTCATCATTCCCGGCCTTCGCCGGGACAGGCAATGAGCCTGACGTGATGGCGTCCTCTGGCGGCCGGTGTAACTTCCCCCGCGGGCACCGCCGCCTTTTTGCCTCCCTTGCCCTGTGGTTCGCCCGGGGCAGGGGAGGTATTTTTAATTTTTTGTTGTGCTACCGCGATGCTGGCGCTCGCTATTTGAGCACATCTGGCATCCCGCGCCGGATCTTCGGCCAGGCCCAGCCGCGCCGCGATCGTTTCAATGCAGATGGGGTTTTCTGGATTCCGGCTTCCGCCGGAATGACGGTTTTGTTTGTCTGTCATGGGCGCAGGATGGCGCAGAGGGCCAGGGCCGTCATGGTACACGCCATCGGTTTTGTGATCCTTCGACAGGCTCAGGATGAGGTGACCTCATGAGCGGCCGGCATCATCCGGGGCGGGTGTATCGCGCGCTAAAGGCGGCGACGCGGCAGGCGGTGGCGGAATATGGCGGGGCCGAGGCCCTGTCATACGACACCCGGATTTCGCGGCCCAACATTACCCGCGCCGGGTCTATCGCGCCGGAGGATGCCATCCGATACGCGCCGCTGGACCTGATCGCCGATGTGGATGCGGCGCTGGTCGAGGCTGGCGGGCGGCCGGTGATTACCGAATTTCTGGCACAACTTTGCGGGTTTAGCCTGACCCGGCTGGTGGCCAATGACACCTGCCGCGGGGCCTTGGCCCGGGCGCTGCGCGAACAGGGCGATGTGATCACCGCCATCGGCATCGCCCAGGCGGACGGCGAAATTTCAAAACCGGAAAACGATGCCATTCGCCGCGAGGCGGTTGAGGCCATCGACGCCTTAACCGCCCTGATCGCGGCGATTGATTCGCGAAATGACAAGGAGATATGTGATGAATGAAGATTATAAAGACCCCGGCGGTTGGCCGGATGCGCAGACGTTCAAAACCCTTCCCGGGCGTGGTGCCGCGTTGGATGATGATGCCCCGATCCGGGCCAGTGTCACCCGGCGCAAAGGGGCGGTGGATTGTTCGGTTATCCTGTCTCTGCATCCTGATCTGGCGCGTTATAGCGGCCTGATCGAGGGGATAAAATACACCGTCGAACAGGCGGCGACGCAAGCGAATATGTTTTTAAAAATCCGCGCCGATAAAAAGGGCGAACGGGCCGTGCTGGTCTCAAAATTTAGTAAAGGTGCGGATCCACGGGTTATGCTGCGAATTGGCAAGGTGCCGGGATTGGCCGCTGAGGCGCGCAAAATCATCCCGCGCTTTTCAATCGAGGATGACAAATATTTACTGGTATCGCTGGACCGGATGCCCTCGGCCCGGGTGCGCGCGGTTACCCCACCGCCACTGTCCCGGCCGGCGGGCGCGTATAATCCGGCCAGCACCATCGCCAGCGAAATGAAAACCATGCGCGGTGCATCATGAACCCGGCGCGTGAAGATTGCCGCCGTGCGCGGGCGATCAGCGAGGCGCGCCATTGCGACCATGATTCTCGATGTCCTACCGCTTCGCTGCTTGAGGATGGTGATGATTTCATCGGTGCGGTGGGTAAAGATGTCTGGCTGCGCCTCATGCCCCACGATCAAAAGCTGAGCCTCGCCCTCGATGAGCGGGATCGCACCGGCAAGCGGGTGGTGGATACGCCACTGCATGCCGCCATTTTTGCCTGCGTTTTGCTGGGCGCGGTCTCTGGTGTTGTCCTGATGGCGGGGTGGGTGTGATGGATTACAGAGCATTCAAACAGTTGATATCATCGACAAATTCAGCATCAGCTTTGGTAATGTCCATCGCGGGCGCTTTATCAAGTTTAAAAGTTCAAAAAAAGCATACGAGACAAGGGCCGGGCAGAAGGTCGTTTCTGGGTTCCGGTCATGCGGCACGTGCAAAATATAACAGCCTTGCCGATGCGCAGCGGGCGGTAAACCGAATGTCGCGCCTGAAACGCTCAGCCTTGGCCGGGCGAAGTGTGGTGCCTGCCCGCCATATTCTCGAAAATGATCAGGATGCACGTCGTCAATTCGGACATGAATTGGAGGGCGTGTGATGCGCGCGATATCCGCCTTTGGGTGGTTTGTTTTCTTTGCTTTTGCTGTTTTTGTGGCGGCTTTTTTTGCCGGGTGGGCGCTGGTCATCGGGGATGATATCTGCCTGATACTGGCCATGGCGGTCATGCTGGGCTTGATCATTGGTGGCTTGCGCACCGTGAAATGGTGGTGGTGAGATGAGCGAGCCATTGCAGGCCCGGGATTTTGGCGGCGACTATGAAAGCCAGTGGCACCACGACAATGCGGTGGCGATTGACCGCGCCATTCGCCGTGACCGGCTGTGCCAGCGCCTGGCGCTGGCCATGCATGGCCGGGTGCGCGGCGATAATCCGGCACTGACCGTGCTGGTCGATCAGTATCCAGAGGCCACGGCCCTGATCCTGCATCAGTTTGAAAAGGGGCAGGGCGCATGAGCGGGCCCGATCTGATGTGTGCCAATCATGGCTGTCCATCGGCGGCGGCGTGCGCGCGATTTACCACCCAGCCGCATCTGGGCCATGTTTTCCCGTTTGCCAAGGGATCCGAGACATTCAGCCGCGTGGATTTTGTGCCAGACCGGCGGGGCAAGTGCCCGCAATTTGCAAAGCGCAAACATCCCAGCGTAACCGCCAAATCCCCTCACCCCAACCCTCTCCCCAGAGGAGAGGGAGAGCAGGGGAGGTTGATATGAGCGCCGCGCGGGATATAGAAAGCCCACGGGCGCTGGCGCTGGCGCTGTGGCGGCAGATCGAGGCCGAACAGCCGGACCCGGCCAATCAATTAACGGTGCTGTGCCAGATGTGGGCGGCGTATCAGGACGGCCAGTCGGCGTCCCGGTCGGCGGCGCAGCGGCGGCTGGTGATGCATGGCCGGGCGCGCGGCAATAATCCGGCGCTGACCGTGCTGGTCGATCAGTATCCAGAGGCCACGGCCCTGATCCTGCATCAGTTTGAAAAGGGGCAGGGCGCATGAGGCGGCCCGATCTGATGTGTGCCAATCATGGCTGTCCATCGGCGGCGGTGTGCGCGCGCTTCACCGATGATCCGCATCTGGGTCATGTTTTCCCGTTTGCCAAGGGATCCGAGACATTCAGCCGCGTGGATTTTGTGCCAGACCGGCGGGGCAA
>NVTJ01000010.1 GCA_002401545.1 Alphaproteobacteria bacterium
GCCAGTCCTGCCATCACCATATTAATGACCATGGCCGTGGCTATCACGCCGCCCAGCAGCAGGCTCTCAAAATAAGCAAAGGACAACAAGCCGATAATAATGGCCAGAACAGCCCCATTCAGAACCGCTATGGCAAATTCCTTGCCAATCACTCGCCTGACGTTGCTCGGGGTCAGATCTTTAGTGGCAAGAGACCGCACAGTCACCGTCATTGTCTGGGTTCCGGCATTGCCGCCCATACTCGCTACGATCGGCATCAGAACGGCCAAAGCCACCATCTGTTCAATGGTTCCTTCGAACATGACAATCACGGTGGAAGCCAATATTGCCGTTGCCAGATTAACCAAAAGCCATACAATACGGTTTTTGGACGCCTCAAAGATAGATTCTGTAATATCGGTTTCCTGCACACCCGCCATGCGCAGAATATCTTCCTCGGCTTCCTCGTCAATCACATCCACCACGTCATCAACGGTGATCATGCCCAGCAGCCGGCCATCTTCATCGACAACACCCATGGAGGTCAGATCATATTGCCGGAACATATGGGCGACCTCTTCCTGATCAATATCAACCGGCACAACTTTTGGATCCGTATCCATGATCTCACTGACAGGAACCGTCTCACGGGTACGGATAAGCCGACTGAGAGACACCATGCCAATGGGATGATGAAGCGGGTCAACAATGAAAATTTCATAAAATTCAGGCGGCAGTTCTTCTTCCGAGCGCAAAAACTCTATCACCTGCCCCGCAGTCCAGACCCCGGGAACAGTAATGACATTTTTCTGGACCATACGGCCCGCACTGTCTTCAGGATAAGAAAGGCCCTCTTCTACCGCAAGCCTTTCCTCATCCGGCATGGCGGCAATGATCCGGTTGCGGTCTTCAAGGTCAATATCTTCAAGGATATCAACCGCATCATCACTTTCCAACTGACTGATGGCCTCGACCACATGATCGTCATCCATTTTTCTGATGACCTGATCAAGGGCTGTATCTTCGAGTTCGGTCAGGACTTCCGGGTCCAGTTGCGGGCCGAAATAGGCGATGAGTTCGTTACGTTCATCCTCCCGAAGCTGTTCAAAGATACTGGCTATATCGGCGGAATGCAGGGGGCGGAGAAGGTAATCAAGTTGATCAGAATCATTTTGCCTCAGGGCATGGGAAACCTCCTCAATCAGTTCCACTGTGACTTCAAACACATCCTGATGCGGCGAAATTCTATTGTTATCTTTATCCGGAAGATCATGCGTTGCCATGCTGCACCCTTAACTATTCAATGACAATGATTTGATTCTGCGTTGGTATAATGCACCCGGAACAGTCGGGAATAATATCATCTGCCTTATGGTGATAGATAATGATTTTTTTACTTTCCGGCAAGGCATCATTCATTTTTGCTTTGCGGAAAAACCAGGGTGTGATGAAAAGGGCATCAAGTTCCGGCAGATTTTTCAGGGCATCAAGTTCCTCGGTATCGCCGGTAAAGAATAAATGCCGCCCATCCCAATTCACCAGATAAGAATAATGTTCCGTGTTGGCATGTGTGGTTTTTTTCGGCATAACCATCATCGGCCCGAAAATGATCTCACGATCAAATTTAAGAATTTTATTTTGGGCCAGTTGTACAGTCACCTCTTCGGGGCCAATGATGCGCCAATTCTGTTCACTGAATAAAACAGGGTCAAAGTGATCTGCGTGTCTGTGGGTAATAAGGGACAGGACATTACCTGTGGTCCCCGGAAAATCAAACTCATATGTCATGGAATCATAGGCACCGGACTTATAGGGAAAATCTGTCAGAAGAATATTGTCGCCATCCGTTATACGAAAAGCTTCGTTACCAATAAATTCAGCCTCAAGCGGCTTTGCATGGGCCGCCGTAATGAAAATACCCGTTAGAAGAAATATTATTGTTGCGTATTTGAGCCTGTCCTTCATTTTCATATCCAAATGTTGAATTATTCCCTGACCCTAGTTTACATAAAAAAAGCAGAATGGACATCATAAATGCATTCTCCGCCCAGCTTACGGCATTTCGTCCTGTTCAAAGACCTTTTCACCGCAAATTATTTACTTTTCCGGATTATGCTGTTACATTAGAGACATAAATATCACCTTACAACTCCAATCCTCCGTAGGGACGGCATTGGCAAGGCATCCGGCAAGACCACACAGCTTGTCATAGATGCCCTGCCTGCTGCCCGGATTTCCCGGCAATATTTTTAGTACCAAGAAGATACCTTGATTATCCACAGGGGACAAAGCTATATTCACAGGATAAAACAGGATGGAATAATCGGACCAACATATTAAGGTATCTATTGGATAAAAAACTAAAAAATCTGATTGAACATAAAGAAAAACTGTTCTGGAGCCTCCAAATTCTCGGCTGGTTCAGTTACTGTGCCGCCCGAACCCTTAATGCCTATGCCCTTGGCGAAAAACCGGAATTTATTTATGCTGTCATGATGGGCGTTATAGGCGGCTTCTGGATTACAATCGGGCTGCGCCATATTTACCAGTATTTACGTCAATCCAGCCTGTCTTCCATAATGTTGTTCATCTCGACTATTCTTTGCATTGGCATAGGCTCCATGCTGTTTTCGTTTGTTGAGGTATGGTCAATGAATCAGCTCTATGACCCGGACTGGACAATGCGGGGCCTCGGGTTCCTTTACCGGACGCTCTATGATACTTTTGTCCTTATGGCCTGGAGCGGCCTATATTTTGTCATCAACTATCATTTCCAGCTGCAACAGCAAAAGGAAATGTATCTTGCGGCCACCGCCCAGGCCCACCAGGCCCAGCTTAAAATGCTGCGCTACCAGCTAAATCCGCATTTCCTCTTTAATACCCTCAACGCAATTTCCACGCTGGTGCTGGAGGAGAAAACCAGAGAAGCCAACGGTATGCTGACCAAGCTCAGTGCCTTCCTCCGGTTTAGTCTGGTAAGCCAGCCCATGCAGAAAACCACATTGGAAGAAGAAATTTATGCCCTGTCCCTTTATCTTGATATTGAGAAAATACGGTTCCAGGAACGCCTGAAAATAGTCATCAGCATATCGGAAGAAGCAAGAACAGCCTTGATACCGAATCTTCTACTGCAACCTTTGGTGGAAAATTCAATTAAATATGCTATTAATCCCAAAATTGAGGGCGGAACCATCACTATCAAGGCCATTATCAAGGATGGAAAACTTAATCTTACGCTATCGGATGACGGCCCCGGTTTCAATAACAACAAATCCAAAATAATCAGTCAGCAGTCGAGTGGTGTCGGCATCGCCAATACCAGGGAAAGACTGGACAAGCTGTATCCCCATGAGAGCAGCTTCAGCATTACCAGCCGCAAATCAAAGGGTGTTACCATTCAAATCACCCTGCCTTGTGAGTATAATACAGGCAGACAGCCCGAGGAAGCATATGCGGAGGGCGTACAATGACAGGTAAAAAAATCAGAACCCTGCTGGTGGATGATGAACCCCTTGCCCTGCGTGGCCTGGAAGTGAGGTTAAAGGCATATGATGATATCGACATCATCGGCACCTGTGCCAATGGCCGCGAAGCCATCAAAAAAATACGCGCTGAACGCCCGGCCCTAGTTTTTCTCGATATTCAGATGCCGGGTTTTGACGGTTTTACCGTGGTCAAGGCATTGGCCAAAGAAGAAATGCCGCTGATTATTTTTGCCACTGCATTTGACCAATATGCCATCAAGGCCTTTGAAACCCATGCTCAGGACTATCTGTTAAAACCCATTGATGATGACCGTCTGAAAGAAGCCATCATCAAGATCCGCCGTTTAATTCAGGAACGGATCACCATTGAGCAGAATGCGAAGCTTATTGATCTGATCATATCCATGGACAACCCGCCAACCCTTAAATTATCGCAAATAATAAGTTCGCAGGACATAACATTGGAAAATAATTATGAATCCTACCTGCATATAAAGGATCGCGGACAAATAACCCGGGTGAGCATAGCCACTGTTGAATGGATTGATGCGGCGGGCGATTATATGTGCCTGCATACGCAGGACAAAACCCATATCCTGAGGGAAACCATGAAGAATATGGAAAAAAGACTGGACCCGGAATTATTCCAGCGAATTCATCGCTCAACAATTGTCAATATTTCCAAGATTACCACACTTCAACCAACCAGTGGCGGTAAATATCAAATTACCCTGGAAAGTGGTGCTGAACTCAAGGTCAGCCGTAATTACCGGAACGTTCTGGCCAGATTTCTTTAAAATTACTGTAGAGTTTTTCTGTTCACATATCCGGAAGTTTACCGATCCTGTCCTTGTTGAGTTTTTGCAGTTTAAGCATGGCCAATTTAAGTTTATCCCCATTGCCACTTCCGCTATCTGCGCGGTTTTGCTGAAGATTCTTAAGCATGATGTCCAATTCAGTGGATAATGATATGAATCGCTCCAAAAGCATGCCTGATGCATTGGAAATCGTCCCAAGGTCCTTTGCGCTACTGTGCAGGTCTTTCAGAATACTGTTCTTGTCATTGACCGCCTTGTCCAGGGTCTTGTGCTTTTCCTCAAGTTTATTCAGGCTATTTTCCATAAATTTGCCAAGGCGCCCATAGGTTCCTTCAACCTCTGCTGCCAGCATGGATATTATTTTCTCACTGCCTTTTTGTGTCATTTTTTCATTATTATTCAAGACCTTCTGCATATCCGCGAGATGTTTGCTGATAGCAATCGTCTGTTTATCCATTTGCTTGCCAAACAACATATTAATATCCGTAAACTGCTTTTTCATTTGATCCGCCGCGTGGGCCGCATCTTTCAGTATCTTACTCAGATTTGCCATATCTGTTTGTGATTTGCTTGCCATATTATCAGTAAAACCGGAAAGGGTTTCTGACAGGATATTATCCAGCTTCTTCTCCTGTTCCACCGTCAGCGCTTTAACCGCCTGGGAGATTTCTTTCATGGGTTTGGCAAGACTGTGGTTCAATATACTGCCAAACTTCTGTGACATTGCATTGCCGGCAAGATGCTCCTGGATGGTGCCCATATCCTGCTGCCACATATTCTGATGGAATAAATTATTTATCATCCTGGTTAGAACGCGCGCATTTTGCGATAAAAGCAGGCCAATCAAATGACCAAGCCCTGCCATAATTACCGCTGCAATCAGCAAATATAAAAAAGCGACCAGTCCCGTCTGCACCACAGAAAACTGGGTAACATCCTCTTTTCCCTGCACAAGGGAAAATGAAACCATGGATATCCCCAGGCAAACCACACCGGCGCCAACCATTACCCGGGAGAATGCCGTAAAGAAGCCCAATAACAGATGATCTGTCACCAGACTGTCCACATTAAAGATTACCTCTGCCGGGGCTGTGGCCCTGACAGGGGCAATGGTAAGTTTCTGAGATTTGCCAGAGCTGAGGGCTTTCTTTATGATACGTGTATTTTTAAGGGATTCTGCTTTAACCTCCTCTTCCGGCCCCTGAATAAGATAGGGGCTGTATGATGTGGCAAGTCGCCCGATAAATCCCAAAGTCTTTAGCTGCGATAAAAAGGATTTCTTATCCGTTCGTCTGGTTTCATTGGTGGCCAGGGGTAATTCTTCTATTATACGCTCGGCAGCGTGTATGTGATACCAAACATAGGAAACCGGAAAAATCAGATATAACAGGAAAAACGAAAGCCCAAACAGGCTGATAAAACCGGCAAAGGCCACAAGATCACTATTATGCAGCAAACGGGCAAATTCCCGTGGCAACTTTTGCGAAATTACCAGCTCCACCCATTCCGGCAATGAAGGATAAAAAACATACGCCAATACCAGCGAAATTAAACCCAAAATGGAAAATATCAGTTTTCTCGACACGATGTACACCCTCTTGATTATGGCATTTCATGAATAAATGCGTAAATTTGTTTTATTTTAGCAAATTAAAGATAATATGCCACTATCGACGATGTAAATTCAAAAGAAAAAAATGACAAATTCGACAAAACTGTCCACGGGAAAGCATATACCTCATATTTTCCATGTAATTCCGTCATTTGCCCACGGCGGGGTTCCTATCCGTATTGCCACTTTAATCAATTATTTTGGATCCCGGTCCCGCCACACATTGTTATCTACCGACAATATTTATACCTGTGTCTCACGCCTGAATGAAGATGTAAACTTTGAAATTCCCCACATTGGTGATGCGGGTAACGGCAATATCCTCAAACGCATATGGCATTACCGTAAAATACTGAAGCATATGAAACCTGATCTGCTTCTGACCTATAACTGGGGTTCCACGGAATGGGCGCTGGCAAACAGCATAAAGCCAATATGCCGCCATATTCATCTGGAAAGCGGATTCGGTCCGGAGGAAGCGCTGGCCACCATTCCCCGGCGCAATTACTTTCGCCGCCTTGCCCTGAGAAATATCTCGGCAATCGTCGTCCCGTCACAGACACTTGTGGCCATATGCCGATCAGACTGGAAAATTCCAGCTCATAAAATTCGCTATATACCAAACGGTGTTGACTGTGCCTTATATGCTTCCGCGCCGCAAAAAGGCATTATCCCGCATTTTATCAAACAGGGCGATGAAGTCGTCATTGGCACCATGACGCCCCTAAGACCGGAGAAAAACCTGCCGCGCCTGATTAAATCCTTCCATAATCTCATACAGTCCTGTCCTGAACATAAATTCAGCCTGATTATCATGGGCGAAGGGAATGACCGTCAAATGCTTGAAAAACTGATCACCGGTTTTGATCTTGGCAATAGCGTATATCTTCCCGGCCATATTGAGGACCCTGCTCGTGCTTTGGGATTTCTCGATATTTATGCCATATCATCGGATACCGAACAGATGCCCAATGCCCTGAATCAGGCCATGGCGGCAGGCCTGCCCATCGTCGGACTGGATGTGGGAGATGTCAAATTCATGATGCACAACCAGAATAAACCCTTCATCGTGCCATCCGGTGATGACGATGCCTTTACCAAAGCCCTGAAAAAAATGGCCACCGATAAAGATTTAAGAAACCGGATCGGTCAGATAAACACGCAACATGTGAGAGATAATTTTGACCAGAGCCGCATGTTCAGAGCCTATGGTGAAGTCTGGGACGTTAATCCTCTTTAATAATCCGGTCAAAAACCGCAGAATAATTGGCAATGGAATTTTTCCAGTTGCGTACCTCTTCCACATATTTCCGACCTTCGGCAATCATATACGGCCAGCTTTCACGGTTTTTCAACAGATCAATTATGGTCCGGGCCAGCGCAAGTGAATTGTCAGGTGTAAACAGGGTGCCGGTCTTGCCATTTTCTATTAATTCATTATGCCCCCCGATATCAGAGGCAACAACCAATTTATGCTGTGCCATGGCTTCCAGGGGTTTCAGCGGCGTTACCAGATCGGTCAGACGCATTTTCTTTCGCGGATAAACGAATATATCCACCTGATTGTAATAGTCCTGAACCTTGTGATGAGGCACATGCCCGGTGAAGATAACATGATCCTGAATGCCTAATAATCTGGCGGTTGCCTTCAGGTTTTCATCTTCCGGGCCACCGCCAACAAGAAGGAGTTTCACATTGGGCACTTCTTTTCGGATAACCAGCAGGCTTTCCAATAAAATTTCCAAACCTTCATAATTATAAAATGAACCAATGAAGCCAAGCGTCACCGCCCCCTCCAAACCAAGCCTGCTTCTGAGTTCCTCATTAACTGAAGTTGTTTTCTGAAAGGTTGAAACATCCACCGCATTGGGAATAAGGGTGATCTTTTCTGGCGGAACCCCGCGCGCCACCAGATCTGTGCGCAATCCTTCACAAATACAGGTTATGGCATCGGCTTTGGCCATAACATGCATTTCCAGAAAACGCGATAATTTATATTTCAACCCGCCCTCTGTTGTTGTTCCATGGCTAACCGCGGCATCTTCCCACAGGCCACGCTGCTCATATAATAGCGGAAGATTATATTTCTTCGCCGCCCATACCGCTGCCATCCCGTTCAGGGCCGGTGAATGGGCCTGTAATACATCCGGTTTTTCTTTTTCAATAACCTGACATAAGCGGTGATACAAGGCCCGCATGAGAAACCACTCGCCAATCATCGGCAGTTTGATAAGCAGGTTCGGAAAGGTTCGGTAAAACATCTTGCCATCATGCGTTTCTTCAGAAGCCTGAGGGTCGGGGTGCTTTGGAGATGTCACATGTACCGTCTGCCAGCCCAGTTTCCTCTGCTCTTTCAGAATATAATTAGTGCGGAAAACATAGCCTGAAAATACGGGAAGTGAATGATCCAGAACATGTAAAATCTTCATTGTTTCACCTTGTTAATTAACGTAAAAAGCTTGTCATATTGTTCGAATCTGGATTGCCACGAATATTTTTCTTCCACACAGTCCCGGGCCTGTTTTGCTATATCCACAGACAGAGTTCCCTCCAGAATATGGAAAATATGACTGGCGAATGATTGTTCATCCCGGGCCAGCAGCAATTCCTCGCCCGGCTCGGCTTCAATGCCTTCCAGCGCAAAGGGTGTGACGATGGTAATCTTGCCCATCGCCATGGCTTCCAGGACTTTATTCTGTATGCCTCTGGCGATACGCAGGGGAGCCACAGCCGCGATGGCATGAGAAACAAAAGGGCGCACGTCCGGCACCCTGCCCGTAACAACAACCCTGTCATGTTTGCCCAAAGCCTTGACCTTATCTGAGGGAGATGAGCCCACTATATAAAAAAAGACGTCAGGGTTTTTCTGCCAGACAAGGGGAAGAACATGGTTCACCATCCAGGTCACCGCATCCATATTGGGTTTGTAATCCATGATACCGGTAAAAACCAGATAGGAACAATCTTCCTCAGATGGATTTTCAAACTGATGCCTTTGATCAAAATAATCCAGATCCACGCCATTGGGAATGGCATGGGACTTGCCCTGATTTTCAGGCGCCAGTCTGTTAAAAAGATCCACTTCATTGCGTGTGACAAATACACTGGCATCTGTTTCCCGGGCAACCATTCTGTCAAATTCCAGTAGTTTCCTGGCTTCTCTGGCATATACCCACGACATGGGAAAACGGCTCTTTTTGGCATATTGCGCCCATTTATCAGAATCCACATCGACAAAATCCATTATCTTTATACCGGGAATCCCACGCTGCCCGACAATATATTGCGCCATGGCAGAAGAAAATATAATGATAATATCCGGCTTTACCTTCTCAATGGTTTCATCCACCCATTTCTGAAATTTCCCGCTATAAAAAAATGCGGTGGACAGGGACTCACCTCGTATCAAGCCACGAAGCATCCTCAGATATGAAGTTTTTTTGTTTAAACCGGTAAAACAACTGGTCTGACAGATTTTTTCAAGGGTTTTGACATATTGCCAATCATTATCGTCATCAACAAAACACCCAAGATGAAGCTCATTATCCAGGCACCAGTGCTTAATAAATTGAAATACCCGTATTTTCTCACCCTTATTGGGGGGATAGGGAATGCGTTGGGTTAATACTAAAATTTTTGCCATTTATATTTATTCTTACCGGATAAAACCATATTCCCGCAATCTGATCATTCAGAAAGCTTGCGGAGAAGATTTTTCGCCACTTTCATGTCGCCAAAATTACTGCCCGATGCCACGATGGTTTCCAGCTCACGTCTGGCCGCACTTGTCCGGCCCGCATTATTTAGCGCCACCGCCAGATGATACCGGACCTCTACCATTTCCGGGGCCTTCGATACTGCCTTTCTGAGGAGTTCCAATCCTTTTTCATTTTGACCCTGCTGTACCAGTATCCACGCATAGGTATCAATAAAAGAAGCTTCCTCCGGAAACAGGCCATAGGCTTCTTCCGCCGCAGTGAGTGCCTTCTTGTTCTGACCAGTCTGACTATACAGCCAGGCGATATTATTAAGGGCAATAGGATTTTTTGCATTCTGCGCCAGGATAAGCTCATACTGCTCTATGGATTTCCCATAGTCATCATTCTGAAGGTAATGTCCCGCAAGAATATGACGCACCGCAATATCGTCAGTATTTTCCTCAAGCCACACATGCATTAAGCTCATCGCCTTGTCTGCCTGCCCAGCCTTGATATATGCCTGGGCAAAGTCAATGGTAAAGCGACTGCCGCGCGCACCCATATCAGATGCTTTTAAATAGCTTGCCAGCGAACTCGTGTCTTTCCCCTGTAGCGCCAGCAACCGGCCTTCGAGAATATATGCTGCCGGACTTTCTGCACTGATTTCCTTTAACTGGTCAATATACTGCTGCGACTTGTCAAAATTTTTGTCCGAAGATTCCAGCCCGGCGAGATTAATCAGCAATGAAACCTTGTTGTCCGCCATTAATAATGCTTTGATGAAGGTTTTTCTGGCCGCCGACAGATCACCAGTTCTCAACTGTGTCCGCCCCAGTATGCGATAGGCATCAGCATTATTGCCAAGAATAGCCGCCATCCGCTCAAAATTTACAACCGCAGAAGTCACATCATTCATTATTAAATCAATATTACCGCTGGCCTCATAGCCTGCGGCCTGATCAGGAAAGTCAGTAATGATCTGTTGAACCACTGCCTTGGCACGATCAAGTTTTTTCTGAAGTAGAAAAAATTCCGAGAATTCAATCCGGGTACGAATATTATTTGGCATAGCTTCACTGGCCCGCCGGTAATGTTCTTCCGCAGATGTAAAATTTTCTTTCTTTTTATAGGCGCGGGCCAAAGCCAAAAGTGCCCCGGCATGTTTCTTGTCTTTCTTTAAAATATCCTGATAGATTTTGAAAGCCTGATCTTCATTACCCGCCTTCAGTTCCAACTGGGCCAGATTCATTAAGGCTGAGTGATAAGAGGGAGAGACCTCCAGAGCTTTTTCAAACTGCTCTCTGGCTTCCTCTGTCTTTCCCAGCCCCATATAGGCCGCACCCTTCAGGTTAAAGCCGATCGGGTTATCAGCAGACTGCCTGATCAATGTGTCAGCACCCGCAATGGCCGCATCAAAGTTCTTTTCGCGTAAAGATATAAGGGTCATGAATACGGCAGCTTGTTTCGCATTGGGGTCCTTATCCAGTATTTCCTGTAGATTAGCCTGGGCTGCACCCGGATCGCCTGCGGCCAGCTTGCTCAGGGCAAGTTGTGTTTTTAACTTGTTTTCCCCGGGCTTGATTTCCACGGCTTTTTCAAAAAATGCCGTACCCTCTTCAAAATTGCCAAGTTTCATATTGGCACTTCCCAGCAAAGCATAAACAACGGACCCTGCGCTGCCTTCTGCCACAATGGGCATCAATATCGCGACAGCTTGTTCCGCCTCATTCTGGCGCAGCAGGGCGGCACCCAGAAGACGCCGGGCCACAATATTACCCGGGGTAATCTTGACCAGTTTATTCAGAAAATAAGTCGCCTGGGCATAGTTCTGCCGACTATAGTTCATCACCCCTCTCAGGATTAATGCACCGGGAAAATTATCCAGCGCCTGCCCAGAAGAATTCAAATATTCTTCCGCCTTATCCATGTCATTTCTCTGGGCATAAATAACAGCCGACAAATAATTTGCCAAAGGATGGTTAGGCATAACTGAGAATATAATATCAAGCTTCTCCAGCGCTTCATCGGACCGCTTCAAGTCAAAAAATATTGCCGCAACCTTAAATAATGCGGAAATATTCTCAGGTTCATATTCCAGCGCCTGCTCAAAGAAGGCCAGCGATTTTTCCGGGCCAAGCTCCTGATTTACCAACTCACCTTTCAAAATCAGCCCTTTGACATTTTTTGGATTCAGGGCAAGAACCTCATCCGTCTTCTTTTCCGCTTTACCCATGTCTTTGCGGAAATAGTATATCTGCGCAATAGCAATGCCCAACTTGTCATTCTTACCCTGCAAACTTTCACCCTTTTCGTAATATTCAAGAGCTTTATCCAGGTCATTCAATCCCTGATGGGCGGTGCCAATGATAAGATATGCCTCGCCTTTCTTGTCCCCTGCCACATCCTCCTCATGAAGTGTATCGAGTATCTTTTGGTACTGTCGCTGAAGCAGACGTGTCTTGCTCAGATTGATAATGATTTTTGACGGTTCCATACCCAGATCAATGGCCCGTAAATATTCTTTCTCTGCTGAGGGGACATTTCTTGTCTGAAGGTATAAATCCGCCAGGGCAACTCTGCTGTCAGGGTTTTTTGGCTCAGCCCTGATGGCATTCTTCAACTGAATAATGGCGGCTTTTATATCGCCTTTTTTCAGATATTCTTCCGCATCCCTCACATATGATGCGCTCTTGTCATTACTTACCGCTGCCAACGCTGGTATTGATGTTCCCATAAGCAGGGCGATGAAAAATATGACCATGGTTTTCATTTTTTATTCCTCCTGAATTGCTATCCGCTATCTTTGAATAAATATCACAAACATTATATCACAATATTATATTGTTTTATCAGACCGTAAAATGTAGGTCGGCTGATGCCCAACATTTTAGCGGCTCTACTGACATTTCCACTTGCCTGTGCCATCGCATTTTTGATGGCTTTAATATCGGCATTTTCCCTTACAACTTTCAAATTCAGTATCTCCAGTACGTCTTGTTCAAGGTTCAGTTCCATATCATCAGCAGCAATATTCCTTCCATCGCACATGATAACCGATCTCTTGATCCTGTTTTCCAGTTCCCGCACATTCCCCGGCCAGTCATAAGAAGCAATGGACGTCAGTGCGTCCTGTGTGAAACCTTTAATCTGTTTGCCAAACTCGCTGTTAAATTTGCTTAGAAATACCTTTGCCAGAAGAATGGCATCACCTTCCCGCTCTACCAAAGGCGGAATATTAATGATGATTTCACTTAACCTGTAAAAAAGATCTTCCCGAAATTTTCCTTCTGCAATATCACTTTCAAGGTCCTGATGGGTGGCGCAGACCACCCGGACATCAACAGGAATTTCCTTGCGGCCGCCAATACGTTCAATGACCCGCTCCTGCAGGAACCGGAGGATTTTGACCTGCAGTGAAAATTGCAGATCGCCGATTTCATCCAGAAACAGAGTTCCCCCCTCAGCCAGTTCAATTCTGCCTATGGTCTGTTTAACCGCACCGGTAAAAGCCCCCTTTTCATAACCGAATAATTCGCTCTCAAGAAGATTCTCCGGAATTGCCGCACAATTTATCGCAACAAATTTTTCCTTTCGYCTGTCGCTTAGATTATGAACAGCCCGTGCCAGAAGTTCCTTGCCTGTCCCGCTGGCGCCCAGCAATAAAACCGAAACATTCGCCGGTGCAACACGCGTCACCATATCACAGACTTTATACATGCTCGGGCAGCCGGTGACCAATCCTTCAAATCGTGAATACTGGCCAATATCCGATAAATTACGATTTTCTTCCTCCAGATCATAAAGCCTGAACGCCCGTGCCACAATCAAACCAAGCTGGTCAGGGTCGACAGGTTTCTGGTAAAAATCATAAGCCCCCATGGAAATCGCCTTCAGGGCACTTTCATGGGTGCCGTGGCCACTGGCAATAATAACTTTGGTATGAGGTGCCAGTTCCAGGATTTTTTCCAATATGGCAAAACCCTCAGACGTGCCGTCAGGGTCAGGGGGCAAGCCAAGGTCCAAAGTAACCACAGCCGGCTTTTCCGTCACCAGCGCCTGCAGGGCAGCCTGCCTCTNCCCAGTTATGGTTGTATCATAGTCTTCAAAATTCCACTTATACTGCCTTTGAAGGCCCGGATCGTCSTCAACAACCAGC
This sequence comes from Alphaproteobacteria bacterium, assembly GCA_002401545.1. Classification (GTDB taxonomy): domain Bacteria; phylum Pseudomonadota; class Alphaproteobacteria; order Sphingomonadales; family Emcibacteraceae; genus Paremcibacter. Next base: position 13,749 of record NVTJ01000010.1, read on the forward strand.
AAATTTCTTTTATCTTCTGTCATATGTCACTGCCATCCACCAAACGCATGTATACTTTCATGGTTGTTCCCATATTTTTTTGACTTTTCACCCTGAGCTTACCCCCTAACCGCCTGATCATTTCCCGGCTTTCATAAGCCCCGATGCCATAACCATCTTTTTTTGTTGACCGAAATGGTTTAAATAATTCATTCTGAATAAAATCCTGTGTCATCCCATGACCATTGTCACTCACTTTAATTATTGCAAAACTGCCTTCCCGTGACAACTCAAGCTCCAGTTTGACATTCTCTTTATCACAGGCTTCCCTGGCATTTTCAATGAGATGCATAAAAATTGTCTCGATACTTTCCTGATCCGCGTAAATTTCAATGTCGTCCTCCGCTTTACTGAACGCAATATTCAGGCCGTTGCCACTATAACCACTGACAATTTTTGCTATTATATTACTTACATTCAGACTTTCATCCATTTTTCCCTTTGAGGGTTCCTGAACAACCGTGATACGCGAAAGCAGGTTATTCATTTTTGTCACGGAATCCTGAACCGTTAATATCATATCCTTCTGAAACTCCGGATTATCAGAATGTTTTTCGGCATTTTTTACAATCAGCGATAACTGACTGGTTAGATTTTTAATATCATGAACGACAAAAGCAAATTTTCGATTAAAAGATTCAAATTCACGGGATTCTGCGAGGGCCATTTCCGCTATTTGTTCCGCAAGGTAACTGGCCAGTTGGCGGCCGATGGTTTTCAGCAGGTCCGTACTCTCCCAATTCAGATTATTTTTCACACGCGGCTGGAGTAAAACCACAAATCCCACCAGCTTGCCCATATGGTTTAGGGGCAAAACAAGCCAATATTGAGAATTGCCCAACAGCCACTCTGGAACCGGAAGGTCATGCTGCTTGATCTTGCCATCAACTATCTCGTCCTTAAGGTCCACAATCCAGGCCTGGCTCTCAAGAAACTTAATGAACCCGTCATCGGATGCTAACTCATTTTCCATATCATAGGGAAAATTCCATTTGGCCGCCAGTTGATAACCATCCGGCTGCTCACATAACCATAATGCCCCGCCGGGGCTGTCCATAACATCCGCCAGCGTTTTTATAACACGCTCCCGAAGATTATAATGTTCACCTGTTGCTGAAATTGTATTAAGGAACTTCAGCCATTCCTCGCGGTAATCATATCGGTACTGGAAAAAATGCTTTGTCAATAACACCTTTGTCCAGGCCCTGAATTTTCCAGAAGAAACCAAAATCACCAAAACCAGCAACGCTGTTAAAATGAATGTGATCTGTAGTATCGCACCCCACCTGCCGCCATAAAATTGCAACAGGTAACCTGCTGCCGACATCCCAATCAGATAAGCCCCCGTTCCGATCAATGTAATCGTGTGAAAAGCGACTTTCCGCGACAGTTTAACGCTCAGTTTCCAGGTTGGATTCCTTGAAAAAGCAATGGCAAGAAGAGGGACGATCAGAAAATTAACCATCCCGCGGGCTTCAAATAATTTTCTGCCAATACCGGTGAAGAGGAGTATATCGGCGTATAAAAGGAAATCATATATATAGAGTGCCACCACCGCCAGCAATAACAGCTTGATGCCCCAACGCTGTTCCCTGGCAGAATTACGATAGAGGTTTTCAACGAGCAGGAAAATAATGACACATTGAATCAGGGCGCTGTAGACCTGATACCGTGGGGAAAGGTCATATGCCAGATAACCGGCCATAAACCCGGTTTTTAAAAGGCTCAAAACCAGAATAATAACCAGGAAGGGAAATAAATATAATGATAATCTCTTTTCAAGATTCTCATTGCCCTGTATTTTCCATATGCGGGTCAATAAAAAGAAGAAAAAGACAATCCAGCCCGCCCCCCGTAATGTTTCCAGAAACGGCAGAAAATAAATTATCCCCCCAATCTCCAGAAAAGCCGCCGCTGTCGCCAGTGACCATAGGGCGCTGATGATAATCACAACTGTCAGCCACCGGCTTTCATAACGGCTCTGTTTATTGAAAACCAGATATACTGCCAGGCCAAAATATGACACCCCGGCAAGAATGAAGGTTATAATGCTAATATCACCGAACTCTTTTCCCATATGATAACCTTACCTCACATTCTCCGGCCATAATATGACGCGAACTGTTTGAATGAGTATAAGAAAGTCAAGGAACAAAGAATAGTTCTTGATATAATAGAGATCATACTCCAATTTGCGTTTGGTATCCTCTTCCGATGCGCCGTAAGGATAATTCAACTGCGCCCAGCCCGTAATCCCTGGCTTGACACTATGTCTTTCCCGGTAAAACGGGATATTACTTTCAAACTGGTCAACAAAGAAGGGCCGTTCCGGACGTGGTCCGACAAAACTCATTGACCCCATAAGAACATTAAATATCTGTGGGATTTCATCAATTCTGGACGTCCGGATTACCCGGCCTATCATGGTCACACGAGCATCATTCTTATCGGCCCATTTGGGAATACCATCTTCTTCCGCATTGATTGTCATGCTTCGAAACTTCAACACATTAAAAGTTTCCCCATTTAATCCCACTCTCTCCTGACGATAAAACACCGGCCCCTTGCTGGTAATCTTTACCAAAATGGATGTAATTATCAAGATAGGCAGGCTAAGAAGCAACAGCAACAGGCTTGCCGTCACATCAAATACCCGCTTCAGAACCAAATCAAAATTACCTGCACTTTCAAACCCATCGGAAAAAACCATCCAGCTTGGATTAAGGTTTTTTAAGCTGACCGTTCCCGTCTGACGCTCAATGAAGGTTGTCGCTTCAATGATGCGGCAGCCATTCATCTTACAGTCCAGAAGCGCATCAATGGGCAGGGCACCGCGCCTTTCTTCAATGGCAATCACAATTTCCTGCACTGCAAGGTCCGTGATATAGTCTTTCAACGAATGATCTTTATTATAATTTTTTGCATTGCCAATGGTATTTTCGCTATCATTGACACGTAAAAAACAGACAAATTCCACATCATTAGCCTCCATGGTACCGCTCAAGCGCACCATCTCTGCCCGCTCCCCGGCTCCCAAAACAAGAACCCTCCTTTTCAGCCTCCTCAGGTCAACAATATGCATGTAAAGATAGCGACTGAGCAGCAGCCCCGCATAGGCGAGGAACAGGGCATAAACAATGACACTGCGCCACAAATCTATATCCGGAAACATATAAAGCACCACCGAAAGGACAAGGAAAGACAGGCCCAGGCTGGTGGTCAGGCGGACGACAGTTATCCTGAGGTCGCGACAGGCATCCAATTGATAAAGCCCTGTCGCCAGSATGACAATATAAACCACAAGTACAAAGGAAAATATCTCAACAATATAATAAGAAAAATCCGGCACCACTAACCCGGCATGGATATAACGAAGGTTTACCCCGCCCCAAATCGCTGCCAGCAGAATAGAACTTTCCACAAGACCCAATATAAACAAAGACTTGGGAATATAGTGTTTAAATATTCTAATCATATTTTATATGCCTTAAAACGCTTGCAACAAACTGATCATCGGATAATACCTAACCCATACCACAATGCTTGACAGCCCCTTTTCATGCAAACATTAGTATCAATTTATGAATAAAGCATTATAACGCGGAAAAACACAGTTTTAGTTGAATTCCCCGTTTCAAGCGATGTCAGGCATGGTTAGATACGCGAACTGATATATAGCATATAATTCAGGGGTGTCAGATTTCTTTACACTTTTGTTTTTTCCCTGGAGAAATGCTTATAATATCATTAAGACACTGTTTTATATAGAATATTTTTATATACTTCCTGCGAACCACCTACCACTTCCCATCATTTACACAACACGGATAAAAATAGTGTCAGTTTTCTTTACAATTATGACTGAATTGGGTACTTATGGAAGAGAAAACATCGTGATAATATTACTAATACCTTATTTTTAAAGTATTTTATTAAAACTGGCACAACACATGCATATTCTATTAGCGAACGGTCCGGTTCAGTAACTCGGGAAGTTCTGAACCAATCGGATTAGTTATTTTTCGATTTAGAATTTTTAAGTAAAGGACAATATGATGAAAAAATTACTTTTAACAACGGCGATTGTAGCCAGCTTTGGGGTTTCTGCCGCTCAAGCTGTTACGGTCAATGGTATTTCGTTTAACGCGGGCAGCGTATTTGCGACCTCATCCATTCTTGAAACAGGCCCTACCGATCCAAATGCAGCTCTTTTTGCAGACAGAGAATTGAGAGGCTTTGGTTTAGTTTCCACTATTGACTTTAATCCTAACTTTGCCTGTGCTGGTTGCGAACTGACATTTGTGCTTAGTGGTTTTGAACTGATGAGCGTTGGCAATGGCGATGATTTTATATTCTCTGGCGGCACCATCACATTTTACGCCGATAATTCAAAGGATTTTGACGGTACGGATGCATCAACTGCCGCTGATGGTGTTGAGTGGCTTGTTCTTGCCGGGCATGAATTTACAGACTTTGACACAGGTGAGATGGGTACTCTTATGTCTTTTGATTCCCTTCTCAGCCCAGGCGGAGGAATTAACTTTGGCACGGGGCTTTTCGATGTGGTTGGCGGTAATGCTGCCGGTAATTTCAACACCAATACAATGGGCGACACATGTCCCGGTCTTAATTGTTATACCGTAAATCCTAACGCTGAAGGGGATTATGCTGATTTCGTCTTTAGCTCAAGCTTCCAGATTTCTGGTAACCCCATAAATCCTGACTTCCCGGTTCAGGGTACAGGTGAAATCAGAGGGTTTGCGGTACCTGAGCCAGCCTCACTTGGTCTTCTTGGTTTTGGATTGGTCGGAATGGGTCTTATCGCCCGCCGCCGCCGGTCATAATCTGAGAAGTATAAAATACTAACAAACCAGCGGACTCCAGATTATACTGGGGTCCGCTTTTTTGTGTAGCCTCCTTATACAAAGGGCCGTAAGATTAAGAATTCTTGAGGTCACTATCTTCCCGATAGCAGACTGTTGATATCCTTACGAAGGGACCGGACAGGACTTGGCATATTGCCCGAATAACCTGTTCTGCCTGAAAAAACAACATCCCCCGAACGTCCGCCCAGCAGCGTATCAAATTTCCGACCCAGTCGGGACGCTTTGTTGGCCAGAGCGTTATCCCCCCCGGAGAAATCAATCCCCCGGTCTGCGTAAGTGCTGAAACAGATGGTTGCCATGGAAGGTTGCAGGACCAGTCCCTGTTTTGTCGCCTGAAGCCAGAAACGCTGCAGCTTCTCGCCGGCGTGGAGTATATCGGCAAGTTCCTTCTTTCCCCCCTCTTTCCAGAGAAGAACAAAATGGCCCGCGCATTTATATCCCGGCAGAATATCCATTTGCAGACGCGCGAGAATAGTCCCGCCCATATATTTGTTCAGGAAATTCATTCGAGACCAGCTCCGCATGGCATATTTCATAATTTTGAGGCTGAATTTATCCATACCCACGGCACCGGCGGGAACCCCTTCCCGGCTGTCACCCTTGTTCCAGTCAATGATTTTCTGATGTACCTTGAAACAGGCCTTGACCCGGAGCCGTATATCGGTCGCCATCGCATTCAGGCGGGCAAAACTCATCCGCTGGCGGGGACTTTCAAACCATAATATGTCAAACAAATCGTCAACTTCCTTTGAAAGCGCATCTTTTACCGCATCACTCATATTTTTTGTCTGGTAAGAAAATCTGTTTACCGACCTTAAAGGCACATAATCCAGAAGATCGTCCTTCACAGGTTTTTTGAGCTTTCTGAAATTCACGTCAATGGTCACCGCCCGGCCATCCCACACACCCGGCGCTTTCCAGCGCATTGAGAGGCCGTGGAATGCTGCCGCCATCCTCATACATTCCAGCATCATACCCACGGCAAGATAAGTCGGACGCCCCTGATCAAACTCATAAGGGTTGTCCTTTTCAATTTCCGGAATATGAATGGCAAGCTTTCGCACACTTTTAATCTCAAAACGCCAGGGTTGTACATTGTCACCACTGGGTGCCCAGCGGGTCATATCTATAATTTTTTCCATAACAGAGTCTGCCTCTGCTGCCACAGTTTCTTTTTGTCCCTCCGTCTCTGAAAGTTTAGCGAGAAACTTTCGCCCGATAAAATACTTAAGCCTTTGCAAGGGATTAGCATTGCCAAAAGGAATATAACCCTTCCGCAAAACCCCCCGGTAGGCATCATAAAGCTGATAATGGGGTGCGGCCTTAACCCCTCCCCGCCCAAGGAGAACTTTGAAGGCTTCGGTAACCAGAAGACCCGCACATAAATGTATCCCCATTGTGGTTGAGGGTACTGTCTTGTTTTTCATATCCACATATGCAGGGTCCACCAGATACGTCCGGGGCAGCGGGCGTGCTGACAGCCCCACCAGAAATTTAATATATTTTTCTTCCTGGCTATCCTGATTCGACATTCTGAAATAATTTTCGAAACTCATTCTATGGGGTAAGAACGTAAGCAATGAAGCCCCCATCCCCACCGGCGCGCAGGTTATGGCCGGAATGGAAAGCTCGTAACAACGTTTAAAAACGGCCCGCCTTATATCCAGAGCAAAGAAATCAAAGCCATCAATAAATAAATCCACACCATCCATAAAAGCGTCAATATTATCTTCGGAAATACCTTCTTTGAATAATGTAATTTCCACGTCCGGATTAATATCCGCCGCCATCTCCGCCATGACATCAACTTTTTCCCGACCCACGGTGGACATAAATGCCCCGGCCTGACGGTTGAAATTGGCCTGCTCGAAAACATCCATATCTGAAATATGAAATTTTGAAGCCCCAAGTCTCACCAACGCCAGAAGATACATACCTCCAACGCCGCCCATGCCGGGAATGGCAATCTTTTTATGCCTAAGCAACAGCTGTTCGCTTTTTGTAAGCCAGCCTAAATTACGTGAAAAAGCCTCCCCATAAGAAAAAGAGGCATGAGAAATATCAGATGATGTCCCATGGGATTTCATGGCTCCATATCACTCCGCTGTCAATCTCACCAAAAGGTCAAAAGCTTCCTTTTGTGTCTCGAAAGGTCGCCCGTCGCTCTTCATATCTTTCAGCACCTCCGTCGCTTCTGCGGTTTTTCCTGCCTGCACCAGAGCCAGTGCAAGATGATATTTGAAGTTCAGATCACCCGGCGCATTATCCACAGCCTTTCTATATTGCCGGACGGCGCCGTCCACATCTCCCCGGGCAAGGAGTATTTCCCCTTCCGTATTAATAAATGCTGCCACATTCGGGTTAATTTCACGGGCCTTGCGAATGGTGGAAATTGCTTCATCCAGCTTATCCAGTTTATAAAGCGACCAGGCCAGATTGTTCAGGACGGCTGAATGACGGGGGTATTTTGCCAGCACCAAGGCGTATAACTCATTGGCCCTCTGATAATCTTTCTTTTCAAGATAAGAATCACCCAGTAAAATTGTAATGGGTATATCATCTGGATATTTCTGATGCCAGTCCGTCATCAAACCAATGGCGGTATCAACTTTTCCAGAAAACCGATAGGTCATGGCAAGCTGTAACAGGGTTGCACTGCTCTTCTCAGCCTGAAAGTTTTTATCGAAGAAATATATCGCTTTATCATAGTCTTTTTTAACCAGACTGATTCGACCTCTGAGAGAAGAATACATAATACCATTACTAAAATCGCCTTTGATTTCAGAGAGTATATCTTCCGCCTTTTGCCATTTCCCCCGTGAAACTTCGACCTTGGCCAGATAAATCCGGGCCATGTCATCTCCTGATTTCAGAGACAATATTTCCTGCGCCGCTCTCTCCAANTTAGGATAATTATTGCTGGCATCATAGGCAGAGGCCAAAAGGGATAAGGCGTCTGTATTTTTTGGCTTCTCCTTGACAAGTTTTTCAAAAGATCGCGCAGCTGCGTCAAACCTCTCCAGTGCCATCTTGGCTTTGCCTCTGACCTCAAGCAATCCGATAGCTTTGGGGAAAAGCGGCATAACTTTATCGCTCACCACCAATGCCTTGCCGGCATCACCTGATGCCAGGTAATGCCGCGCCAATACAAGAACAGGCACACGTGCATTGGGGTCCAATTTTACGGATTTTTTTAAATATTCAATAGCTTGCTTTTTTTTATCCATCTTCATTTTCAGCATATACATGCCAAATGTCGCTTTCGCATCACGGGAATGTATTTTCAGATATTGTGCTTGAACATCAACCGCTCTTTCCGGTGCATCGTTCTTCATATAGATAGTTGTCGCCAGACGCGAGGCGGCCAAATTGCCGGGGTTCTTTTCCAGAATCTTCATAAAAATGGGAAGTGCCTGCTCTAATTCGCCTTTTTTATACAGGGCTGTACCTTCACATAAATAGCCGTTTACATTTCCAGAATCTATTTTCTGAAGCTCACGACAACCTTCTATGGCTTCGGTATATCTACTCGCAAGAACCAATGTTTTGGCCCGTTGCATCTTACGCTTATAATCGTCGGAAACGCCTTCCAGTGCCTTCTCCATCTCTCTCAGACCATCTTCAACTTCACCTTCGGCGATTTTTAATAAAGCCAGATTCTGGCGACTTTGTACCTGTTCAGGGTTTTCTTCCAGGGATTGTTCCAGATGTAGCCGGGCCTGTTCAATGTCACCTTTCTGCAATTCATAGCCTGCCAGTATATTGAGAAATTTTTCTTTATTTTCAGCTTGATTGCTGATGTCTTTCAGAGTTGCATAAGCCTCTTCGTTTCTGTTCAGGCGGACCTGCAACTGTACCAGAAGTTCTTTTGCCCGCATATCATCCGGAATAGCCTCCAGATACTGCTGAATATAGGAATAACTCTGTTCATTTTCACCAAGAGCAAAAGTGGCTGTCGCTGCGATAAATTTCGTTCTTAAATCTCCCGGTGCCTTTAATAGCGCTTTTTCAGCATAAATCTTGGCCTCGGGATAGTTCTTACTCATAACAGCGTGAAGGGCGGAAACATAATTAACCAACCCGTTTTCGGGCACAATCTTCCTGAATTTTATCAGAATTTTTTCGGCTTCATCGGGTTTGCCATTTATAAGCTTTGCCCATGCCAAATAGATCTCGTTGATATAAAAACCGGGATAATATTCCACAAGCTTACTGTAATAACCCTCAACCTCCTCAAAATTCTTCGCAATCCAGCTACGACTTGCCCTCAGTTCCAAAAGCTCCTGGTCATTTGGCAGAATGGCTTTGGCAAGGGCAATATATTTATCCGTATTTTTAATATCTTTTTTGATAAAACTAATCCGTGCCTTTCCCACAAGAGCCCTCATATTGCCGGGGATTGTCTGGAGAACTTCATCAAAATATCCCTCTGCCATACTAAGATTCCCTTTGCCGAGATGCGCCGCTCCCAGAAAATTCCACTTGCGGAGAGCAACAGACGTTACCTGGCCCGGCTCATATGAAATTCTCTCGATAATACTGTCGTATTTGCGCTGTAGTAGCCAGCTTTCAGCAAGAGGAAGAATGACCATATTTTGATCAATACCCAATTTTTCCGCTTTATTAAATTCCTTTTCAGCCGCAAAACCCATACCAAGTTCAAGATAAATCCTGCCGAGCAAATGGCGGGCATCCTGACTGTCGGGATAGGCAATCAGGGTATTTTTCATTTCAATAACGGCAGCTTTTAAATCACCATCAGATTGCCAGGTAAGGGCGCGCTGCATGTGTTCTTCAAGACTAAGCGACTCCTCCCCGCAGGCCGACAATGCCAAAGTCGCCATAATAATAATAATAAGCCGCATACCAGCCTGTTTGCTTTTAGATAGAATTTTTTGAGTTAACAACGTATTTCCCTCGTTTCAGACTGGTTCAGTCAACAGATAAATATTATACTTGTTTTATAAATTGATATAATGGTCTTTCTTAGGGGGTGGATGAAAAATTTTACCACGATAGGGCTGCAACCGACCATGATCTGTAACAACCGCCCATATTTCTGGATGCGTTTCATATGCCTTATCGAACAAAGTGGCAATTTCAGTATATAGTGCCCTACGCCGGCCATGATATTCCACCGTTCCGCCAACGGATGTAAAATACATGCCAAGTTTGCGCAGCAGTCTCTGCAATGCTGGCTCTATAACAACAGACAGGTGTGATATCTTATGCTCTACGCTCATTCTGAGAATTGCTTTGATTAACCCCAGGGTAATATGGGGAATTACCCTTTGGTGGTTATTCACAATGTCAAAGTTTTTCTCGATGCCGGGAATATGACTGTCATAATGCCTTTTGCGAAATTGTTTTGAAATGGAAAATCTGGAAATTTCAGCCGTTCTGCTGCGGGGCAAAATCTGTTCACTCAATCCGGACAGGGCACGGGAAACCTGAAAAGCCGGCAGGGGATCATCCAGCATTTCATTGGGAGGCAATATCAGCCTGACTGTGCCTGCCACCATTCCGGTTTTCCTATGAATCAGCAGACTGGAAACGGATCTGTCATCATAGATGTCCTTTTCCATTTGATCAGCAAACTGGCTCTTGTCCTCAAAACCTGTTTCCAGACAATAAACCTGATATCGCAGCCTGAAACACTCTTCTAGAAGCTCTGGCGTATCTGCAGCAATAACATCAAAAAGCATATTATAATCTTTTACCAGCTGTACATCCCCGTCCGGGGGAGCACCATAATTTTTCCGTACTGGAGGAGGGTTTTTCATACTAATGCTGAGTCCTTCCAAATAAATTCAAACTCTATAGCATTAGTATTATAGCACACCATTAAGGAAAGGTTTAATATTGATCAAGAAACGATTGATATTCTAAAATTTCCTGAAATCACTCGTTTCTCCCCTATTTTTCAGGTTGAAATGACATGATTGAACACTTTATTCCAATGCAAAGTAACACCAGTTTGTGTTTTTTCTGTGACGGGCAACAGATATAAAGCGAAAAGACCCTGTTTCGGTTTGCTTTAATTATAGTATAACAGGCTTGTAAAACACGGACAAGCGGCTACATTAGCCACTGATAAAACCCTATCCCAAAAACGAGAATAGTCGTGGAATATTTTTCAGTAATTAGTGGCCTTATACTTCTGGTATTTGCCGGGGACAAATTGGTTGATGGCTCGGTCATCATCGCAGAACGACTGCATGTGAGCAAGTTGATCATTGGCATAACCGTGGTCTCTTTTGGTACCTCTGCCCCTGAACTGGTGATTGGAATTGATTCTGCGCTTTCCGGTGTAACTGAAATTGCCCTGGGAAATATCGTCGGCAGCAATATTGCAAATGTTCTTCTGGTGCTTGGCATCCCGGCACTTTTTTATCCTTTCGCCTGTGATGATGATGAGATAAAACACAGCCTCTTTTATATGATCATCGCCACCCTGTTATTCATTACTCTTGCCTTCTTCGGTCCCCTTTATATCTGGCAGGGAATTGTCTTGATAACCCTGCTTATGATATTTCTGTTTTACGCCATAAAACGGGCTAAAAGTAACATCAAAATTCTCAAACATGATATTGATTTTGCCAAACGGGCACTGGAAGACATGGAGCCGCAACCGGAAAAGAAAACACCTGTCGCCAAGGCGGTGATTGCGGTTATTCTGGGACTGGTCGGCCTGGTATTCGGCGCGCATATTCTGGTGGACGGGGCAACAATCGTTGCCAGAACAATGGGAATTTCAGAAGCTGTGATTGGCCTTACGATTGTCGCTATTGGAACATCCCTGCCGGAATTAACAACCTCCCTCGTGGCGGCTCGCAATAATCACGGGGATGTGGCCATGGGTAATATCATAGGCAGCAACCTGTTTAATATTCTTGCCATCATGGGTATCACGTCACTGGTGGCGCCAATTTCCATCCCTGAGCACTTCTTCCGCATGGATTTTCCCATAATGGCGGCGACCTCATTGATACTGGTTCCCATTGCCATGGGGAAAATTAAAATAAATCGCCTGACAGGAATAGTCTTTTCCGCACTTTACATATTCTATCTGTTTTTCCTCACAATGCAGTCAAACTTTATTTGATTGCCAAAACCTCCCCTTCATACAAATTAAGGGGCCTGACATGAGGCAGGAGTTATCGTTCAATAAGTTCTATCATATATCCGTCTGGGTCACGCACAAAAGCAAGTATGGTCGTACCGTGTTTCATGGGGCCGGGCTTTCTCGGCACCTCTACCCCGGACTGAACCAGCGTTTCACAAACCTTGTAAATATCCCTGACACCAATAGCGATATGACCAAAAGCCTCCCCCATAGCATAAGGCTCTGTACGGTCCCAGTTATGGGTCAGTTCAATAACACTATGATCACTTTCCGCCCCGTAGCCTAAAAAAGCAAGCGTGAAGCGCCCCTCGGGATGTTCGGTCTTCCTGAGCAATCTCATACCCAGATGACGACAGTAGAAATCAAGGGATTTTTCCAAATCCAGAACCCGGATCATGGTGTGTAAAATACGGTTACAGCCGGTCATCTTATGTTTTATCTGCGATCATGGCCGTGAAGGTTGCCTCGGCGACCAATTGGCCCGCCACCTTGCCTTCACCTCTGAAACGCCATACCGGCCCCCGCCTGCGCACCAACGCGATATGAAGTTCCAGGCGGTCACCCGGCACGACAGATTTCCTGAATTTCGCCCCGTCAATTGACATGAAATAAGGCAGTTTGTCTTTAACATCCTGCTCCATGCTCAACATGACAAAAACCGCCGCAGTTTGTGCCATGGCTTCCACAATCAAAACACCCGGCATAACGGGCTTACCCGGAAAATGTCCCTGAAAGAAATGCTCGTTCATGGTCACGCATTTAATGCCAACCGCTGACTTTCCCGGATCGATTTCCGTCAACTGATCAATCAATAACATAGGGTATCTGTGAGGAATCAATTCCATGATCCTCTCGATACCAAATGCTTGCAGCTCTTTATTGCTTTCTTCCGACATATCCGTTTAGCCTATTGAGCCGGTACATTTGTTGCCACGGGAAGCTCCACCTTAACCGTGGGCAGTACCGCATCAAGCGCCTCAATAACTTTTGTTGTCACATCAAGGCCAGCCGCTTTTTCAATCACCAGGCTCACATCCATGATCATGGTTGCGTTATGATCTTTCAGTATTTTTTGCAGTATGGGTTTCAGGGCCCGCTGCAATTCATTCTGGGCATTGCTCAGCGCCGTTTCAAGTTGACGATTTTTTATCTGCACTTCACGCTGCACCGTCAAAACCTTATTCTGGAAATCCTGAACCTTTGCATCATAGGATTCTTTTGGCAGGATCGAACGCTGGGACTTCAGCGTGGTTTCCTCTTCCTTTAATTGCTTCTCCCGCTCCCCAATTTCAACCTGAAATTTCTTGCGAATAGTATCAAGTTGGCCTTGAATATCTTTGCCCGCTGCAGAATTAAATCTGACCATACGGCTGTCGATCACTGCGATCACAGCCGGGGGCAAAGCCTCGGCAGCAACAACTGTTGTTATATTTGAAAGGCCGGTAACTGCGGAAGCAATTGCTGCCATTACGGTAATTCTGATTATCTTTTTCATGTTAAAATCTAGTTCCGATGTTAAATTGGAAAAATTCCGTTTTATCGAATTTGTCAGACAGAATAGCCTTGGCAAAATCAACTCTGAAAGGACCAAATGGTGATGTCCAAGTAAAACCTATACCTGCGGATACCCTTGGTTTTGGCGTATCTGCAACGATGTTATGTGTAAGACCCGTCGCAGAATTAAACAACTGGTCGGGCAAGTCAATAGAAAACAACGCACCGGCATCGATAAACGCGCTTGCCTCAATCCCAAGCTCCCTGGCCCCCGAACCAAGCGGGATGAATATCTCCAGTGATCCCTTGTAAAAAGCGTTACCGCCCAGTGCATCAGTGGTCAGGTTATCACGCGGGCCAATACCCGCCTGTTTAAAACCACGCATCCGGGGATTACCCAGAAAGAAACGGTCATTAATACGTATGTCCTGACCCAGCGACAGAATATGACCAAGCTCTGCTTTAGCCCCGAAAATCCAGCGGCCAATGATGGGAATAAAATAATTGTAATTGGCCTGCGTGCGTACGTAACGCACATTTCCGCCCAATCCGGCAAAATCCTGGTTAAGGACGATCCGCTGACCCCGGTTTGGTTTCTGCCGGTTATCAAGAGTATCGAAAGAAATACCATAACCAACAGATGATGTGGTAAAAGTTCCGATGTTGGTGACTGTAAACGGGCTGCGGCTGGATAGAAAGGCTGCCGGAATATCGATAATATCCTTACGCAGATTATAGCGGCCGCTCATCACAATAAATTCGGTGACCGGAAAGGCGGTTCTAAGCCCGAGGCCAACAGAAACCTGGGTGAAATTGGCTTCCCTGAAGCTGTTATCCCTGAAAAATATATCAATACCGGCAACCACAGGCCGTCCCATAAAATAGGGTTCGGTAAAGCCCACATCAAGTTCCTTGCGTCGGCTGGATATTCGGCTGCCAAAACGCAGATCCTGCCCGCGGCCCAAAAGATTTCGCTCACGGATACTGAAATCAAACAGAAAACTTTCCACACTGGAAAAGCCCGCACCCACCGAAAGTTCCCCGGTCGCCTGTTCCTCAACCGTCACCTCAAGAATGGTTTTATCATTTGACGATCCCTCAATCTGGTCGATTTCAACTTCTTTGAAAAACCCGAGGGACCTGACCCGGATTTCAGAGCGTTTCATTTTGGAAGAATTATAGGAGTCTCCCTCTACCAGCCTCATTTCACGGCGGATCACACGGTCATGGGTACGCACATTGCCGCGAATTTCAACCCGCTCCACATAAACCCGCGGGGCCTTGTTGACGATATAAGTAATATTAACGGTTTGTTTTTCCCGGTCCCGCTTGATGCGCGGCCGCACATTGACAAAGGCATAGCCTTTCAACCCGGCAATGCTGGTCAGATACTCCACGGTCTGGTCAATCAGCTCAGAGTTATAGAGTTTGCCTTCCTTGGTAAAAACCAGCAGACTCAGGATGTCCGATGCCAAGTCTGGTATCTGGCTTTCCACCGTGATTTCCCCGAAATGATAGATCACCCCTTCTTCAATGGTGTAATTGATGAAAAAATCTTCCTTATTGGGCGCCAGTTCGGTCACGGCAGATGTGATCCTGAAATCTGCATAGCCCTGGGAGCGATAGAAATCCCTGAGCAACTGCTTGTCAAAGGCCATTCTGTCCGGGTCATAGGTATCATCAGATGTGAGGAACTTCCACCAGCGGCTTTCCTTGGACCTTATAATCGCCCTCAGGTCATCATTATTATAGATGGCATTACCCATAAAGTTGATCTTGCCGATGCTGCTTTTTGGACCCTCGGTAATTTCAAAAACCAGATTTACCCGGTTCTGGTCCAGTTGGATGACTTTTGGTTCAATGCTTGCAGAAAACCTGCCACCCCGGCGGTATATTTCCAGAAGTCTCTGAACATCCCCCCTGACCTTCGAACGGGAAAATACAATACGCGGACGCAGGTTGATTTCTTCATATAGTTTTTCGTCTTTTTTGAATTTGTTACCCTCAAAAACAATCCGGTTGATAATCGGGTTTTCTGATATTTCAATAACCAGTGTCTTACCAGACCGGCCGATTTTCACATCGGAGAACAAACCGGTATTGAACAGGGATTTTAGCGAGCGATCGACTATCTTTTCGTCATATATATCGCCCTTATGAACAAAAATATAGGATTTTACGGTCTCCACCTCAATGCGCTGGTTACCCTGAACCACCACATCGGAAATAATATCACGGTCGCCATATGCAGATTGCTGTGCCTGTACCCCGGAAGCTGTCAAAAAAGCTGCGCCGAAAACAAGAGCAATCAAATAAAACCAAACTATACAAATTTTACAAATGCGATTTAACAAAGAACCCTATCCCGTTTATTTTTTTGCTTTTTTATAGTAGACGACACCTATTTACCAGCTAAATTTCAATATGTCATTGAAAGTAGCCAACATCATTAACCCAAGAATAAAAACCAGTCCAATACGAAATCCAAATTCCTGGGTTTTTTCGCTTAGTTTCCGGCCCAAAACTGCTTCAAACCCATAAAAAAGCAGATGCCCACCATCCAGCAACGGGATCGGAAATAAATTGATCATTCCCAGACTGATCGACACCAGCGCCATCACCCTGATCCAGAAATCAATTCCCCGTTTTGCAGATTCCCCGGCAATTTTTGCAATCCCGATTGGCCCGCTTAACTCTTTTACCGACCTTGTTCCCACAATCATCTGCCGAATCCCGCGCAGTGACTGGATAAGAATTACCCTGGTTTCCAGAACACCCGCCCATAATGCCGAGCCTATATTATGTTCCAGAATGACAACTTCTTCGGAATTTTGTATACCAATCTGATATAATTCCAGCTGTTTCCCGCTATCATCAAGAACCGGTTCACCGTCCCGTTCAATTTTTGTCAGCCTCGGCGTCAGGACAAGACTTATAATCTTGTCATGCCTGAGCACATCAACATCAATACTTTCCCCGGAACTGTAAAGCACCTCAATTCTCAAGTCGTTGAAACGCTTGATTTCACTGCCGTCAACCGCAACTATGACATCACCCTGTTGCAGCCCTGCTTCTTCCGCCGCACTGCCCTGCACAACCTGAGACACCACCGCCGGGGTATTTACCTGACCATAAAGATAAAAAAATGTGGCCAGAATAAGAATGGCAAAGATAAAATTGGCAATAGGGCCGGCGAACACAATTGCAGCCCGCTGATGTAACCTCTTGTGATAAAAAGATACTTTCCTGTCTTCTGCCGACATAGCATCCAGACCAATTTCCGGGGTGCTGGCGGCACTGGCATCACCAAAAAATTTAACATATCCCCCCAGAGGAATATAACAGATTTTCCAGCGTGTGCCTTTTTTATCTGTCCGGCCCCACACTTCCCTGCCAAAACCAATGGAAAAGACATCCACACGAACACCATTGAGCCGCGCGATGATAAAATGCCCCCATTCATGAACAAACACCAGAATGGACAACATTGCCAGAAAAGAAATCGTATATATTATCGCATCTATAAAACTATCCATAGCAGGTCTCTACATTCTTCCAATTATTTTTTGCGTCACGGCCCTCGCCTCGTCATCAATGGCATGAACCATCTCCAGGCATGTCAGGGGGGAGGGTGCAAACTGTGTTAATGTTTCCTCTACGGCCCTGGCAATATTTAGAAAACCAATCCGGCCTTCAAGAAAAGCCAAAACCGCCACCTCATTGGCAGCGTTCAGGATAGTAGGGGCAGTACCGCCCATATGCAATGCTTCTCTTGCAAGACGAAGGGCGGGGAATTTTACCGGGTCCGGTTCGAGAAAATCCAGCCTTTTAAGTTCCTTCAAATCCAGTTTCTTCGCCGGTGTATCGATCCGTGCAGGCCAGCCAAGGGTATAGGATATGGCAATCCTCATATCAGGGGTCCCAAGCTGCGCCAGTACGGACCCATCCTTATAGCTCACCATGCTATGGATAATCGATTGGGGGTGGATAATAATTTCAATCTGATCCTGATGGACCGGAAACAGATGATAGGCCTCGATCATTTCAAGGCCTTTATTCATCATAGTTGCCGAATCAACAGAAATTTTTGCCCCCATATCCCAGTTTGGATGAGCAACGGCCTGCTCCGGCGTGACTTCAGCCATCTCTTCCAGACTGAACTTTATAAAAGGCCCGCCCGATGCGGTGAGCGTAATACAGTCCACACTATCCGCCCGCTCGAAATCAAAAACCTGAAAAATGGCGTTATGCTCTGAATCAACCGGTAATAATGTCGCCTTGTGATGCTTAACTTCCTGCATCATCAGGTCACCGGCACAAACCAGACATTCTTTATTTGCCAGTGCCACCGTCGCCCCCCGCCGAATGGCCGATAAAGTAGGCCCAAGTCCGGCCGCCCCGACAATGGAGGCCATGACCCACTCTGCGGAAAGCTGTGCCGCATCATTCAGGGCCTGCTGTCCTGCCGTGACCTTTATACCGGTCCCGTTCAGAGCATCCTTCAGTTCCTGATAACAGTCCTCATCGGCAATCACCGCATATTGGACATTGAATTTTATTGCCTGTGAGGCAAGCTCTGTGACATTCCGGTTAGCGGTCAGGGCAACAACATCATAGGCCTCCGGATTTCGGCCAATCAGATCAAGGGTATTGCAACCCACAGACCCTGTGGACCCAAGTATGGTGACCGTTTTGACCCTCATCAGTTGCCCGTTCCTAAAAGATACAGGAACAGCATCATGGCTGGAGCGGCAAAAACCACCCCGTCCACCCGGTCCATTATCCCGCCATGTCCCGGAATAAGCGCCCCGGAATCTTTCACTTTAAAATGCCGCTTCAGGGCGGATTCTGCCAAATCTCCGATCTGGCTCCATATGGCAAGCGCCGTCACCACCGGAATCAAAAACATCAGATCAAATCCAAGATTAAAATAATGAGCCGCAATCAGGCCGAAAACAACCGCCGTCACCGCCCCGCCGATTAATCCAGCCCAGGTCTTGTTAGGGCTTATCCTCGGGCTCATTTTAGGGCCGCCAATGGTCTTGCCTGAAAAATAGGCTCCAATGTCCATGGACCATACGATAATCATCATCCACAACACGATCAGGCCACCGTCATTCTGCCTGAGGAATATCAATGACAAAGCAGGCAGCAAGGCATATACAAGCCCCAATATGGCAAAATTCAGCTTTATTTTATAATAAATACAGGCCGCAAGCAGTCCACCAAACGGGACCAGAAAAACTGATATATCAAAATCTATACCCAAGATCAGATAATAAACCAGCAAGAGAACAGTCAGCACCTGAAAAACAAAGGCCGCATTAAGGGCCTTATCTTCACAAATACCATTCCATTCATACAGGATCAGAACCGTGATCATGACTACAAATATATTATAGGCGATACCGCCCTGCAAAATAATAAAAATTGCAATGGGCAGCATGACCAAGGCTGACACCACACGCAGCATAAGTCCGTTTTTCTTTTTGGGGGATATGGAAGTTTCGCTCATGGGAGTTCAGGGTCTCGCGCCGTAACGCCGGTCACGACAGCAATATTCCTGCACAGCCTTCTCCAGAACTTCCCGGTTAAAATCAGGCCACAAGACATCAAGAAAGACAAATTCCGCATAGGCCATCTGCCACAGCAAAAAATTGCTAATCCGTTGCTCGCCACTGGTCCGGATGATCAGGTCGGGATCTGGAATATCGCTGGTATGGAGGTGGGAGGCAAAAATATCCTCGGAAATATCACTTGGCTCAATATCGCCGGTCTTAACCTTACCAGCCAGTTCTCTGACCGCATCAATGATTTCTGCCCGTCCGCCGTAACTTAACGCCAATGTCAGGCACAGCCTTGTATTATCACGTGTTTTCTTTTCCGCATCCTCAAGAAGCTGGCGAATATCAGCACTAAGTCTGGACCGGTTGCCAATGAAGGCCAGGCGGATATTTTTTTTATGCAGGTCTTCTACTTCCCTCGTCAGATAACGCTGAAGAAGATTCATCAGGTCACTCACTTCATCTTCCGGCCGGTTCCAGTTTTCAGATGAAAAAGCATAAAGCGTAAGATACTTAATACCCAGATCAATTGAATCCTCAACACATTTACGTACCACATCGGCACCGCGCTTATGGCCCGCCACCTTGGGTAACATGCGTTTCTTGGCCCACCGCCCATTGCCGTCCATAATGATCGCCACATGGACCGGGGGTTCCTGTTGTTTGCTTTTTTTCCGGGAAGTAAATTCTTCCTTAACCAGCAACATGAATCAGAGTATCTCCTATACCTGCATAATTTCTTTTTCTTTGACTTCCGTCAGATGGTCTATTTCCTTGATCATCTCATCAGTCAGCTTCTGAATTTGGTCAGAATAAACTTTTTGCTCATCCTGACTTATTTCATGGTCTTTTTCCAACCTTTTGATGGTATCCATTCCATCGCGGCGCACATTACGAACTGCAATCCGGTTTTGCTCGGCATATTTACCGGAAATCTTTGTCAGTTCCGCCCGGCGTTCTTCATTCAGCTCGGGAATGGGAATGCGCAAAGTCTGGCCATCAACAATCGGGTTTAGGCCAAGCCCGGCATTGCGAACCGCTTTTTCTGCTGCTGCCACCATGGACTTGTCCCATATATTAACGCTGATCATACGGGATTCCGGTGTTGAAACTGTGGCTATCTGATTGAGGGGCATTTTAGAACCATAGGCATCCACCATAACCGGGTCCATCAAATTGACCGAAGCCCTGCCGGTTCGCAGACCTATAAATTCTGACTTAAGGTTTTCAATAGCCCCGTTCATCCGGCGCTTCAGATCATTCAGATTAATATCAGATGACATTTTCGCTCACTCCTTGCAAATGATTGTGAATTCACCTTTGCCACACATGACGCGGGCAAATTCACCATGCTTATGGATAGAAAAAACAACAATTGGAATATTATTTTCCCGCGCCAGCGCAATGGCTGAGGTATCCATAACCTTAAGGTCCTTGGTTAATACCGTATGATAATCCAGTGTATCATATTTTTCTGCCTCAGGATTGGTTTTTGGATCTGCGGTATAGACACCATCAACCTGCGTGCCTTTCAACAGGGCATCACAACTCATTTCCGCCGCCCTGAGAGCCGCCGCCGTGTCGGTGGTAAAGAAAGGATTTCCCGTCCCTGCCGCAAAAACCACAACCCGGCCTTTTTCCATATGACGGATAGCTTTGCGGCGAATATAGGGTTCGCAGACTGAGGCAATGGGGAAAGCGGACTGTACCCGGCTATCGACGCCTTGCATCTCCAGCGCGTTCTGGATGGCTATGGAATTCATCACCGTGGCCAGCATACCCATATGGTCGGCAGACGTACGGTCAAAACCGCTCGCAACCCCGGTCATGCCCCTGAAAATATTCCCCGCCCCGACAACCAGACAAACCTGAACCCCAAGGGCCTGTACGGTTTTTATCTCTGCCGCGATTCGCCTGACCATTTTTGGATCAATGCCATATTCCTGATCACCCATCAGGGCTTCTCCGGAAAGTTTCAGCAAAATGCGTTTATATTTGGGAGTTTCAGCCATTTTCACCTTATATCTTTTATTTCAATCACACCGGTCTCCGGCATCTTGATTATCCCTGTAAAAAGTTACAGGGCAGAATATACAATTCGGGCCCAAATGCGAATAAACTTTTATATTTATTCACAAATGAGCCCGAAAAAAATATCAGTTGCCCGCTACAGCAGCCACTTCGGCAGCAAAATCTTCTTCCTTCTTTTCAATACCTGCCCCCAGTTCAAGGCGGGCAAACCCGGCAAGCTTAATTTCCGTACCC
This sequence comes from Alphaproteobacteria bacterium, assembly GCA_002401545.1. Taxonomy (GTDB): domain Bacteria; phylum Pseudomonadota; class Alphaproteobacteria; order Sphingomonadales; family Emcibacteraceae; genus Paremcibacter. Next base: position 35,123 of record NVTJ01000010.1, read on the forward strand.
GCATTTTTGGCGGCATCTTCAACCACTTTGGAAATTTTTGTTTCGCCGTCAATAATGAACGTCTGCTCTGAGAAAACAACTTCCTGATAGAATTTTGCCATGCGGCCAACAATCATTTTTTCAATGATATTGTCAGGCTTGCCTGATTCCCGTGCCTGCTCAATCAGAACATTGCGTTCCCGCTCAACTGCTTTGGGGTCAAGGTCATCAACCGTCAGGGCCAATGGAGCCGTTGCCGCCACATGCATGGCAAGTTGTTTTCCCAGTGCCGTTAAGATTGCCTCATCCGCCGTTGATTCCAATGCCACCAGAACAGCAATTTTGCCAAGACCCGGAGAAACAGCATTATGGATATATGTCGCCACAACGCCATTTTCCACGGAAAGGCCAACCGACTGGCGGAAGTTCATATTTTCACCAATGGTAGCTACAGCTTCCACAACCTCGTCTTTAACATTGCGGCCCGTACCGGGATAATCGGCAGCCAGTGTGGCTTCATAATCACCGCCTTTTTCAAGAGCAACGCCAGCGATATTTTTGACAATTTCCTGAAAAGCCTCATTCAGGGCAACAAAATCCGTTTCGGAATTAAGCTCAACCGCAACCGATGTTGTGCCATTTGAGGCCACAGCCACAAGACCCTCAGCCGCAACACGACCAGACTTCTTGGCAGCTTTGGCGATACCTTTCTGACGAAGCCAGTCCATGGCGTCTTCAACATTGCCTTCGTTCTCTTTCAGGGCGTTTTTACAGTCCATCATCCCCGCGCCGGATTTTGCCCGCAGTTCCTTGACCAGAGATGCCGTAATCTGAACCATCATTCTTCCTTACATTTTTATGAAAATAGTAGCGGGCAACGGCATATGAGCCGGAACCCGCATTTATTAAAATTATTCAGAAGCTTTTTCTGTTTTTACTGGCTTCTTGGCTGTTGTCTTCTTGACTGCTGCTTTCTTCGCCGCTTTTTTCTTCACGGGAACTTCTTCAGCAACCTTTTCTTCAGGAGCGGCTTCTTCAGCCTTTTCTTCAGGGGCAGCTTCCTCGGTTTTTTCTACAGGAGCAGATTCTTCAACGGTAACTTCCTCTATGGCAATTTCTTCGACCACAACTTCTTCAACAGCAACTTCTTCAACAGCAACTTCCGCAGCACCAAGGTCAACACCCTGCTCTACCATTTCCTGCTGAATACCATCCAGAACCGCGCCTGATACCAGATCACAGTAAAGCTGAATCGCGCGAGTGGCGTCATCATTGCCGGGAATGGGGAATGTGATATTATCGGGATCACAATTTGTATCCAGAATGGCGACAACGGGAATACCCAGCTTGTTGGCTTCGTGAATGGCCAGTTCTTCCTTATTGGTATCAATGACAAACAGAACATTCGGAATGCCGCCCATGTCCTTAATACCACCAAGTGCCCGTTCCAGCTTGTCCCGCTCGCGGGTCATATGAAGCAGTTCTTTCTTGGTCAGGCCAACCGTATCTTCGGACAATTTCACATCAAGGTCTTTCAGACGCTTTATGGAATTTGAAATGGTCTGCCAGTTGGTCATCATGCCGCCAAGCCAGCGGTGATTGACATAATACTGACCACACCGTTTTGCGGCTTCGGCTATGGGGCCGGATGCCTGGCGTTTTGTGCCGACAAACAATACCCGGCCACCGGATGCGGTGACGTCGCGAATGACTTCCAGCGCACGGTGCAGCAAGGGGACTGTGATAGACAGATTAATAATATGAACTTTATTGCGGGCGCCAAAGATATATTCTTTCATCTTTGGGTTCCAACGGTGGGCCTGATGCCCGAAATGAACACCAGCTTCGAGAAGCTGACGCATTGAAAAACTTGGCACTGCCATAGTATTTTTCCTTAATTTACCGGTTAATCCTCCGCAGGTTGTGGCCCCTAATGGGACACCGGAAAGTCTTGCTCAATATGAGGAGGTCAACTTAAATCCTGCGTGTGAAGTAGACGCGTGATAACGCCCTTTGACCATAAGATCAAGCGTTTTTTCTAACTTTTTTTAAGATCAACAGCCGCCCGGGTCCGGCTCTGGTCCACATCGTCATACCCGGCTTCGTCAGGAATCTTGCGAAAGCGCACTTTATCACCGGTAATGACCTCTGGTGTTACGGTGATAATCTCCCGCGCGGCCAGTAATTCAAGGGCTTCCGCAACGCATTTGGCCTGGCCCAGTTTTTTCAGGTTCATCATGGTCGGAAACATTAGCACGCCATCAGATTCCTCAACCAAAGTCATGGGATGCATCCATTCAACATGCGTGATTTCATGACCATCCGGGCTGGGGATTTGCCCTTCCGGCGCCACCGTCAGGTAAAAGCGGGTATCAAAACGGATGGGATAAACCTTCGGCGTAATCCAATGGGCGAAGGGATAGCAATCATTCATATCAAGGACAATGCCAGTGCGGTCGAGAAATTCCGCCAGAGTGATCGCACCGCTCAGAAAATCTGCCCGGTATTTCTGATCAATGCTTTTGCGTAACTCTTCACCAATAGGCGCACCGTCAATGGTGCCGATAATCAGCCCAGTTTCCTCAAAAGCCTCGCGCAGGGCCGCATAACGAAGCCCACGAAATTCTGTGCTGATATTCTGTAGCGATGATTTCTGATCACTTTCTTCCAAAGCCTTATCCGCAGGATCAAGCTTACCGCCGGGAAAGACATAGGCCCCACCGGCAAACTTAATATTCTTATGCCGTTTGACCATCAATATCTGCAACGTGCCGTAAACAGGATGCACCTCCCCATCCCGAATAACTAAAACAGAGGCCGAATCCTTTGGTTTTTGCATATCCTTATATCTCCCGCGCATCCATCACCCCCTTCATGGTCACCAGTGCACTGCGAATGTCCGGTGATACCTTGTATCTGTCTTTTAATTC
>NVTJ01000149.1 GCA_002401545.1 Alphaproteobacteria bacterium
AATCCGACCACCTTACTACCATCCAAAGCACAAACCCCAACCACATCCCCAGCTGGATTATTAAAAAATTTATGTTCGTTATGAAGTAACGGCCTACGGTACTTAAATGTTCTCTCAAACAAATCTTCCAATTCAGCCAAATGCGAACGGGTAAGGGACAGAAATCTTAGGTCATTTGCCATATTTGATCCCAGCATTTTGATATTTCGTTTTTCATTACCTTCATGTCCTTAAATATTATTTCTGCCCCCTTTTCTTACTAGTTCGCACCAAATTTTCTGCTTATCTTCAGAGTTGATCAATAGCAAACAAAGAGATAAGAGAACCAGTACATATGGAATTACCATAACGCCAGAAAATCCGGCAATCATGCCATATAATAAGAATATAGTTACAATGATTATAGACAAAATATATTTAAACCAGTTGTATGGAATGGAATAGTATCGGCCTGCAAGAAAAACAAATAACAAGAACAAAAAGATACTACCCGTAAGTGTGGCCAAAGCTGCCCCCATGCGTCCATAAAGTGGAATAAATAAATAATTCAAACTTAGATTTATCAACATCACAGAAATACTGATCGTAGCAATTTGCTTCGTTTTTTTAGCAATACTTAAACCCGGAGCAAAAACATATGCTCCCGAAAAAATTACCGCTGAGCTTAAAAGAACAATTAGGCCACTCGCTTGATGATAACTAGCATCGGTCATAATTTCAATTAAGGTTTCAGCAACTAAGCCTAACGTACATAGCAAGCTTAAGGCGAACAATAAGAAATAACCAAAAAGACGATTAATATCACCGGGTGTTTCAGGCAATTTATATCGTGAATAAACTAACGGAGACAGGGCCATTTGGGCTGACGAAATAATTATACCAACAACACTGCTGATTTTTAAAGCCACGGCATAAATTCCAACATCTTCCATTGACATAAATGTTTTTAACATCCATCTATCTGCGAAAGTGGCACCGTAGTACGTTGCGCTAGATAGTACCAAAGGCATACTGAAATTAAGTAAGTGCTTCAATCGGGAAATTTGAAAAGAAAAGATTAGAGGAATATGTTTGCGAGCACTCGATATTCCCACACACAAGCCAATGAAACTGCCTACGGCCTGTCCGATTACTACTGCTTCAACGCCCATATCAAACAGCACCAGAAGAGTGACCGTGACTGTAGCAGTAACAAATGTGAACACCAACCCGACTATAGATGATGACTTAGCCGCCAGCGACCACCTCAATTGGTTTTGAACTGCATACAACAAAGCATTTAGCGGCATGGCCAGCCCGGCAATTCTAACTGCCGTAACATGACGCAAATCCCCATCTAATGCCTGGGCAATAACTTGTGGTATTAGCATTGCAAAAACACCGAAAACCGCAAAAACACAAAAAGTGAACCAAAATGCGGTTGAAACTAATTCTGATTTACTCTCCGCATTTTTTTCGTCTGCCATCAACCTTGATACAGCCTGCGAGACCTCCAAAGGTAATACCAAGGCAAGCACCACGTATAATGCGGAAAGCAGGTCTATAAAACCATACTCCGAAGGCGAAAAATATCTTGTATATATTGGCAACAGGAAGAAACTTATTCCACGGGACAGTATAGTTGGAATGATATATATAAGGCCGTCTTTAAAAAACTTTTTTATCATCGTAATATTTTATCATGCCCACTTTGACTAAAATTGCCTTCATTAGGCTTTCTCATGTTTCCACTGGCGATAACTATTCTTCATGAAAACGGCCGAAAGACTTAAGATAAATCCAAATAATGCGCCGCCCAAAGCCATAAATAGCCTCCTCGGGCGAGAGGGTTTAATGGGCGCAACAGCGGGATCAAGAATTTTCATCATAAAGCCAGCATTATTATGAGCCAGCATCAAATCTCCAAGTTCCTTTTTTAAGAGATTTACTGCAATTTCACTCACATATTCATTTTTTTCTATCTGTAGTTGGCTTCTAAGATACTTTATATTTTCTTCACGAATTCCTATATCCCTATTTCTTAATTCAGCATCAAGCTGGGCGACCAATTGATTTGCCCATTTTGCCGATAATTCAGGAGATTTCCAAAAAATCGACACTTCCAAAATTCCCCCACTAAGTTCAACAACTTGCAGCATATTTTCTTTGTAAACCACATAAGCATCTTGCATTACCCTGCGGTCTCCACCCTCAACCAGCCAAGTCTTTGTCTGCACATCCCATTTATCAGGAAAAAGCCGAAATAATATTTTCTCCTGGGTAGCAAATCTTTGGAAAAAACTAAAGGAAAACAATATAACTTTCGCTTCCTCAACTTCTTGTGTCTGGCCTCCTCCAAGTTTGCCAAGCAAGCCACCTGCACCAAAACTTCCTGCAAATCCTTGGTCCACGATCGAAAGAGGTTTCGAGAATGAAATAATAACTGAGCCTTGATAATATCTCGTAGAAAGAAAAATAATAACTAAAGTCAGAATAGCTATACTGACAAGGACCTTTAAAAATAAAGCCCAGTCCTTTATTACAATCTGAATTAAATCAAAAGTGGAAATGCCATCGCTAGTATTCATTTTATATATCTCACTTTGATAAAGCGTTTATAACTATTTTAATTTCTTCTTCATCCAAATACGGATGCATAGGCAGGCTAAAAACTGACCTTGCCATATCATCTGCTACAGGGAAGTCACATTTTTTGTAGTTCAGAGAAGAAAATGCCGTCTGCTCATGCATATTTTTACCATAATAAATAGCCGTTGGAATTCTGGCTTCTTTCAGAATAGACATATATTCAGCCCGAAAGCCCTCTAAAGGGCGGATAGTATATTGCGCCCAGGACGAGGCATACCCTTCAGGAACATATGGCACATGAAATTGATTATGAAGTGCCGCACGGTAACTATCAGCCACAGCCTGACGCAATTCCAATTCCCTGGGGAATTCCGCTAGTTTTTCCAGTAAGATCGCTGCTTGAATAGTATCCAGACGACTGTTCAGTCCGATACGAACATTATCATATTTATCTGTACCCTTACCATGAACACGAAGTGAAATAATTTTTGCCGCAAGATTATCATCATTGGTAAAAACGGCCCCCCCATCGCCATAACAGCCAAGGGGTTTGGCAGGGAAGAAACTTGTTGTTGCAATATCCCCGAAGCTGCCGGCCATTTTACCATTAATGCTACCCCCAAAGCCCTGTGCTGCATCTTCAATAATTTTAAGTCTATATTTTCCGGCTATAGTAGAAATTGCATCATAATCAGCGGGCAATCCAAAAAGATCGACAGCTATTATAGCTTTCGGTGTGAATTTTCCTTCAGAAATAACTGTCTGAATTTCTTTTTCCAACTTGTTCGGATCAATATTATAAGTTTTTTCTTCAATATCGACAAAAATTGGGTGTGCACCGATCAAGCTAATAACTTCTGCCGTGGCAAAGAAAGTAAAAGTGGTAGTAAAAACCGCATCCCCCGGCCCCACGTCCAAAGCCATCAAAGATAATTGCAACGCATCGGTACCGTTAGCAACCCCGATAGTATGCTTTACCCCCACATATTCAGACAGCTTTTCTTCCAGTTCCTTAACTTCAGGACCAAGAATATATTTGCCATGATCCAATACTGTCTGGATGCGTTGATCTATTCTGCTTTTTAGATGTTGATATTGTTTCTGCAAATCAATAAATTGCATTTTTTGTCCTATTATATCTTGCTGACGATGCCATTTTCCAGGCGAAATACTATCCCGGTATTAACGCAGGTAGTCTGTGCATTTCCCGTTAAAGGCAGATCCAGACGTTCGCCAAATTCACTCATCCATCCAATTTGTTTCGCGGGAACACCGGCCATAAGAGCGTAATCCGGCACATCTTTGTTGATAACGGCACCAGCCGCTATAAAAGAATACCGGCCTATAATACTGCCGCATACGATTGTTGCATTGGCACCAATCGTCGCCCCCTGACGAACAATTGTATCTCTATATTCGTCTTTACGTGTTACCGCTGAACGCGGATTATAGACATTGGTAAAGACCATGCTGGGGCCACAGAACACATCATCTTCCAGCGTGACATTGTCATATACAGAAACATTATTCTGTATTTTGACATTATTCCCAACCGTAACCCGGTTTCCAACAAATACGCCCTGCCCAAAAGAACAGTCTTTACCTATTCGCGCACCGGAACTGATATGTACCCAATGCCAAATACGGCAACCATCACCTATTTCTGCTCCCTCATCAACAATGGCACTCTCGTGGGCCTGATAAGTCACACCGTATCTCCCGCATCTATTATAGTATTTTATTCAGGTAAGGATGATAGTCGCCCACTTTACCGATCGGAGTAAAATTCCTGATATCGGCAACAGTTTCGATGGCGACAACATTGTCATCCAGTCCAAATCCTTTGCCTTCAAGAATAGCCTGATAACTGATCGTATGAAGGTCGGTAAATCCACCGGAAAATTCTATTTCATCACCATCAACGGTAATACTGCGATAGGTTCGTTGACCCGTTGCAACAGCTTCATCTGGAAGGTTATTCGCATCGACTGATAGCAGCCAGCGCACACGAGCATTTTCATATTCCAAATATCCCGCACATGTTGCATCCGACGAATAATGGACAATATTTTCCTGCAATTCACCAAAAATAAAATGAAGCATATCGTAAAAATGCACGCCCACGTTAGTGGCAACCCCACCTGATTTATTAGCATCCCCTTTCCAAGACACCATATACCAATGTCCTCTGGAAGTAATATACGTCAGATCAACTTCATGTTTTTTATCTTTTGGGGCCGCGGCAATTTTTTCTTTAAGGGCTATTATGCTGGGATGTAATCTGAGCTGCAGGATCGTATTGACCTTGCGACCCGTATCACGCTCGATCTCCCTCAAGCCTTCAATATTCCAGGGATTGAGCACCAGGGGTTTTTCACAAATAGTATCTGCGCCTGCCCGCAACGCAAACCTCATATGAGAGTCATGCAGATAGTTCGGTGAACAAATAGCAATATAATCCAGTGAATTTCCCTTGCGGCGCATTTTATCCACATGACGATCAAAACGCTCATATTCAGTAAAGAAATCAGCATTGGGGAAAAAACTGTCAATTATGCCTACTGAATCGTTTTTATCTAGAGCAGCGACCAAGTTGTTACCGGTGTCCGCAATAGCCCGCATATGACGTGGTGCGATGTAGCCAGCGGCACCAATAATAGCAAATTTCTTCATTTTCCTAATTTCTACTCCGGATTCGAGATATGTTGTATTGAATCGAATAACTACGCCATAAAGCATTTCATCTCAAATCATTTTGCTTTAAAATAGATATTGAATATCCTCCAAACTATATTTTAATGTCTGGGTTTTAAAGCATATAATTTATTAAAAACTTGTCGTTAAAGTAACACCAATACTCGTAAATGAGCCATCATTGCCCAGTGATGGGATGCCATCAGTTGAATGCCTCATGTCAACTTTAACATTCCCAAAACCAACATCGCCCTGAACACTGGCCTCAAAAATATCTATATTTTTATTTGGTAACGATACTGTGTTCCCGCCTGTTCCATCAACATTAATTTCTGCATGATGGTATTTGAGTATATAGTCCCATCCATCGGGGTTCTGATATTGAGCTACCACAGTAATTAATTTGCTGTCATTATCAAGACTATGTCCTAATGAACGCCCTTTAAAGCGGTAACCTGTTTTATATATCCCATGTTCATAAATAACATTGAACAGCCGTTTACCAAAAAACCAGAATTCGGTCGATATAGTATCAGAATGTTCCACCGAGAATCGCCACTGGGCACCATTATCCCCATAAGGCCCATTTAGCGTCAAACCGACTAACCGAGCGTATCTGAACGGTAAAAATACTTTTCCATTTTCATCTTCAGCAGTACCCTCTCCATAAAGTTTCAAGAAAATATCCTTGCCAACTTTCATTGTATAAGAAAGGTCCAGACTGACCAACTGGTTACTTGGGTCTTCTAGATTACCTCTTGTATTTTCCAAGTCACCGCCTGCTATTAGTGCCTTAGCCCAGGTATCAAAACCACATGGCCGACCTTCGCCGCATATCTGCATAGTTCTGGAAAATCCCACCTCAAAATTTTTGATCGGCTCGAATGTAAACCGAAAACCGGCAATCAAGGCATGGGAAATTTCGCGGTCTTCTTCCATTCTGGCCAGAAACATGTCCCATTGCCAAGGACCCAACCAGCTGAGCCATTTTGTTTTAAAGGCTTTGGGTTCAATCCTGCGCAGGCCTATTGATGGCATGGGGCGGGCATTGTTGCTTAGGATTAATGTGCCTTCTCGGCCCGGCCCCCACCAGCGATCAAAGGCGCCAGCATAGGCTGACCAGTTGCCAATGTCCTGAGACAGGTAACTGCCATCCAGATGGGCGTAATCCTCGCCGTTACCTTTACGGTAGCCGCCTTGAATATGGATCGTCGTGCCGCTGTCGCTGTTATTATATTCGGCGATAGCGTCCGCATCCAGATCATTGCGGGCTGTTGTGGAGAAACCCCGGACGATGGCCGGGTTATTTGTCGCCTGTATCCTGACCGACGTGCGGAATTCACCAGGGATTTTTTCTTTCACACGCATAACTGCAAGACGCACATATTGCGGCAGGTCTATTTCAGAGGTGCGGGACAGGTTACGGGTGATCTGTTTCCAAGATATGGGCCAGCTATTGACCGGGCCGGATATAACGCCGTGACGAGCGAGTACTTCAACATCATTGCGGAGCTGCATATCCCCGACAGCTGCCCAAGGGGAAGCCTGAACCAATTGAACTGATACCAGAAGAGAAAAAATCGCCCCCGCGCACAAAACCGTATATTTTTTTACTCGCATATTCTCCGCCACCTTTTTGGGATCACTCGTATCACAGGTTTTATAATTTTTGCCTAAAATGTTCTCTCGAAGTTTCTAGCCCAATTTTGTCATATATCCAACTTTATTCTCACCGATGAAATATTTAAGATATCCCTAAGGTTGAAATTTCTCGTTGATTGTCGCCATCAAAATCTCATATATATTTCAGGCAGAAAACTGATTGAGAAGCCTGTAATTTAACTAATCGCAATTACAGTAGGCGGCCTGTCAGTAAGTTAGATTAAAAGCCTGTGACATATTTCTAACCTATACATCCCCCAACCCTATCTCGTTCAGTATCCGTAAAGTTTCGCATTCAATCGTACGGATTTCACCTTCAAGGCCTTTCAGGGAATGAAGCATTCTACAGGCAACGGATGAATAGATAATCATGCGGGCCAAGCGTTTGTTCACAACATCATGGTCACGGGCAATATCTTTATGTATCAGACCTCGGACATAGGTGGCCATGGGTCATCCTGCAAGCTCTGCACGAAGGGTAATGTCACGATGCATGATGGATGAAAGTCTGAGGTTGATACGGCAGTCTTTTATCGTTGTCCAACGTCTCTCAATTTGAGAGAAAGAAGGGTAGATGGAAGCGATGTCATTAAGTTTCTGTGCTGCCTTTTCTATCTGGGCTTTGACTTGTTTATTTAACTCTTCAAAAGGCATTCCCATGTCTGATGCCAAGGCACGCGATGTGATTACATGCTCATTGAGATCACCCACAGTGCGGTACAGAATAATCAGGTGGCGAGTTGCTACAGCACCATAAACAATATCATATGCAAGCATGTCCAGAACTAATATGCCTTGCCCGTTCAGTTCATCATCTATGATGGGTGGGGTACCCAGGAACAGACCGCCCCTTAGCCTCTGCAATGGCTTCAAAGGCGAGAAGGTTATCCCGCTCAAGCCGGATCGTTAGATGAGGTTTTAGTCTGGCAAATTCTTTCAAACAGGATACACGGGGGCTGCCTGTTGAAGCTGGTTTCTTGCGTATGTGACTCTACAGTGCGGCACAAAGCCTTATTTGAACGCCAGAGCCAGTTTTTTGCCAATGCACCATATTGGCGCCCTCGTGGTGCCTCTACAGTGTCCGAAGGAAAACATAATGATGTCAAAGAGTTACTTGTGGTTCGGGCGAAAAGGTGCCTATTCCAGAAAAACAAGGTGCCTCACTCACTTTCCGTAACCCTTTGATTTTACTTATCTTTCGTGGCGCACTATCGGTGCATATGGTGTGACATCTTTTTTCGCCGACTGGCGGGCAATATGTGGCTTTGTTTCCTTCCCCGGGTGCGATTTTTCTGTGGCCTGCGCATCGACTTCGACGGCGGAGCAAAAATCATTTTATGACAAGGGGTCAAGGATATTTATCGAAGCTGGCAAGCCGCCGAGAGGCTTCACCTGTCCATCCGAAATGATGACAACCGGCTCAGATGAATCACATTCTATTTTGATCTGCGAGCCTAAAAAACCGCCATGCAAGTCCTCCCCGATGGTGAAAGCTTATGTCGGGCTGTCTGGATATTTTTTGACGATCTCAACGTCCGTGATTGATCATCGCAGGTGAGTGCCGGGACTGTTTTAATTTGATGCAGGACGGAATTTTTTTCCTTTACGGCGAGGCTTGGGAGTCCCTCTCCGCACCCTCTTGGGTCACGTTACAAAAGCCTGAAGGTGGCGAAGGGTCAAGCGTATTTATACGCAGTCCCATGACAGAAAAAATAGCGCCAGGCATCGCCTTTCAGGGATGAGCCGCCATCCCCTTCATGCGCTTGACTTGATCGTTCACACAGAGGGCGCGAAGGTCATGACATCGCGTTGCTGAAAGACTTTTGATGACACGGTGAATTGGCGGCACTCGGTTCAATAAAAGGGACTGTGCGAGCCGTCTCCATTGCTTTTGTTCAGGAGAATACTGACGTTTGATTTTTCGGTATTGAACGATAAATATTTCTGTCCCTTACCCTGCCATCACACCTCTTTTTCTCATCTCTCCTGCGAAGGCAGGAGCCTAATCAAACCGAAGAATCGGGATGCCCTCCTTCGAGGGCAAGACGACTTGAAGGAGGGAGGGTTATTACTTTAATCTCACGCCGGGGCCACCGCCATTTTTGGGAATGAACACGACGCCTGCGGATTCAAGGGCTTCTTTCATTTTATTAATAGTTGTAATATTTGCTTTCCCAGTATTTTCATAACGATTTATAGTTGAGAAAGCTAATCCGGTTATTTCGCCTAGTTTTCTGACAGTAATTCCTGTAGCCGTACGGGCCATTTTACATTGTATTGGCGTCACTTCTTTTTATCCCTCACAAAGAATTCTATCTCGCATCAAACAAAATACTTGTATTATATTCATTTTTCACTACAATAAACTCATTAACGCAGCATTTAATGTTAATATTATGCGGACCATGAAGGTGGGTCAACACCGACATGGCCCTAACCACACCAACCTAAATAGGAGGCTGACATGGCTACCCCACGTCTTAGCACAGATGACCTGTGCTTGTTAACTAACAACT
>NVTJ01000150.1 GCA_002401545.1 Alphaproteobacteria bacterium
CGTCTGACTATTTATTATCAAAAGTTAAGTTGAACTGGAGAGGGAAATGTTTTTTTTATATGCTCGATTGAGTGACAGATTATGCGTTATTTTTGCTTTCAGCGCGACATTGCTATTGTTGAATGCATGCACAGTAAGTCAGAGTTCGGATATATCCAGTCCAAACCTTATGAACCCTGAAAAAATCGATGTAAAAACAGGCAAGAGCAGGTTTTATTTCACGGATTGGGCCGGACCGGATATTCCCGTTTGGATGTATATTCCGAAGAAGGGTAAAATTAGACATATGCCCATTGTGATGGTTATGCATGGGGCCGGACGGGATGGTGACCGTTACCGGGATGAATGGGCCCCCTTAGCAGAGAAATATGATTTTATTGTTATTGTTCCTGAGTTTTCCAAGAAAAAATTCCCCAAGTCCAGAAGTTATAATCTGGGCGGTGTCTTTAAAGGTAAAGACAAAAAATATCAGGCAGAGGCCGAGTGGTCGTTTTCTACCATTGAGCCATTATTCAGTAAAGTGGTGGATATGTCAGGCAGTATGCAAAAGGAATATACCCTATATGGTCATTCAGCTGGCGCGCAATTTGTACATCGCTTTCTGTTTTATAAACAAGATGTCAGGGTAAAGCGATATATTGCCGCGAACGCAGGTTGGTATACAACGCCGGACTTTGAAGAAAATTATCCCTATGGCCTTAAAGGGGCACAAATCAGTAAACAAGACTTGAAAGCTGCTCTGCAAAAAGATGTGGTCATATTATTGGGGGATAAGGATGTGGATAAAACAAATTCCAATCTGCGCCGAACTCCTGAAGCCATGAAACAAGGTGTACATCGTTTTGAACGGGGGCATTTTTTCTTTAATCAGGCAAATGAGAGAGCCAGGGAACTAGAAGTGGATTTCGGATGGAAACTTGGCATTGTACGGGGTGCCAGTCACCATAATGGTCAAATGGCCGCGGCTGCTGCCAAGTTGATATATTGAACTGTAGAGGAAATAAGATAATGAGAATTAAAGCATCTATCCGAATTTTATTTCTGGTAATTCTGGAGGCGAATATCAATGAACAATCAAGTAAGGAAAGTATATGTTAGCAGTTAAAACAATAAAAAGATTTATTTCCGGCACTTTATCTATGGCATTCATTACAGGTGTTTTCTCTTATGGAATGACTGGGGAACCTGCCCAGTATATTCAAAAATATACAGATGAAATAATGGCTTTAAAGAAAATACCCTCAGTGAAGGCGGCTCTCGGACATATTGTTAAATATGATAAGAAAACCATTGGCGATATGGTCATTTTGAACGAAATTCCCGCACCGCCGTTTAAAGAACAAAAACGTGCGGAAAAGCTTGCAGAGATGTTTCGTAATATCGGGCTTTCTGATGTCAGCATAGACAAGGAGGGCAATGTACTGGCAAGGCGAGCTGGTACGGTACGCAAACATACTATTGCCATTGTTGCCCATCTTGATACTGTATTTCCAGAGGGTACAGATGTAAAAGTGAAAATTGAGGGCAATAAATATACGGCACCGGGAATCGGGGATAATTCAAGGGGGCTGGCGGTTATTTTAGCCGTGGCGCGTTCTCTGCAAGCCGCAAAGATAAATACAGATTCTGACATATTGTTTGTGGGCTCTGTCGGGGAAGAGGGGTTGGGGGACCTTCGCGGTGTAAAATATTTATTGAGGGGGGACGGGCCGCCAATTGACAGCTTTATCGGCGTTGATGGCGGAAAAGATAACCGGCTGGTTTATGGTGCGGTTGGTTCATATCGTTACCGGGTAACCTTTCGTGGCACAGGCGGTCATTCGTGGGGCGCTTTTGGAAATGTGAATCCTCATCATGCGCTGGGGCGGGCCATAGATAAAATGGCTGTGGGTGGCACGGATGTTTATAAAACAGGCCCGAAAGTAAGCATTAGTGTGGGACGTATAGGAGGGGGCACCTCTATTAATTCCATTCCATTCGAGTCCTGGATGGAAGTTGATATGCGATCAGGTGCTGTTTATAAACTTGATGAAATGGATGCGATGTTTAAAAAGGCCATTCAGAACGCCCTGGAGGAAGAAAATGCGGCGCGCCGCGAGGGCCCGGCGCTTACTGTTGACGTAAAAAATATCGGGTTACGGCCTGCTGGGCGGGGTGATCCGAATTCTCCTCTTGTCCAAAGGGCGATGGCGGCATTGTTTTCACTGGGGAAGGAACCTGATTTATCTATTTCTTCCACGGATGCAAACATTGCTATTTCAAAAGGGATGCCGGCTATTACCATGAGCAGGGGCGGGATTAATATAGCCAGTCATTCCCCTCAGGAAAGCTGGCAAAATATAGATGGGCATATTGCGATCCAGTCAATTCTACTAACTGTTTTGGCAGAGTCAGGTGTGAAATAAGATATCTGTAGATTCCAAAAATATAATATACTGCCTTTATCCATTATCCAGGACAGCTCCTAAGTTTATATATCTAAATGCTCTTTTCCCGGTTTTGTGAAATAGGGAGTAAGCCAGAGAATAGTGGCCATAATCACATATCCTGTCGCCCATGAGTTCCATGTTGGCATAGGGAGTGAAAGCAACCCGATGACATCTGTAGAAATATATTTATAGGCATGGGTGAAGCCGAAAATAGTGAGCCCCGCCCCCGTTAATGCCCAATATGCAGCAACCTTGAAACGCTGTTCGATAATGTAATAGGTAATCCCGGCCAGAACCATTGAAGAATAGATATAGCCCTGACCGATTGCGAACATTCCATTAAGATAGAAACCCCTCAATTCAATCATGGCAATTTCAGTTTCAGGTGTAAAAAAATTCTGCCCACTCTGGATTGAGGCAACGGCCAGAGCATGTTTTACGGTCAATCCGGCATAGGCGGCGAAGGCTGGAATAAGTCCAAACACGATTGCGGGCATATGCTTTCGCTCTGAAACCTGAAAATTTTGGGAACATACAATAATCCCAATCCAGATGATGAGAGCCATGACGGCTTCTATAGGGATAAGATAGGTAAAAAGGCTTAACGTACCCGTGAAGGCAACAATAGACCAGACTATCGAATTCAGCATTGAATAACCGGCACGTGCGCCGATGCTTTTATAGCCAGGATGACCAAGGAAAATTGATGTGGGAAAAGGGGATCCCATAAAGGCCGCCCCGAGTGAACCCAGACCATTCATTAACAGGAGCGGTCGTGGTTCGTAGGAATCCCCGGCGGCGGCAGCACCTTCAATATTTTGCAGTGAGCCGATCAGGAAAATAAACCCGAAAGGGATAATCAATGGTAAATACTCGATAATATAAGGCAGAGATGAAAGTAAGTTCTGAACTTCGGGCGTGGGAAGGTTGAGACCAAAATAGCTGGTATTAATGTCACTGCCCGGCACAGGGCTTGGCATGCCCATGCCATATAGAAACCAGGCGATTCCCGTGCCGATGACAAGGACGATTAAGCCGCCTGGAATACCGCCCTTGGCCTTGACGCCGCCAAAATAAAATATGAAGACAAGAGTAAGGGTTGCAAAACCGATTATGGGATTGGCAAATGTACGCATGACATAATCCATTGACAGAAACGCAAGCCCTGTGCCGGCTACGGCGACAAGCATCACGACCCGGGGAATGACATTACGGATATACTGAACAATGAACGCCCCAAAGAATTCAATACTGCCGGAAACGATACAGGCAAGCAGACCTGTATGCCAGGCAAGTATGTCGGCGGATTCTTTATCAAAACCCTCGGCAAGGGCCTTTTGCTGAGTCGGGAACATAATGAGGAATACATAAATAATCAACGTCAGCGTGCTCGTACCATAAGGCATGGCACATACATCACCGCGGTTTTCTCGCCGGCCAAGCTTTAGGGCCTGATACGCGTAAAAACTATTGCCGATAATCAATCCGACGGCGGCTGCAGGGAGAATACGGGTAAAGACCAGGTCCGATGAAAATCCGAGATAACCGATTAATAGCGAACTCATTAAAAGAAAGGCCAGCATGGCATCGAGACCAAAGGCGAAAAACCCCTCGACATCACCCTTGACAAACCATTTCATATGGCTGGAGTGCGTTGTATCTGCGGTTGACTCATTAGTCCAGCCTTTGGGTTGGTTTTTCTCAGACATTAATGTATCCTTCAAAATCAAAATTATTTTACGAATTTATTCTTGACCTGCCATATATATTGATCACATACTGTGATCATGATTAGAGCATTTAAAGCACATTGTCGAGCAAAGTTTATGTCTGAACGGTTCAATTTTCTGATTTTTTTTAAGGACGGCAGTATATGACATCTGTTCCTTTGTTCCGCCGGACGGAAGACGGTAAGCTTATTCTTAAAAATATCTTTATACCGGGGCAAAGCGGCGCGTTTCATATAATGATACAGAACGGGTGTATTGGGTCCATAACGCCTTCAGGGGAGGCCTTGACGGCGGCGCCTTTTTTATGCTTGCCACCATTGGCTGACCTTCATGTTCATGCCAATCGTGCTTTTTCTGTTTCTGCTCAGATACCGCGCTCTTTTCATCATGCCATTGAACTCACATCGGGTTTATTTCGTCATGCGACAGTTTCAGACTATGAGAGCCATAGTATAAAATTATTCCAACGGGTGATGACGTGCGGAACTCGTAAAATTCGCACCCATGCGGATATTGATGTGCTAACCGGCTTAAAGGCAGTAGAGGGGACATTGGACGCGCGGCGCAAGGTTTCCGGTTGTCTTGATGTTGATGTGGTTGCGTTTGTTTCCGGTAACATGGACCCCACCCGGACGGATTCAAAAGTGATGCTTCGTGATGCTGTTATGGCAGGTGCCGCGTTCCTTGGCGGTGTTCCAGTTCTTAACCCGGATCCGGGCGCGGCGATAGAAGCTCTGCTTGATCTTGCGATTGAGTTAGACGTAGGCCTGGATATTCATCTTGATGAACATCTTGACCCTGAAAATATATGGAGTGGTTTTCTTGCGGATGCTGTTATGGATCGTAATCTGGAGGGCAAGGTCTGGCTAAGCCACGGCAGCGCAATTTCTGTTCTCCCCTCTGATCAAAAGGCCCGGGTTATTGATAAAATTGCGCAAGCAGAAATAACGGTGATTTCTTTACCTGCGACGAATTTATATTTGCAGGATCGTGAATATTCCGGTGCCCCCCGCCGTGGTTTGGCACCTGTTAAAGAACTGGCAGCGGCTGGTGTCCCGGTTCGTCTGGCAAGCGATAATATTCAGGATTTTTTCTACCCGTATGGATCCGGTGACCTTCTGGATATCGCGGCAATGGCGGCAACGGCGGCTTTTTTTGAAGATACCCTGTTACTTGTGTCAGCGATTTGTGATGGCCATACCGGGATTGCCGTCGGCGATGCCGCTGATTTTATACTAATATCAGGAGAGAGCCTTGTTGAAGTGATCGCCAACCGGCCCAGAGACAGATATTGTATTCAGGGTGATAAAGTTGTTAATCTGGGACAAGACGCCGTAATTTCTGTCCCTCACCAAAACTGTTTTTAAGCAAAAAATTAAAAAGATTTTTTATGTCACTGCGCATGGCCTGTGCCGCATCCTTGTTATTACCTGTTTTGAGGGCGGATATGATATGAATATGTTCTTCCACATTCCAGACAAATTTTGGTGATGGTAATGAATGGTAGGTAAAGGGGCCTGCCAGAAGCCACAGATTTTCGATCATTGGCAAAAGGATGGTTGACTGTGCTTTGCTATATATGGCGAAGTGAAATTTGTAGTTCTCGGACAGCACGCCCTCCCAATCCCCAGCTTGGTATAATTTAATTATTTCCGCGTCAATATTTTCAAGCTGGCGGATAGATTTTTCATCTATATTGTCGCAGGCCAGGCTGGTTGCATGTGATTCCAGCTCCATACGCCAGTAGGTGATTTCTGTGAGTTTGGATTTTGACATTTCCGGCACAACGATCGTGCGATTTGGACGAAGTTCAAAGGCACGTTCGGCGATTAACTTGTTTACGGCGGCCCGTACGGGCATGATACTCGTGCCGAGATCGCTGGCAAGGTGGCGTAAGCTGATTTTTTCGCCAGGCGCAAAGACCCCGCGCATTAAACTGCTGCGTAATTCCTCATAGGCAAGGTTTTGAAGGACGGCTGTCGCTGACCCTTTTTTCACATTCTTCTCTGATTTGGAAGACGTGTTCATAACTAAACCCTAGGCTATTCATTCAATTTTTATGGATAATGCGTCATGGTAACTGTGATCGCAATTAATGATCCTTTTATATTGGAATAAGGCCTGTGTTGCAATAATAAGTTTAGTTTTTTTTCAGATGTAAAACGGATGAAGGATCTGCCAATAATTATTTTTATGAACTTAATTAGAGAAGTGATATAAAAATATAAAATCACACATTGTGATCACGATCAAAATATGATAATAATCAAATCGCAGGGTTGGGCATAATTGATATTGGTGATAAAGCCAACATATTGGAGAAAAAATGCAATTGAATCGGGAAGATTTACATGACGCTTATCGCCGGATGGTGCTGGTGCGGGAATTCGAAAATCAAATTCACAGATTGAATGAAAAGGGTGAATTACCGGGTTTTATTCATCTTTCAGCCGGTCAGGAAGCAAGTTGTGTTGGCATATGTATGAATTTGCAAGAGGATGATTATATCACGTCCACCCACCGTGGCCATGGGCATGTGCTTGCCAAGGGCTGCGATCTTGTGGAGATGATGGATGAGGTTTTCGCAAAAAGAACCGGAATTTGTCATGGTAAGGGCGGTTCCATGCATATGGCGGATCTTGAAAAAGGCATTCTTGGCGCCAATGGTATTGTCGGTGCCGGGGTGCCACTTGCTGCGGGTGCTGCCTTGACATCCAAGACTCTTGGCAAGGACAGTATCTCTGTAGTCTTCTTTGGTGATGGGGCTTATAATGAGGGGGCGACTTTGGAAACAATGAACCTTGCCAAGGTCTTGAATTTGCCCTTGTTGTTTGCTCTGGAAGACAATGGCTGGGGCGAGGCGACACCTTCAAGTTATGCTATCGGGGGCGATATTCTGAAGCGTGCCGAGGGGTTTGGCATTCCGGCTCAGGCGGTAGACGGTCATGATTATTGTGCCGTATATGAAGCAGCGGGTGATATGATCAGTCAAATTCGTGCGGGTGGTGGTCCCAGGTTTCTCCATCTTGATGTGTACCGTTATTTCGGTCATTTCGAGGGCGATGCCGCGACCTACAGACCAAAGGGCGAGGTTGAAAAACATCAGAAAGAAAGAGACTGCATCATGATTCTCAGGGCCTATATCATCGAAAGCGGGCTTCTTGCTGAAAGTGATCTCCATAAGATTCATAAGGAAGTCCTGTCGGAAGTGGAGGCTGCCGTTGATCATGCCCGCAAGGCACCGTCGCCGGAAGCGTCGGACATTCTGACAAACGTATATGCGACATATTGATAGAAAGGATATTCTCAAAAGTGAGTATCAAGTCATTTAGAGACGCTTTGAATGAAGCTATGAGACACGAAATGAGACGTGATGACAGAGTCATTCTGATAGGCGAAGATATTGCCGGGGGCACTGGCGGCAAAGGCGAAGAGGACGCATGGGGCGGCGTTATGGGGGTGACCAAGGGGCTTTATAAAGAGTTTGGGGCGGGTCGCGTCATTGATACGCCGATCAGTGAAATGTCGTATATCGGTACGGCCGTTGGCGCGGCGGCAACGGGACTCCGGCCGATTGCAGAATTGATGTTTTGTGATTTTCTGGGATGTTGCTTTGATCAAATTCTCAATCAGGCGGCAAAGTTCCGTTACATGTTTGGTGGCAAAGTTTCCATGCCTTTGGTTATCAGAATGCAATGTGGTGCCGGATTTAGTGCGGCGGCGCAACATAGCCAGTCGTTGCACGCGCTATTGACGCATATTCCGGGCCTGAAAGTGGTCATGCCTTCGTCGCCCTATGAGGCAAAGGGGTTGTTGATTGAGGCCATTCGGGATAATGACCCGGTTATGTTCTTTGAAAATAAATTAATGTATGATGATGTTGGCGAAGTGCCTGATGAAGATTATACAATTCCCTTTGGTGAGGCCGCTTTGCGCACGGATGGGGAGGATGTTACAATTTGTGCGCTTGGCCGTATGGTTAATCTGGCGGAACAGGCCGTAGTACAACTCAGGAAGAGAAATATTGAGGCAACGCTTATTGATCTGCGGTCCACATCACCGTTAGATGTGGAAACCATTTGTGAATCCGTTGAAGAAACCGGACGGCTTGTCATTGTTGATGAAGGCAGCCCCCGTTGCGGTTTTGCAGCGGATGTGGCGGCTCTGGTGGCATCAAAGGCTTTCGGGGCGCTTCAGGCACCCATAGAAATGGTCACACCACCCCATACGCCAATTCCTTTTGCCCCTGTCCTTGAGCAGGAATATTTGCCCAATCCAGAGCGCGTGATCATGGCCGTTGACAAGGTGATGGCCTATGGCAGATAAAATTTATCCGCTGACGATTCCAAAGTGGGGTCTCACCATGGTTGAAGGCACCCTGGCCCGGTGGCTCGTAGCAGAGGGTGACAGGGTTGCGGAAGGTGATGTGATTGCTGATATTGAAACCTCTAAAATCGTTAATGAACTGGAGGCTTCAACCGCCGGAATTCTGCGCCGCCGGCTGGTATCTGAAAATGATATATTGCCTGTGGGGGCACTTATTGGTGTCATGACAGAGGGGAATATATCTGAAGAAGCCATTGGGGCATTCATTGAGGGGTTTGCAGCTGAAGGCGGCGAAACGCAGATGCCGACACCGTCGTCTGAAATGGCAAGTGATGACAGGCCCGCCCCCCGTAG
>NVTJ01000151.1 GCA_002401545.1 Alphaproteobacteria bacterium
AGTCGTTCACCTGCTTCAGCTTCTTCTTTTTATCCGGCACCGGTTTAATTCCTGCTATCAATGCCGCCATCAGCTTTTCCCTGATTTGTTTTAACTTATTTTCATTATGCACTTTATGACCGAACAGGTCACAGATAAAAAGTACCGTTACGGCCCGCTCGCCAAAGGTGGCAATATGGGCACTGCCAATGGATAATTTCAGATCGACCAGAGCCTGGGACAGCATATAAAGAAACCCTGGCCGGTCAAGGCCATTAAGTTCAATGACCGTATAGCGATTACTGGCCTTGTTATCAATCAATACCCGTGGTTCTACACTAAAGGCGTCTATTTTCCGGGATCGGCTGCGCAGCGCGGCTAATTCTTTCCGTGGCAGTAATTTTCCTGCCAGCGTTCGCTCAATGGTTTTCCTGAGTCTTTCAAGTTTGTGCTTGTCCCTGAACAGGCCGCCGTCGGCTTCCTGTATCCAGAAAGTATCCAGCGCCATACCGTCCCTGGTGGTGAATATCTTGGCATCCTGAATAGAGGCCCCGCTGACAGCAATAGCCCCCGTCATCCGCGCGAAGAGGCCCGGATGATCCTGGGCATAGATGGTCAGCTCTGAAATACTTTGAAATTCATCCACATGAATATGAATAGTCAACTTTTCATCCAGTTGGTCTGATACGGCAATCATCCGGGCATTTCGCGCATGATTTTCATCACTGAGGGCCAACCAGTAGGGTTCGTAAAAACGGTTGCAATAGCTGTCAAATTCCTCATCTGTCCAGTCGGCAAGCTCTGCCCTCAGCTTTTGCTGTACGACCTTGATCCGGTGTTTGTTGCCGCCCTCGATATTACCGCCCAGAAGATATTCTTCTGCCTGATAATAAAGATCCCGCAGCAACTGCCCCTTCCACCCATTCCAGATTTTAGGCCCCACCGCGCGAATATCAACGACGGTCAGGATTAACAGCAGCTTCAGACGTTCCGGGCTCTGGATAATTTTAGAGACATCCGCAATGGTTTTCGGGTCATTCAGGTCACGTTTAAAAGCCACATGGGTCATCACAAGATGATGGCGCACCAGCCAGGCCACGGTTTCCGTCTGTGCCGGCGTCAACCCGAGCCTTGGACAAAGTTTCAACGCCACCTTTTCCCCCAGCACCGAATGATCGCCCCGGCGTCCCTTGGCAATATCATGGAGCAATACCGCCACATACAGCACTTTTCTCGACAACAGTTTATGGACAATCACATTGGAAAGCGGATGTTCCTCAGCCAACATGCCCTGTTCCAGTTCGGACAGGAGTTCAATGGCCCGTATAGTATGCTCATCAACGGTATAGACATGATACATATCAAATTGCATCTGGGCAACCACCCGGCCAAAATCGGGGACAAATTTGCCAAATACCCCGGCCTCATTCATCAGCCGCAGGATAAACCCCGGACCCTTTTCATAGGTTAAAATCTCCATGAACAGCCTGTTGGCCTCGGGGTCATTGCGCAGGTCTTTATTTATCAGACCCAGATTATGACGTATCCGGCGCATGGCACGGGGATGAATATCCAGATCATTTTTCTGGGCCACATGAAAAATGCGGATCAGGTTAACCGGGTCATCCTTTAAATCCTTGGATGTGGTCAGGGATATACGGCTGCCTTCGATAGGAAAAATACCGATTTTCCGACTGCGTAGTCCGAATTTCGGCATCCTTAGGCGCGGCTTGCGTTTATGTTTGTCTTCCAGGTAAGCACAATAAATCCGGGTCAGATCACCAACGGTTTTCACCGTTAGAAAATAATGTTTCATAAAACGTTCGACATCTGACAATCCGGCACGCCCCACATAACCAAGCCGTTCGGCCAGTATCTTCTGCACGCCAAAAGAAATTCTTTCTTCAGCCCGGCCAGAGATATAATGCAGATGACAACGTACCGTGGTCAGAAAGTTATAGGCCTTTTGGAACTGACGGTAATCACTCTTGGAAAAAACCCCTTTCGCCACCACTTCCGACACACTATGAACGCCGTATATATATTTTGAAATCCAATAGAGCGTTTGCAGATCGCGCAAGCCCCCCTTGCCTTCCTTGATATTAGGCTCCACAACATAACGGCTCTTGCCGAGTCTAACGTGACGCGCGTCCCGTTCCGCCAGTTTCTGCTCGACAAACTCAGGTTCCGTTCCGGCAATGACCTGGGAATCATAACGCTCAAGGAATTCCTTATAAAGCTCTTCATCCGCACAGATATATCTGGATTCCAGCAGCGATGTCTTTATGGTCAAATCCTGTTTTGACAGGCGGAGACATTCATTGATGGTGCGCACCGCATGTCCCACCTTAAGGCCAATATCCCACAGCATATAGAGCATATACTCCACCACCTGCTCGCCCCATGGGGTCTGCTTGTAGGGCAGGATAAACAACAGATCCACATCGGAATAGGGGGCCATATCCGCCCGCCCGTAACCGCCAATAGCCACCAGACTGAGCCGTTCGCTCAATGTGCGGTTCTGCGCGGGAAGAATGAATTCTGTCGTTATCCTGTAAAGCTGAACAATAATTTCATCGGTAAGGAAGCTTTGAGCCGACACCAGAGGCTGGCCATTTTCGCCATCTTCACAACGGCGTTTTATTTCATCAAAACCCCGCTGGTAGAATTCCTTGAAAAGCCCCAGCAAAGCAGGCCGAATATCAGACGAAGGCATATCTTTCTGAAGGCTTTCAAGCCTGTCGCCAAAATCTGCACGATTAAATATCTCTCTGTGTTTTTTTATTCTAAGCAGCTTACTCATCCAGTTTTTTCAATTTATAAAGAGCTTCCAGAGCTTCCCTCGGGGTCAGTTCATCGGGATGGATTTCCGATAATGCCAAAGCAATCTTGATCGCCGGACTGTCATCCTCAATATGATCCTGTTCCACTTTGGCCTGTATGGCAGAGAATAATGGCAAATCATCGGCAAGATCATATATTTTCTGACCTTTGGCCGTTCCCTGCCCGTCCTGTTCAAGGCTGTGAAGCACCTGAGTCGCCCGTTCAACGACAACTTTTGGCAGTCCGGCGAGCTTTGCCACCTGAATACCGTAAGAACGGTCTGCCGCCCCCGCCGCGACCTCATGCAGGAAGATAATCTCACCCTTCCAGTCCTTGACCTTCATATAATGCAGGGCCAGATTATCAAGTTTTGACGACAGGGCTGTCATCTCATGGTAATGGGTGGCGAACAAGGCCCGGCATTTGTTCACCTCATGGATATGCTCCACCGCCGCCCAGGCGATGGAAAGTCCGTCATAAGTGGCGGTTCCCCGGCCAATCTCATCCAGTATCACCAGTGACCGCGCCGTTGACTGGTTAAGGATGGCCGCCGTCTCTACCATTTCCACCATAAAAGTTGATCGCCCCCGCGCCAGATCATCGGACGCCCCGACCCGGCTGAACAGGCGGTCCACAATCCCCACATGGGCCGACTTGGCCGGAACGAAGCTGCCCATTTGTGCCATCAGGGCAATCAGGGCATTCTGGCGCAGAAAAGTACTTTTCCCCGCCATATTGGGTCCCGTGATCAACCACAGGCGATTGCCCGGACCAAGGTCACAGTCATTGGCGACAAAATGATCTTTATGAATTTTTTCCATGGCGGCTTCGACCACCGGATGACGGCCATTTTCCACTTCAAATGACAGACTGCCATCCACCAAGGGCCGACAATAGTTTTTCTCCGCCGCCAGTTCGGCCAAAGCCGTCGCCACATCCAATTGAGCCAGACTTTGAGAGGCAAGGTTTATTTCCTGCCAGCGCAGAAGAACACCCCCCACCAGTTCTTCATAGATTTCATGCTCCAGAGCCAGCGCATGGTCCGCCGCCTGACCAATTTTTCCGGCAAGATGCGCAAGCTCGGTGCTGTTGAAGCGCACCACATTAGCCAAAGTCTGGCGATGAATGAAGTCTTCATTCAAAGGCGGGATCATCAGCTTGTCCCCATGGAGAGCCGTTACTTCAATAAAATAGCCTAATACATTGTTATATTTAATCTTTAACCCATTTATATCAGACATTTCCCTATATTTGACTTCCAGTGCCATAATCAGGCGCTTGCTCTCGCTGGACAGCATCCGAAACTCATCAAGGGCGGCATGATAGCCTTTGGCGATGAAATTACCGTCCCTGATAATGACAGGCAATTCTTCCGCAAGTGACCTCTTTAGCAAGTCAATGGTTTCCTGATGCGAGCCAAGATTTTCAAGAATAACTTCAATATCCTCTGACAGCGAAAGCAGATCACCTTTCCGGTTCTGAAAGTTAAACTTGATGTCCGCCGCCTGTATAAGCCCGTCCCTCACCGCTGCAAGATCACGCGGTCCCCCACGGCCCAATGAAAGGCGTGACATGGCCCTTTCCAGATCCGGACAGCGTTTCAAAAGCTCCCTGATTTTACGGCGGAAGGCCTCATGCTCATGAAAATGAGACAGCAGGTCAAGCCGTCGATTGATCACCCGCACATCCATCAGCGGCGCGTTCAGGCGGCTGCTCAGCAACCGCGCCCCGGCCCCGGTCATCGTCCTGTCAATGGTGTTCAGCAAACTTCCCTGTCGCGCACCAGCCAGGGTATGGGTCAGTTCCAGATTTCGCCGGGTGGCCCCGTCAATCATCATGGTGTCATCTTCACTGACCGCAATGGGGCGGGCAAGCTTCGGCATCTTGCCTTTCTGGGTTTCCTGCAAATAAGTCACCAGCGCACCGCAGGCGGATAATTCAGCGCGGTTGAACCCGTCTGAGACGCCCACACCATATATCTCTGTCAGTGATTTTTCAGCCTCTGCGCTGTCAAAACTGCGGCTTTCCACAAGACTCAGAATATGTTGCCAATCCTCCAGCGCATCGCCCAATTCTTCACAGGCCAGAATCTGCGCCGACAGGATCAATTCCCCGGCCTGAAGCCGTGACAGCTCCGCCTCCAGATTAGCCGGCGCCACAGAAGTAACAAAAAAGTCACCGGTGGATATATCAAGCCACGCCAGTGCATAATTCTCCTGTGAGCGGGCCAATGCGCCAAGAAAATTATTCTGCCGGGCCTTGAGCAGGTTATCTTCGGTAAGGGTTCCCGGTGTCACCAGACGCACCACATCCCGCTTTACCACCGATTTTGCGCCGCGCTTTTTGGCGTCCGCCGGGTTTTCCATCTGCTCGCACACGGCAACTTTAAAGCCCCGCTTAATCAGGCGGGAGAGATAGGTTTCTGCGGCATGAACCGGCACACCGCACATGGGAATGTCATCACCGTCATGCTTGCCGCGTTTGGTCAGGGTAATATCCAAAGCTGCCGATGCCTTCACCGCATCGTCGAAAAACAGCTCGTAAAAATCCCCCATGCGGTAAAACAGCAGATAATCCCGGTGCCTGTTCTTAAGTTCCAGAAATTGCACCATCATAGGTGTTACCGCAGAATCAGCCCGGGACTTTGGCGGCCTTTTTTCAGATGTGTTTAGAATATCAGTCATTAATTGGTCTGTTTTAAAATATTAATAAAGTTTTTTGCGGTTTACATTTAATATAATTACAATATATATAGAAATAAGGTAATATTATATTATGCCCATGACGCTGTTTTTTACGGCCATATTGAGTATAGTTTATCTGCTCCGCAGCGGGAAAGCAATTCTTCCAGTCGAATTCAGGGCAATAAAAAACAAAAGGGCTTAACGTCATGAGTGACAGAAAAAATGATTTTGGTGATAAGGAAGCACTGCATTATCATGCAGCCGGGCGACCCGGAAAACTGGAAATACGGGCAACCAAATCCATGGCGACCCAGCGCGATCTGTCGCTGGCCTATTCCCCCGGTGTGGCGGCCCCGGTTCTGGCCATTGCAAACCATCCGGCCACGGCCTATGACTATACGGCCAAGGGAAACCTCGTGGCGATTATCACCAATGGTTCGGCCATACTCGGCCTGGGCAATCTTGGCCCCCTCGCGTCAAAACCCGTGATGGAGGGCAAAGCGGTTCTTTTCAAACGTTTTGCCGATATTGAAGGTATTGACCTTGAGGTGGACACGCAGGATGTGGATGAATTTATCAATTGTGTGAAGCTGCTTGGTCCTACATTTGGCGGCATTAACCTTGAGGACATCAAGGCGCCGGAATGTTTCATCATCGAACAGGCATTGCGTGAAAAGATGGATATTCCGGTTTTTCATGATGATCAGCACGGCACGGCCATCATCACTGCCGCCGGTATCATCAACGCCATTGACATCACAGGCCGCAACATAAAGACCGTCAGGATCGTGGTCAATGGAGCGGGGGCCGCCGCCATTGCCTGCACCGAATTGATCAAAGCCATGGGGGTTCCCCATAACAATGTCATCATGTGCGACAGCAAGGGCGTGATCTATCAGGACCGCGCGGAAGGCATGAACCAATGGAAATCGGCCCATGCGGTTAATACCCCTCACCGTACCCTTGAAGACGCGCTGGCTGGTGCGGATATTTTTCTGGGATTATCCGTGAAAGACGCCGTCAGTCAGGACATGGTTCTGAATATGGCGAACAGCCCCATAATCTTTGCCATGGCCAACCCGGACCCCGAAATTACCCCGGAAGCCGTAAAAGAAGTCCGTTCCGACGCCATTGTTGCCACGGGCCGGTCTGATTATCCCAATCAGGTCAATAATGTTCTGGGCTTTCCTTATATATTCAGGGGGGCGCTGGATGTGCGCGCCAGCACCATCAATGACGAAATGAAAATTGCCGCCGCCCTCGCCATTGCGGAACTCGCCCGGAAAGATGTGCCCGATGAAGTGGCCGCAGCCTACAGTGGCGGTCACCCGAAATACGGCCCTGATTATATCATCCCGGCCCCCTTTGACCCGCGCCTGATCAGTGCTATCTCCCCCGCCGTTGCCGAAGCCGCCATCAAAAGCGGGGTGGCCAAAATTCCGATCATTGACATGGATGCCTACCGCAAGGAACTGGCCGCACGACTGAACCCCACAACCGGCACCCTGCAGATGATTTATGACCAGCTCGGCACCGATCCGAAACGGGTTGTCTTTACCGAGGCCGATGAGGAGACCGTGCTGCGGGCGGCGCTTGGCTTTGAACAGAATGGCTTCGGCCACGCCGTGCTGATTGGTTATGAGGATAAAATCCGCGATCATCTGGAACATATGGGTCATGACCGTGATGATACCCTCGAAATCCACCATGGCCGCACCAGTGATAAAAGCACCAGATATGCTGAATTCCTCTATGAAAAATTACAACGCAAGGGCTTCCTGTACCGGGATTGCCTGCGCCTTGTTCATTCGGACCGCAATGTATTTGGCGCCTGTATGCTGGCGCACGGCGATGCGGACGCCATGGTCACCGGACATAACCGTCATTATGCCGCCGCCCTTGAAAGCATCATGAAAGTGATCGACCCCCTGCCCGACTGCAAAGCCATTGGATTATCCATTGTGGTCACGGGCGACCGGACCATTTTTATTGCCGACACCGCCATAAATGAAATGCCGACGGCAGAGGAAATGGCCGAGATTGCCATACATGCTGCCAAAGCGGTCCGTCATTTCGGTATTGAGCCACGGGTAGCTTTCATGTCCTATACCAATTTTGGCAACCCAACCGGTGGTATATTAGCCACAACATCCCGCGAAGCGGTGAGCGTTCTGGACGGCATGAAAGTTGATTTCGAATATGAGGGTGAAATGCACGCCGGAGTGGCACTCAATCCTGAAATTATGAAGGCTTACCCCTTCTGCCGCCTGTCGGGACCGGCCAATGTGCTGATCATGCCGGGGATGCATTCCGCCCATATCTCCACCAAATTAATCCGGGAACTGGGCGGCGGGACCGTCATAGGTCCCATGCTGGTCGGGCTTACCCATTCGGTACAGGTCATCCCCATGGGGTCCTATGCCTCCGAGATCATTAACCTTGCGGCGCTGGCGGCCCATAATGTAAATTTGCTGAAACGTTAGGAAATCTGCCCCTCAGGAAGCTTCAAAGAAATGCGGGCTAAGTTGGCACAATCTATCCGTCAGCAACAAGATAAAAACATCCGTCGTATTAAATTGTTCATCAATCACCGCGCCATCCCCGATATAACATCCTAATCTGGCATATCCCCGCACCAGAGGGGCCAGTTGCCGTTTGGCTTTCTTGACATCTATATCATCGCCCTTGACGTAATCCATTTTCTGATAACGGTTTGGCAGGGCGGGAATATTAAATTCATCGGGGGTTTTATATTTATGGTGCAGATAAGAAAGCGGCAATTCCAGATCCCCCTGTATCACACCCGCAAGGCTGGCACAGCCAAACATGCATCCCACATCATAATGCACGATATATTGCACGATGGCCCGCC
>NVTJ01000152.1 GCA_002401545.1 Alphaproteobacteria bacterium
GCAATGGGTCAGAGTCACTTGAATTTTTATTGATGGGGGATAACTCCCCCGCGCCGTGGGCGCTCCCCCTCCTCGTATTAACTCGGGCGGCCAGTCGGCCTTGCCTCACCCTAGTCGGGTTCGGTTGCTAAAACTCACTACTAACTAATCAACATCACCCCTGCCGTTCGACCATCATCTTTTTAATCTCGGCAATGGCCTTGGCAGGATTTAATCCCTTGGGGCAGGTGTTGGTGCAGTTCATGATCGTGTGACAGCGGTATAGCCTGAACGGGTCTTCCAGATTATCCAGACGTTCGCCCGTGGCCTCGTCCCGGCTGTCGATCAGCCAGCGGTAAGCCTGCAACAACACCGCAGGCCCGAGATATTTATCACTGTTCCACCAATAGCTCGGGCAGCTTGTGGAGCAGCAGGCGCATAGCACACATTCATATAAGCCGTCCAGCTTGGCGCGGTCTTCCG
Organism: Alphaproteobacteria bacterium; assembly: GCA_002401545.1. Lineage (GTDB taxonomy): Bacteria > Pseudomonadota > Alphaproteobacteria > Sphingomonadales > Emcibacteraceae > Paremcibacter. The sequence continues at coordinate 463 of NVTJ01000152.1, forward strand.
GGCTTTGCAGCCGTTCGGCACCGCTCGGGGTTGGGCTGACCGTCTGCATCCACGGTTTGATGGACGAATATTGGGCGTAAAAATGGGTGAGGTCGGTGACCAGATCCTTGACCACTTCCATATGCGGCAGGGGATAGATATTAATATCGCCCTTGATTTCATCATTGGCTTTGGTACAGGCCAGGGTATTGGTGCCCTCAACATTCATGGCGCAGGAGCCACAAACCCCCTCGCGGCAGGAGCGGCGGAAAGTGAGCGTCGGGTCGATCTCATTCTTGATCTTGATCAGGCCGTCCAGCACCATGGGGCCGCATTTATCCATATCCACCTCGTAAGTGTCAATGCGCGGATTTTCCCCGTCATCCTCATTCCAACGATAAATGTTAAATTTGCGGACGGAAGTTGCGCCGTCATCCGCCTTGAAATATTTTCCCTTTTTCACTGTGGAATTTGCGGGAAGTCTAAATTCAGCCATGGTCAATATACCCGTGCTTTTGGTTTGATATAATCAATTTCATCAGTCAAAGTATAGTCATGAACCGGGCGATAGGTGATATCCACCTTGCCGTCTATGAGACGCGCAATGGTATGTTTCATCCAGTCATCATCATTACGGTCAGGATAATCTTCCCGCGCATGCGCCCCCCGGCTCTCATGACGGTTCGCGGCACAATGCATGGTGGTCACCGCGTGCATCAGCAGATTTTCAAGCTCCATGGTCTCGATCAGGTCACTGTTCCAGATTAATGAGCGGTCGCTTGTTTTAACATCATCCATCATGGCATAAATCTCGTCAATGCCCTCGACACCTTTATCCAAAGTATCCTGCTGACGGAAGACCGCGCAATTTCCCTGCATCATGCGCTGCATCCTGTCGCGAATTTCTGCGGTTGATGTGCTGCCATCGGCGGTGCGGTATTTCTCCAGCCGACTCAGGGCCAAATCCGCATGATCCTCGGGTAATGGGGCGTGATCTGTCATCGGTTTGACAACATCCCCCACCCTGTGCGCCGCCGCCCGGCCAAAGACCACAAGGTCGATCAGGCTGTTGGAGCCCAGACGATTGGCGCCATGAACCGACACACAGGCCGCTTCGCCGACCGCCATCAGGCCAGTGACAATTCGATCGGGATCATCATCTGTGGGGTTCAATACTTCGCCGTGATAATTACATGGAATACCGCCCATATTATAATGCGCGGTCGGCACAACCGGTATTGGTTCCTTGTTCACATCCACGCCAGCGAAAATCCGCGCTGATTCTGAAATCCCTGGCAAGCGTTCGGCCAGCATTTCTGGGGACAGATGATCCAGATGCAGGAAGATATGATCCTTATGTTCGCCCACACCGCGCCCTTCCCTGATCTCCAGAGACATGGCCCGGCTGACCACATCGCGCGAGGCGAGATCCTTGGCCGACGGGGCGTAGCGTTCCATGAAACGCTCGCCTTCGGAATTCACAAGATAGCCGCCTTCGCCGCGCGCGCCTTCGGTAATCAATACCCCCGCGCCATAAACCCCGGTCGGATGGAACTGAACAAATTCAAGGTCCTGCAGGGGAAGACCCGCCCGCTGCACCATGCCGCCGCCGTCACCGGTACAGGTATGGGCAGATGTCGCCGAGAAGTAAGTGCGGTTATAGCCGCCGGTAGCCAGAACCGTCATATGGGACCGGAAACGGTGCAATTTACCCGTATTCATGTCCAGACAGATCACCCCCCGGCATTCGCCGTCCACCATGATCAGGTCAATGGCAAAAAACTCCACATAAAAGTCGGTGTCATATTTCAAAGACTGCTGATAGAGAGAATGGAGCATGGCATGTCCGGTACGGTCCGCCGCCGCACAGGTGCGCAGGGCCGGACTGCCCTCGCCAAATTCCGTGGTCATACCGCCAAAGGCACGCTGATAAATCTTGCCCTCTTCCGTGCGCGAAAAAGGCACGCCCATATGTTCCAGTTCATAAACCGCGTCCGGAGCCGCGCGCACCATATATTCGATGGCATCCTGATCGCCGAGCCAGTCGGAACCCTTGACCGTATCATACATATGCCACTGCCATTTATCTGCCCCCATATTGCCGAGAGAGGCCGCGATGCCGCCCTGTGCCGCCACCGTATGGGAACGGGTGGGAAAGACCTTGGAGATACAGGCGGTTTTCAGGCCTCCTTCGGCAATGCCCATGGCCGCCCGAAGGCCCGCGCCACCGGCCCCGATGACAATGGCATCATAAACGTGATCAATTAATTCATATGTCTTGCTCATGCTCAAGCCTTACAATGCAATTTTAAGAACGGAAAAAATGGACGTCACCGCAATGATGGTGCATCCAAACAATATAGCGAACTGAAGAAAGACTTTCATGCCGCCGCCATGGATATAATCCTCAACAACCGCCTGCAGGCCAAGGCGCAGATGATATAATCCAATAACGATATATAACAGAATCAAAGTCGCCGAGACGGGTGAGGCCAGCCATGTTCTTACCATAAAATAGTCGGCATGTGTCATCTGCACGATGGAGGCCACAAACCAGATGGTCAGCGGAACCAGCGCCACAGCGGCGATTTTCTGCATCCACCAGTGTTCAGTGCCACTCCTGGCACTGCCCAGGCCACGTACTTTACTGATCGGAGTATTCATGCTCATATCGCTCTCCCTATATCAAACCGTAACCGATGACCCAGGACATGGCGGTAAAGACCACCGTACCCAGAAAAACCAGCATATTGCTGCGGGCGGTGGTTTCAATATCAAAACCCATACCCATATCCCAGAATAAATGCCGGATACCGTTGCAGAGGTGAAGCATCAATGACAGGGTAAAACCCATCAAGGCAATCTTGCCGACAATGCTGCTCATACATATCTGAAATTGCTCGTAGGCGTCCGGTCCCGAGGCCAGGGCCATCAGCCACCAGGCCAACAGCAATGTGCCGCCGCCCAGGGCAACGCCCGAGACCCGGTGCAAAATGGACAATGCCATATGCGGACCCCATTTATATATCTGGAGATGCGGCGAGGTTGGCCGCTTTGTGGTTGCCATATATTATTCCCTCTTCTTAATTTGCGCGGATCATGTCTCCGCACGCACCCAATGCATCCTTGTTCTTAAAACGATTATCCCCACAGGGCAAGAACTACATTGATATTAGAGTGAAATTTTCTCAATAAGTTACATGTTTTTTAAATACGCCGTGGCAGCAGCAGCCAGATATCCAGGTCCAGAAAAACCGCCGGGTCATATTTTCCGTCATCCATCTTATAAGAAAATGCGTCCGGTGACTTGTCTTTCAATGCCACCAGTCTGCACCTCAATGCCGCCACATCCGACCTGCCTTTAATTTCTGCCTTATCCAGAATTTCTGACCAGGCATATACCGTGTCGCCTGCCATACAGGGGTTAACATGCCGCCCGCCATTAATGGCCAGTATATTCTGTCCGTTGCCAAGACCATTGAAACTCAACCCCCGCGCCAGAGAGATCACGTGGCCGCCGTAAACTATGCGTTCCCCAAGCCGCCCGTCCTTCATGGCGTGCAGGTTAAAATGCACCTTGGCCGTATTCTGATAGAGGCGGGTGGCCAGCATATGGTCGGCGGCCTCTATGGTCATGCCGTCCACATGGCTGATTTTCTCACCCACCTGATAATCTTCCCAGAAATAACCGCAGCCTGAAAGAATGCTGTCATAGCCCCCATACTGTAAATTTTCCGGTATGGTCAGATTTTCCGGTGCCACAACAGCCGGCAATTCCGGGATCAGTGTTTCTGGCGGCGGGCTTGCCGCGTCGCGCTTGTTTACCATGACCCAGCGGACATATTCCACAACGCATTTGCCCCTTTGATTGACGCCGCGCGTACGCACATAAACATTGCCCGTCCGGCCATTTGAATTTTCTTTCAGCCCGATCACCTCGCTGGTGGCGGACAGCGTATCCCCCGGATAAACCGATGCGAGGAACCGGCAATCGGCATAGCCCAGATTGGCCACCGCATTGATGGAAATATCGGCCACGGTCTTGCCAAAGACAATATGAAAAACCAGCAGGTCATCCACAGGTGAGCGCAAGAGGCCGGATTTTTCAGCAAAAACATCGGAAGACTGCAAAGCAAAGCGCATACCGTAAAGTGCCGAATAAAGACTGATATCACCCGTGGTGACCGTCCGGGGCGTGGCATGAAAAATCACCTGACCCAGATGAAAATCCTCAAAATAATTGCCTTCGGAAATCTTTGACATTCAGGCCTCCAACTGCTTGATGGCTTCGGATAATATCACCAGCCGGCGGGCGTTTTCCACATGTAAATTCTCAATCAGCTTGCCATCCACCAGCACCACGCCCTTGCCCGCAGCTTTGGCCTCGGCGAAAGCGTCAATGATCAGCCGGGCGAATTCAAGCTCTGACGGGGACGGCGCAAAAACCTCATTGGCCCCGGCCAATTGTTTCGGATGGATCAGGGTCTTGCCGTCAAAGCCAAATTCCAGCCCCTGCCGGCAACTGGCGCGAAAACCCTGATCATCATTCAGATCCAGACAAACCCCGTCCAAAATATCAATATTTTCCGCCCGTGCGGCCAGCATACATAACCCCAGACTGGTCAATACCGGCAGTCTCATTGAGGTGTGACGGGCATGAAGGTCTTTCACCAGATCACTGGTCCCCATGACAAAACAGGTAAGATTGTCCGAACTGGCGGCAATTTCGGACGCATTCAGCATAGCGCGCGGCGTTTCCATCATACACCAGATTCTGGTTTTTTCCGGGGCAGAGAATTCAGCCATCATATCCTCGGCCTGACGAACCATATGGGCGCTTTCCACCTTGGGCAGCAGAATCGCATCCGGTCCGGCCGCGGAGGCCGCGCGCAGATCGTCCACCCCCCATTCGCTGTCCAGACTGTTAATGCGGATGATCAGTTCGCGGGCGCCGAATCCGCCCGATTTGACCGCATCACACACAAGAGTACGGGCCTCCTGCTTGGCCGCCACCGCCACCGCGTCTTCCAAGTCGAAAATCAGACAATCCGCCGCCAGTCCCTTTGCCTTTTCCAGCGCACGCGGATTGGAACCGGGCATATATAATACGCTTCTGCGGGGCCTGATCTGATCACTCATGGGGGGATGTCCTTGCCGTTTCTGATATATTATTTCATAATAGACCGTGTATTTATATATTTTATTGCGCCATATGACAAGATGCTGCATTGCAATAATATTTAGATATGAAATACCGGTTGATTTAGGCCGTAGACTCATTAATTATGTGGCCATAACCAAGGGATAATATTTTATGACCAACCTAAGAATAGCTTCATTTGCCAGCATAATATGGACCTGTATGATTTTTAACGCCAGTGCAGGGTCTTTATCTGATCAGGATACGGCGCGGATTCTGGACCTGAAAGAAACCGCGCTTTCCTCTAATCTGGCCTACGAAATTGACGAGTCCCTCACCACAGAGGTCGGCGCGCGCCGGGTCGGCACGGCGGGCGACAAACGGGCCGTTGAATGGGCCGTTGCCAAGATGAAACAGCGGGGCTTTGACAGAGTCTGGACCGAAGAGGTTATCCACCACGCCTGGATCAGGGGCACGGCAGAGGCCAGAATTATCTCGCCCTATCCCCAGAAGATGGTCGCCATCGCGCTGGGTGGTTCGGTGGGGACACCTGCGGGCGGCCTCACAGCCGAGGTAGTGGAATTTGCGGATTTGGCCGCACTGGAAGCCGCCGCACCAGACAGCCTGAAGGGCAGGATTGCCTATGTCTCTTACCGCATGGAACGTAAAATTGACGGCGCGGGATACGGCCCGGCGGTAAAAACCCGGAGTGCCGGCCCCAGCATAGCCGCCGCCAAAGGAGCCATTGCCCTGATTATGCGTTCGGTGGGAACCGATAATAACCGCATTGGTCATACGGGCGGGCTTCAATATAACGACGATATTGTCAAAATCCCCGCTGCCGCCCTGTCCAATCCCGATGCGGATTTGCTGTCCAATACCATCCGACGCGGGAAACCGGTGAAGGTTTTTCTGAAATTAACCGCCATGCGTCAGGATGACATTGCTGTCACCACCGCCAATGTTATCGGCGAGATCTCCGGCAGCACCAACCCGGATGAATATGTCGTCATGGGCGCCCATCTGGACAGTTGGGATGTGGGCACCGGGGCCGTGGATGACGGCATCGGGGTATCCATCACCCTGGCCGCCGCCCATCATATTGCCGCCCTGCCCACGCGCCCCAAACGGTCAATCCGGGTGATCCTGTTTGCTGCCGAGGAAGTGGGACTTGTGGGCGCTCGCCAATATGTGGAAAGACATAAGGATGATATGGCAAGCCATGTGATCGGGGCGGAATGGGATTTCGGCACCGGACGCATATATGAAATGACCCCAGGTGTCGGGCCATCTGCCCTGAACAGCATCCGGGAACTGGCGGAATTACTGGCCCCGCTTGGCGTGTCTTTAAGCCCGAAGAATGACGCCAGAGGACAGTCGGATATGAGTGCGCTCGGCAAGACGGGAATGCCAGCAGTAAATTTTGAGCCGGACGGCCTGAAATATTTCGACTATCACCATACAGAGAATGACACGCTGGACAAAGTGGACGCCGAAGCGCTGAAACAAAACACGGCCGTATACACCATCTTCAGCTATTTCGCCGCCCAGTCCGGCATAGATTTCAGAAAGTGATAACTGCAACTTACCAGCCACATTTACGGTCTTTGTTTTGCTCGTCCAGCCAGACTTTAAGCGGGGCGAAATATTCCAGCACCGCACTGCCGTCCATCTGACGACTTCCGGTGAAGGCTTCCAATGCGTCCGGCCAAGGCTGGCTTGCGCCCATCTCCAGCATGGCGTTGAATTTCTCGCCCACTTGCTTGTTGCCGTAAATGGTACAGCGGTGCAACGGTCCGTCAAATCCGGCCATTTCGCAGGCGGCCTTATGGAACTGGAACTGCAGGATATGAGCGAGGAAATAGCGCATATAGGGGGTATTGCCCGGAATATGATATTTTGCCCCCGGATCAAAATCATCCTCCGTGCGGGCCACAGGTGGCTTGATGCCCTGATATTTCAGGCGCAGGTCCCACCAGCCTTTGTTGTAGGTCTCCGGCGTCAGTTCACCACTGAAAACCTGCCAGCGCCATTGGTCCACCATCAGGCCAAAGGGCAGGAAGGCCACCTTGTCCATGGCACGGCGCATGAGCAAGCCGATATCGCCTTCCGGGCCCGGCACCTTGTCAATCAGGCCCAGTTTTTTCAGATATTCCGGCGTAATACTGAGGGCGATGGCATCACCAATGGCTTCATGAAAACCGTCATTGGCCCCATTCTGATGCAACGCCGTTTGATCCTTATAAGCCCGCTGATAAAAATTATGGCCCAGTTCATGATGGACGGTTTCAAAATCCTCCGCCGTGATTTCTATACACATTTTAATGCGCACATCGTCTTTATTATCCAGATTCCACGCGCTGGCATGGCATTGCACCTCCCGGTCGCGGGGCTTGGTAAACAGCGAGCGTTGCCAGAAGGTTTCCGGCAGGGGCGCGAGGCCGAGCGAGGTGAAAAACTGCTCACCGGTTTTGACCATCCGCTTGGCATCATAACCCGCCTTGACCAATAAAGACGTCAGGTCATAACCGATATCGGTGCCTTCCGGTTCGGCAAGGGCGGATATATTACCCCATGTCTGCGCCCACATGTTGCCGGTGAGGTGAGCCGGAATAGCCCCCTCTGCCGGAGCAACCTCATCGCCGTATTTTTCGTTGAGTCTGGCCCGCACATGACAATGGAGAGCTTCATACAAAGGTTTCA
>NVTJ01000153.1 GCA_002401545.1 Alphaproteobacteria bacterium
GCTGGAGGTAATTACGCCTACAGTTGAGAGTGTTGATGACCTTCTGACCGAAGAGGACGAGGCAAAATTCATTCAGGCCTTTCGTGAGCTGATCCGCCTTTTTGTAATCTATAATGTTAGATTTATCAGAAACGTACTGTGCAATATCTTGATTATGACCAACAGCAGGGTTTTCAAGCAAGACTGCCACCCGGTTTTGAGACCCACCTCTTCCAACAAATTTATTTATCATGTGTCCTTCCTTTTCGCTGGCAGTTTTCCCAATCTCTTAAAGGGCAATTCTTCATGCTGCCGCAACACTTTGCTTTTCGTTTGACAATATCAAAATATTTCTCTTCCAACTCTCGCCTGTTCATTTCCAAGAGCACGAGCTTGTAAATAGCTTCGCGATTAGGGCAATTACATTTCAATATGGGCTTGTGCCGTTTTTCGCATCGAGTAGAGAAAGGCGCTTGGTCACACCCATATTTGGCTTTAGGAAAGTGTCGATAATAACAACTCCGTGGACACCCAGTGCGTTGGTTCATGAGCATATTGGTCTGTTGATTTATCTTGGGAAGATGTTCGCCCAACCAACCTTTTTTCCGAAAAATTCCTTCCTCTATTTCCTGCGCCCATCCCAATGGATTGCTGAGTTCTTCCATCCTAATTTGAACATCTGCAGCATCTCCGTGCGACAGCCCCTTTTTAAGTGGCCAAAAACCCTTTCTCCTGGCTATATATTGGCATCGAAAGTGTTCCAAAATTGCATTCCACCAATGCTCGCCATCTTGGGATGATAGGATACTCCTCCCAGCATCCAATCCGATACAAAATGTTCCATCCAAGTTTATGTGACGCTCCATGCAAAAAGCAGGAAGTTTGTCACCAATGCTCTGCTCAGAGACACAAACGCCTATACGCTCCTGTTCAAGTATTACAAGATCATAGGTCGTGTCCGGTTGCCCACTTTCCATAAAAGGGGTTGCTGTAACCAGCATTTTAACATCTGTCTGAGGAATCTTAATTTCAACCCAATCCGGGATGGTATCTTTAAGAAAATGAAGGGGGCGACTATTTCTTGATGGCAACACTGTGTGATCTATGTACAGGAGTTGTCGAAGTCTTCGTGGTTGACGATTGCCCAACAATGGTGGCTGCTACATCATCATATTGCATATTATTCGAAAAGCCTGAATCGTTGAATTGATCGTGAAGGCCAAACGGTAAATTTTTCAGTGCTTGCGCGCCAAAGCGAGTTTGCGTTCCATTGCAACTGCCTTGTAAATTTTCTGATCCGGTTGTGGCCAAACTAGAGGCTATTCTCACCCCCCTTTCACCCCTTATTCCAATTCGACTAATTGGTGTTTTGCCTAGTTCTGCACCAATCGCTAATCCCAAGTTATCAATATTGCGTAGCTCTTTCTTGCAAATATCGAAAGAGGATCGAAGTGCACCAGCACACTCAGCTGTGGACCGAACAGTCTGCACCAAATCTATATTTTCACTTGTTCCTTCGGCAATAACTCCATGGATACAATCGCCAATGAACCGAACTTTTCGTCCACCAAAATCTCGCTCCAAGACAGTTTGTAATTCGCCGCGAATAACAAATATTGCTCGGACTGCCTCGGATACGTCGCCCCCTCTCATTGCTTCATCAATATATGCTGTGTAGCCATCTAAATCAGCGAAGAGGGATGCCATATCCATTCGGATACTATTTGACGGACTTAATTTACTGTACTCGATCTTAGATAACGGTGGCTCCATGCGATGAAAGGTGAAACTGGGATTAGAGATTGGCACTTCCTTCTTTGCCAAGATGTCGCCTTTCCATTCGGCTAGAAGTGATTGCGTACGCTCTTCTGCTGTTTTTATTTGCCCTGCAGTATCAGTGAAAAGCTCAGGTTTTAAGCTGTCACGGTAATAGTCTTCTTCAAGAACGGTCAGTCTCTCCAAATCTAGCGAGCCAACGGCAGAGAGTCCCAGTACGGTTCGTACTCTGTCGGAAAGGAAAATACCCGGAACATCACCTTCCGCAAGTTTTGCTGCGTGATTTGCTGCACTACCCAAAAATAACGGTTCTTTGTCTTTACCGTTTCCACTGTTAATCGCAACGCATGGCCCAGCATCAATCCCAATCCTAAAACGTGCACCAAGCTGGTTATCCGCCAGCTCTTGATTCGCTAAATTGGACAGCATCCGAAGTTGGTTTGCCAGTTCTAGCGCTTCGATCAAACTTGATCTGGAAATTCCGGTTCCTTGAGATTCCAAGATTACAGCGTGCATACGTGCTGAGTGGAAATCGACACGTTGGGCATTGGTGTTTTCAACTATTCGATCACACGCTGAATAATGCAGATGCAAAAATTGTAATGCTCGTTTATGTGTTGCTTCATTCTCAACGCCATCTTGCAAACGATATTCATCATAGTTTGTAATGTTTACGTAAATTTGTATAGTTTCAACCAAAACTGGTTTTTTTCCAGCAAGGCCAAATAGCGGCTTTTGGGAAATTTCTTTTCGCTGCCGTCTCAGATTTTCTTCTGTAATATATGTTGGATAGTATTCGGTGGCAAAATTTTGTGCCTTCACGAGGGGCGCATCAATTATGCTCTGCCTGATTCTGTTTTTTGCTTCCGCATAATTCCAAGGCATAAGCGTCCCCCGTATGAGAAATGTGGCTGATCGCTACTACACGTGGGGATTGATTGAAAAAGGTCAATACCTTTCTGTGCACTTTTTGTTCTTTTGATTATTATAAATGATCGAGAAAGCCAGTAACCGAATTTGGACGCTTTCTTGATACGGTTCAAAGAGAGCCGGTGCTTGTAACCAAGAAAAACCGTCCCGTGGCAGTGACTATGTCCATTCAAGATGCTGAGGCCTTGTTACAAATGCAAACCGAGATCGGTATCAGTATGGGGATGGCCGATATTGGTGCAGGACGGTTCAGTGAATTTACACCAAAATATGCAAGCGATTTGGCAGCCCGTTTCAAGACGCTACTCAAATAGCGCTTCCAAATCCCGCGCTCCATGCAGCACACGAACAACATGAATACCATAGTCCGTTGGCATATAGAAAATCATATAGTTGCGAAAACCATTCACCAAGATCATTCGCATCCCCGTTAGTCCTAGCGCCTTGTATTCACGTAAAGCACCCATTTCTGGCATTTTCAAAAGGGCTTGTTCTGTATCGGCCACTGCATCAGAAAACCGGATAGCCAGATCAATATCTTTAACCGCAAAATAGTCCGATAATCGGTCGAGATCAATCTCAACCGAAGGGCTATGAGTTATTCGAGAGGTCATTATTTATTTTGACTTACCCTGAACTCGCGTTTTCAAACGGTCTTTGAACTTGTCCCAATAGTCATCACCAACCTCAATTGCTTCACCGGAGTTTAGCCCTTCGAGAAGCATGGCTTCAAGTTTTTCCTCCGCAGCCTGTTTTTTGTCCTGAATAATAAGGTTGCGTAAATAAGCGCTTGGTGTGCCATGATGATCCTGCTCAACACGGTCTTTTACAAAATCGCGCAAACCCTCAGGAAGCGATATGTTCATTGTTGCTGTTGCCATAAAACTTTTCCTAACTGCTAACGTTCATAGTGTAGCATAATTGGCAAATATTGACAATTGTTGTTATTCACTCTGCATCCCATACAGAATCAAGATAGGCACATTTTCTACCGCCTTGGCTTCTATCAGGATGCGAGCAGGTGTTGCTCGTATTTATTTTCAGCTATAATCACGACATGAACACGGTGTACAATTTCCCAGCATCAAAATTACCGGCTGAATTGCGCGGAGATATTTCCTGTGATGCCTTCGTCACTATTGTAGTTGACGATGAAAGCAATTCTCTGTCCGGGTACACCCAAACCGAGATTGATGCGCTTGTTGCAACTTCAATGAGGCAGAAAGAACGAGGGCTCGGCACTCATCTTTCTTCTCTCGACGAAATTGATACACACTTTGACGCACTGAAAGTGCAGGTGGATAAAAAGTACCGATAATCAAACGATCAACTCATGTCTCTCATTTGTAAGAACGCACCGCACCATTTTGACTGCCATTTTGGTCAATGGACTAAAAACTATTTGAATTTGGCTTGAGCACATTGGTTCAGGCGGTTTTTGAATTTGTCCAAATAGACATTGTCAACTTCGATAGCCTCACCAGAGTTCACTCCCTCAACCAGCATGATTTCCAATCGTTCTTCTGCCGAGTTTTCGCCCGTTTCCTTCTGATCTTTGGCGCTTCAACCGAAGATGAAATGGATGATCTATTTGGAAAGTAACAGTAAATAACTGTCTCAAAAATGCGGAGAAATTTGCTTCCCAATTCGTTCTGCGGCCTTACGCATAGGGTCAGACGCAATGTGCGCATACCTAGCCGTTGTACGTGGTTGTGAATGTCCAAGCAAAGCTCCGATCATGGGCAACGACATCCCGTCCATGACTGCTACGCTGGCAAATGTGTGTCGGAGGTCATGAATACGGACATCCTCAAGCTCAGCAATTCTTCGGATACGTTGCCACGCCTTTTGAATTTCATGAATTGGCTTTCCGGGTATTAGCCCACAAAAGACATAGGGATTATCAACCTGTCTTATGGTTTTATGGAGAATTTCTATTGCAGCCTCATTGAGGTAGATGGTTTTCGGGCCAGTCTTTGACATTGGCAAATTTAGTACGCCACGCCCCAAATCAACATAGTCCCACTTGAGATGTAAAATCTCTCTCAAACGCGCTCCTGTGAGACATATCACTCGAAGAGCATCAATGGCGTAGATTGTTGCCAATTCCTCATGCTCTGCTTTGTTGAAGGCATCTCCAAGATATTGTTGTTCCTCTGGTGATAAAAATCTCTGACGTGGTATTTCCTTGTATTTCTGCACATGTCTGCATGGGTTTGTATGGTCGTCACGATAGCCATATTTTTCTGCCCAGTTGAAAAACTTGGATAGCACAGCAAGTGTCTTATTCGCACTACAGGGCATGTGGTGCATAGCATGATGAAGACGGGCTACATCTTGGCGAACAACTTTCTTGATCGGCATTTTCTTAAAAGACGGCGGCATTTTTTTTTGTGCGACATTGTGATAAGCCTCTATCGAACTTGGCCTTAGTTTCACATCAACATGCTCAGCAAGAAAAACTTTCAATATGTCTTCGACTGTTTTTGCGTTTTTAGCAGCATCTTTATCCGCGAGAGGATCTATCCCAATTGCAACATGCCCTAACAGTTTTTTGGCTTCGACCCGAGCTAGTTCGGCTGTCACATTACCATGAACCCCAAGTGATATTCGACGGGTACGACCAGCACGGCCGCCCACACGATATTGTACAATGTATGTTTTTCTGCCTGACGGTAGCGTTTTGACACCAAATCCTGATAAGGCACTATCCCAAAGATACTCAGGTTTGTTAGATGGTTTTTGTGCATCTACACAACGTTTTGTAATTTTCATAACGCTTCCTTTTGTCTTGTCGCCACCAGTTTCCAGTAAGCACATAGTAAGCACAGCGACGGCAACTCACAACTCACTCAAGGAAACTAGAGATAACAATAACGTATTTTTTTCCACGTGTTATCCAATTATGGAGCACTATAGACAATGCCAGAAAAACACCCAAATCCAATTGGTAATGACGAGGTCGGGAGTTCGACTCTCCCCTGTGGCACCATTCAAAGGCGGTTTGGCAAAGCCAAATCAAAAGGTCCGGCGGACCTTTTTAAGCCGGAGAATGCCCCGGCAAGGGCTTTGTGCTATCGCGGGGCTTGCGCCGCTATTTGAGCGCCATTTTTATTTACCCTATCGTGACGGTGAACCTCTCTATTTGAGGACTTGATTTTAGTGCGCATCGGCCCTTGGCGCTATCTCTATGCTGACGCTCACCTTTTAGGCTTGTGAAAAGAGTGCGACCACTTGCAGTTGTCGCTGATTACGGTTGGCTCGCATGGAGGTCTGTCACGATAGATTAGGAGCAAGAAAAAAACAAAGTGCGAAGCTTTATTAACACTTCCATATTTATGAATCATGCTGCCAAAATGAACGCGCTAGAAACCCTAACCGAGGTTGAGTATCTTTACAGAGATGCCTCCAATTATAAATATTGGGGCACTTTCCTAGTGAGGGGAATTATTCAGAAGAGCGATCTAAGAAACTTTCTGTTTGATAGTGAATTCTTTATTCCCTTTCGAATTGGCGCTCCCGGCTTGCAGCCGCCGCAGCGCAAAGAAGATGACCATGAATTGCATTCGTTTGAAGGCTTCAAACCTCTTAAAGGAAAGCAATTCGACTTTGATCGTCCAGATTTGTTGGAAAAGTTAGAGTTTGCAAATAAAAACGACTGGTTTTGCTAACCCTTGAAAACATTTTCTCGATGGTGGGCTAAATATCTTGGGTGAGGTCGAATATCCAATCTTGATGGCAACTTGATTTTCCCTTCCGAACGGATGAGCGCTTTTACTTGTTGTGGAAGTTTGTCGTTCGCAGTCAAAATAGAATAATCGTCATCAATCGAAACCAAGCCTCTATCAAACATCCAGTGTATTGTGCCAGACAAAGCGATGCCATTGTTTATGGAATCCGGTCCATTCAATGCTACGGATTTTATGTGTGCAGCTTGCACTTCTGGCCGCCCGCCTCCGTTTATTATATGCAACCCAGTCATTGCGCATGTATCGTCGTAGGCATTACGAATAGCGTGGCGGAATGCTACGTCTCTAAATGGTCTTTTAACAACGCTTTCCACTATTTGTCTCTCGAATAAGCGTTGCTCTGCATCATGGAAACCAAATGTGTCAGGGTTTTCAAATTGCTGCTGCTTGTTTTTGTAGAATGAATCCTCTCCGACAAGTGTAATTCCAAAACCAGCTTTCAAAATTGAATCATATTCAACCTCTTCAATAGAGCGAACAGCTCGTCCAAAAAGTCCCTTATTGGTAGACCCATCACCCTTCTCAAGTTTGCTCTCATAGTATCCTCCTTTTTCTTTGAACGGCACAACCCTGTCAAAAGGAAGATAATCTGAAACGAATGCAAAAAAATGATCATTTCTAGAACGATCAGCTTCAATTTTTGTGACCCGAGCTGTCCCAAAGTATGCTTGTCGTCCGCCAAGTGATCCTAGATCAGAAGATATTCGCCGAGGCTCATAATATACAATCCAGTCGCCAACTGCTCGTTCAACCTGATTTAAATAAGTGCGAGGGAAATGATACCTTACCTCAATTAGATCATCGTAGTTGGAGCTAGGTTTTGAAGTGAATACTGTTTTTACCATTTCAACATCGTATATGTTTGTAAGATGTACGCAATTGCATTATTGAGTCATTCTTATTCCAAGCCACCCACTATACCCAAACTTCTCTTACATACCGCTTTTTGTTCGAGTGTGGCCGATTTTATACGATGGCCGTTACTGGCTTGCATAAAACAATCAGCCAAACTTATAGCCTGACGTACGTTTTTTGGGACTGTTTCGTGCAGAGCTAGTTAAGATGGGCTTAGAGCAAAGCTTTTCTGGCTATTGCTATGCAGACGCCTGCAAAATGAGCACAGAGATTTCTAACAATCGTCATTTCGGCGAAGGCCGGAATCTATTGTGAGTCCGCATTGGATCCCGGCCTTCGCCGGTATGACGGTTTTATTTCAGCCGGTTTTTTTACGTGATGCCACAGGCCAATAGCCGGACAAAATGCGTTCGCCGGTTTTGCCGTTTTCCACTTCTTCCTGCACCCGCGCGCCAAT
>NVTJ01000154.1 GCA_002401545.1 Alphaproteobacteria bacterium
GGAACAACAGCACTTGCCGGTGTCGGCCTTACGAAGCCGCTTCCTGAAAAGGTCAAGGCCGTAATTCTCCGGGTGAACAGTCCCGGGGGCAGTGCTTTTGCTTCTGAACTCATCCGGCAGGAAGTTTTGTTGTTGAAAAAATCCGGCAAACCGGTCGTGGTTTCCATGGGTTCACTGGCGGCATCGGGGGGATACTGGATTTCTGCCAACGCCGATGAAATATGGGCCGCGCCAGCCACAATCACAGGATCAATCGGTATTTTTGCCGCCATTCCAAATTTTGAGGGAACTCTGGCCAGAATTGGCATTAATACGGACGGGGTGGGAACAACAGCACTTGCCGGTGTCGGCCTTACGAAGCCGCTTCCTGAAAAGGTCAAGGCTATCCTTCAAAGCACCATTGAAAATGGTTACGAACGTTTTCTGAATATTGTTGCCGAGGGTCGTGGCATGACAGTGGAACAGGTTCACGAAATTGCCCAGGGTCGTGTCTGGACCGGGAAGGATGCTCTTGAGATTGGCTTGGTGGACAGGCTTGGCACCTTTGAGGATGCGGTGAAATCTGCAGCGGTGCTGGCAGAACTGGGTGACTATAAAGTAGAATTCTGGGAAGATGCCGTTCCCTGGGACGTAAAATTGATCGCCGAATTTATGGAGCGTCACGCGGGGATTGGTGAAATGTTGAGAACACAGATAATCCCGCCACAGAATATTCTGCTGGCACAGATTATGGCCAGCCTGTCTATTTTCAGTCAGTTCAATGACCCGAACCATGCCTATGTATTATGTATCCCATGCCTGGGTGAGTTTGGTGATGGACGCTAAAAATATGAATGTTTATATTGCTTCGCCCCGGGGTTTCTGCGCCGGGGTTGACCGTGCGATTCAGATCGTTGAAATAGCCTTGGAGAAATACGGCGCACCGGTTTATGTGCGTCATGAAATCGTCCATAATAAATTTGTCGTCGAAGGACTTAAAAAGCGTGGCGCCATTTTTGTGGATGAACTGGATGAAGTGCCCGAAGATGTGCCGGTTGTTTTTTCCGCTCACGGGGTGCCAAAGTCTGTACCCGAAGAGGCCCGGCGGCGGCGGATGCTTTATGTGGATGCCACCTGTCCGCTGGTAAGCAAGGTACATCGGGAAGCGGAACGCCATGAGAAATCCGGTACGAGGATCATTATGATCGGCCATTCCGGCCATGCGGAGGTGGTGGGAACCATGGGGCAGGTAGGCGAGGGCCGGATCATGCTTGTGGAAACGCTTCAGGATGTGGAAAGGCTGGAGCTGGAAAATTCCGCCAATCTTGCCTATATCACCCAAACCACATTATCACTGGACGATACGGCGGATATTATCGCTGCCCTTAAAATCAAATTTCCCCATATTCAAGGCCCGAAGAAGGAGGATATCTGCTATGCCACCACCAATCGTCAGGGCGCGGTCAAGGTGCTGGCGGAAAAAGCGGAGGCGGTGCTGATTATCGGTGCGTCCAACAGCTCCAATTCCAGACGTCTGGTGGAGGTTGCCCGGCGGCAGGGCTGCAAATCCATGCTGATACAGCGGGCCAGGGATATTGACTGGGACTGGCTTTCAGGGGTTGATAATGTTGGCATTTCAGCGGGAGCCTCTGCCCCGGAAGTGTTGGTCGAAGAGGTGATAGAGGCCTTTCGCGGGCGATATAATATCCGTCTGGAATCGGTTATGACGGTCGAGGAAAATGTCCGGTTCAGGCTGCCCGCAATTCTGTTGAAAGAGAGCTGAGAATGGCAGTTTATACCCACGTCAGCACTGAGGAAATTTTTGAATTTATGGCAAGTTATGATGAAGGTGAGGTTATCTCCTTCAAAGCTATTGCCGAGGGTGTTGAGAATTCCAATTATATTCTTCAAACAAATACAGGGTTTTATATCCTGACCCTTTATGAAAAGCGGGTTAATCCTGATGATTTGCCGTTTTTTCTCGGACTTATGGGCCATCTAGTGCGTAAGGGATGTAATAGCGCCACGCCCATAGGAGACCGGCAGGGAAATATCCTCAGGACCCTCTGTGGCCGTCCGGCGGCGCTGATCAGTTTCCTTCCCGGACTGTCGGTCAGCAGGCCGGTCCCGAATCACTGTTTTCAGTTGGGGCAGGAGATGGCGCGGATGCACAGGGCCGCCTCTGATTTTAATCTCAGCCGGGAAAACGCCCTGTCGGTGGCAGGCTGGCAAAAACTAGTCAACCAGTGTGAGGGCCGGGCCGACGAGGTGATGACCGGCCTGAAAGACCTGCTCTATAATGAAATGACCTTCCTGAAAGAAAACTGGCCGGAAACTCTGCCTGAAGGCATCATTCATGGGGATTTATTCCCGGATAATGTCTTTTTTCTCGGCGGCAAGCTGTCGGGACTGATCGATTATTATTTCGCCTGTAATGATATATTGGTCTATGATATGGCCATAGCTATCAATGCTTGGTGTTTTGAGAGGGACGGGGCCTTTAATGTTACCAAGGCAAGCCGTCTGCTCCGGGGGTATGCCGGGGTGAGGCCCCTGTCGGATGATGAGATAGCGGCCATGCCGATTCTGTGCCGGGGGGCCGCTTTCCGGTTCCTGCTGTCCCGCCTTTATGATTGGCTCAATCGGGTGGAAGGGGCGCTGGTACAGGTCAAGAACCCGGCGGAATATATCAATAAACTGAAATTTCACCGGGCGGTGAAAAATTCGAGGGAATATGGGCTGGACATATGAAAGAAGTGACTATCTATACGGACGGGGCTTGTTCCGGCAATCCGGGTCCGGGGGGCTGGGGCGCTTGGCTGGTCTCCGGTGGGCATGCCAGGGAGCTGATCGGCGGCATGGCGGAAACTACCAATAACCGGATGGAACTGACGGCAGCCATTGAAGGGCTGAAAGCCCTGAAAGGGCCATGTCATGTGACGGTTTATACCGATAGCACCTATGTCAAGGACGGTATTAGCAAATGGATTCACAACTGGAAAAAAAATGGCTGGCGGACGGCAAACCGCAAACCGGTCAAGAATGCTGAATTATGGCAGGCTCTGGATGCGGAGGTGGAAAGCCACAATATTACCTGGAAATGGGTCAAGGGCCATAATGGTGATCCCGGCAATGAAAAGGCCGATGAACTGGCGCGTCAGGGTATGGCGCAATATCAATTGTAAAGGGAGGAAAAGTCATGTCACGGAATGATTTATTCAAGGCCATAGATGTGGCGGATGAGGCCGCGCTTCGTGCACTTCTTGCCAAGGACAGCAGCCTGGCATCCAGTCGCAGTTCGGATGGGGTATCGGCAGTTCTTTTTACCTTGTATCTGGCCAAAAAAAATCTGACCACGGCATTACTGGATTATGACCCGGTGCTGGATATTTTTGACTTTGCCGCCCTTGATATGTCCGAAAAACTGG
Source organism: Alphaproteobacteria bacterium (assembly GCA_002401545.1). Lineage (GTDB taxonomy): Bacteria > Pseudomonadota > Alphaproteobacteria > Sphingomonadales > Emcibacteraceae > Paremcibacter. The sequence continues at coordinate 3,408 of NVTJ01000154.1, forward strand.
CAGATATTCTTGAGAATACCACTGATATTAACCGGTTGAGCGGGGATGGTTTTTCCGCCCTGCATCTGGCCTGTTTTTTCGGGTCTCTGGCCTGTGCAGCCCTGTTGGTTGAGAAGGCGGCAGACGTTAATATCCATGCCACAAACATGTCAGACCTGAGGCCGCTTCACAGTGCCAGTGCCGCCGGACAGGGGGCGATTGTCAGCCTGTTGCTGAAAGCCGGGGCAGAACCCGATGTGATGCAGGCCGGGGGCTATACCCCCCTGATGGCGGCGGCAAGTCTGGGCAATGCCCCCGTGGTTGACCTGTTGTTGGAATATGGCGCGGACAGGGCGTTAAAATCAGACGATAACAGGACCGCAGCGAATTTTGCCAGGGCCGCCGGGTTTGAGGCTTTGGTGGAAAAGCTGTTGCAGGGTGACGAAGCTGTTACTTGACTTTATGGCAAGGAGTTTGCCAGAATATAAACCGGGGAAAAGACAAGAGTAATATTGGAGCATGAGATGCAATCTTTTCTTTTTACCTGTCTCTTTATAGGATGTTGTATGATGGGAAATAATGATGTCAGGGCGGATGACAAATGGCCACAGTCCCACCGGGGGGACCGCAATGTGGGGGCGCAGTTTGCCACCCGCTCCCAGATCATCGCACGTCACGGTATGGCCGCAACCAGCATTCCCCTTGTCACACAGATCGCGTTGGATATTCTGAAAAAAGGTGGGTCAGCGGTTGATGCCGCCATTGCGGCCAATGCGGCCACCGGATTGATGGAGCCCACGGGCAGCGGCATTGGCGGCGATATATTTGCCATCGTCTGGGATCCGGAAACGAAAAAGCTTTACGGCCTTAACGGGTCGGGACGTTCGCCCATGGGGATGAGCTATGATGACCTTGCGCTTGCGCTGAAGAAGCGGGGGCTGACAGCTATCCCGTCCTTTGGCTCCCTGCCGGTTTCTGTGCCGGGAACGGTGGATGGCTGGTTTGAGCTTCATGGTAAATTTGGTAAACTTACCATGAAGGAAAATCTGGCTCCGGCAATTTCCTATGCCCGGGAAGGGGTTCCCCTGACACAATTGATCACTTATTACATGACGGTGGCCGGCAAACGTTATCTTGATCCGGAATCCGGCGTTGAGGAGACGGAAAATTTCCTTAAGACTTATTATCCGAATGGCAAGGCCCCGGTTGAGGGTCAGATATTCAAAAACCCTGATCTGGCAAATACCCTGTCCATGATTGCCGACGGCGGGCGAGATATTTTTTATAAGGGCGTTATCGCTGATACCATGGACAGCTATATGAAGCGCATTGGTGGCAGGCTGCGTAAAGCGGACTTTGTTGCTCATTACAGTGAATGGGTGGAGCCACAGTCGGTTAATTACCGGGGCTATGATGTTTTTGAACTGCCGCCCAATGGACAGGGAATTGCCGCCCTGCAACAGCTTAATATTCTGGAAGGCTATGACCTGCGTGCCATGGGCCATAACAGCGCCGATTATCTTCATGTCCATGCGGAATCGAAAAAGCTTGCCTTTGAGGACCGGGCCAGATTTTATGCCGACCCCACCTATTACAAAGCACCTCTTGAGCATTTGCTGTCAAAGGAATATGCCGCTGAACGGCGAACGCTTATTGATATGAAAACGGTGATCCGGGAAGTTAAATATCCTGACCCTGACGTGCTTCAGAATGGCGACACCATATATCTCACCGTGGCGGATAAAGATGGCATGATGGTCAGCCTTATCCAAAGCAATTACCGGGGTATGGGGTCCGGTCTGGTGCCTGATGGACTGGGCTTTATGTTCCAGGACCGGGGACAGCTGTTCACCCTTAAAAAAGGCCATCCCAATGTCTATGCGCCGGGGAAAAGACCTTTCCATACCATCATTCCGGCTTTTGTTATGAAGGATGGCAAACCGCTGATGAGTTTTGGCTTGATGGGTGGTGGTATGCAGCCACAGGGTCATGCCCAGATTATCACTAATATGATTGACTTCGGTATGAATGTGCAGGAGGCCGGTGATGTGGCCCGCTACCGTCATGATGGTTCAAGTCAGCCCACCGGGGAAATCATGACCGATGGCGGAATCCTGAATGTTGAATCCGGTATTGAGGCAGGGGTAGTGGCGGAATTACGGGCGCGGGGCCATAATGTCAAAGTGGGCAAAGGCGGTTACGGCGGTTATCAGATGATCCTGTGGGATGAAAAGCTGGGGGTTTATAAAGGCGCATCTGAAATGAGAAAGGATGGCCAGGCCGCCGGATATTAAGATTTCACATAAAATACATAAAAAAAGCAAGATCCGACGATCTTGCTTTTTTTATGTATTTTATAATATATTTATTTAGTCGATTATTTTTTTTTTTAATATTGTTTCTTTTTCTCGACGTGGTGTAGAGATTTTCCCTCCCAAGACTTGGGCCTCACGTTCGAATGGGACAATAGTCCAGCTTCTGTAGCCTGTCATCAAGAAAAATGATTTTTAGATTAATTTTTCTTTATCTGTTGCAGAAAAAGCACACTTGTGGAATATTGCTTAAATAATGGTATCATGGGGGTTACAGGAGAAAAAAATATGTGGCGATGTATTTTTGCAACACTAATCATTAACAATTTGTTAATATTTTCAAGCGTTTCCGCAGAAACGAAAGCATATGTTACAGTTGAATCCTGCCGTATCTTAACGACACATATTCCCCGTGATGACGTGAATTACAAAGCCGGCGTGGATGTGCGGGGCAGATCGGTGAAACCTGCGGATTTGTCGCCGACGGCTGATTTTGGCTTAAAGGATAAAATTTCTTTCCTGCTGATTCTTGATGTTGCCGAAGAAAACAGGGGCAGTGGGAATTCTCAGCAACAGTTTCAGGATCATCCCGGCCTTGAGGGAAGAATAAATCTGGGCGAAATCGTGATAAAAGACGGTAATGTGACCCTTGATGGCAAACCCTTAGGCAGCCAGAATCGACAGGAGTTGAGTGAATTTTGCCAGAAAAGCAAATTTCTACAGTAACGATCTAGTAATAACCGGACGGGGCGTCTATAAAAACTAGATTATTTGATTTATTAAGGTTATTGCCATGCGTCTTTCGTCCTCATTTATGCCCACGCTTAAAGAAAATCCGGCGGAGGCCCAGATCACATCCCACCGTTTGATGCTGCGGGCCGGGCTGATCCGTCAAACCAGCGCCGGGATATACATCTGGCTGCCGCTGGGGCTTCGGGTGCTGCGCAAGATTGAACAGATCGTTCGTGAGGAACAGGACCGGGCCGGGGCGCAGGAAATCCTGATGCCGACCATACAGCCAGCGGAACTTTGGCAGGAAAGTGGGCGTTATGAAGCGTACGGCAAGGAAATGCTGCGGATAACCGACCGTCACGGGCGGGAAATGCTTTACGGGCCAACCAATGAGGAAATGATCACGGACCTGTTTCGCGGCGATGTAAAATCCTATAAAGACCTGCCGATCAACCTCTATCATATTCAGTGGAAATTTCGTGATGAAGTCCGCCCCCGCTTTGGCATTATGCGGGGCCGTGAATTCCTCATGAAGGATAACTACAGTTTTGATATTTCGCCGGAAGCCGGCCGCATTTCCTATAATAAGATGTATGTGGCTTACCTGCGCACTTTTGCCCGCATGGGGCTGGTGGCGATTCCTGTGCAGGCGGATACGGGTGCCATTGGCGGTGACCTTAGCCATGAATTCCAGATTCTGGCAGAAACCGGGGAAAGCACGCTTTATTATGACAAGGAAATCGAGAATTTTGAGCTGGACAGCCTGACCGGTGATATTGAGACGGCGACCATTGAAAAGTTGCAAAGCCTTTATGCCATGGAGGAAGAAAAACATGACCCGGAAAACTGTCTGGTAACAGCCGAAAACCTGCGCAAGGCAAAGGGCATTGAAGTCGGGCATATTTTCTTCTTTGGCACCAAATATTCTGAAAGTATGAATGCCAAAGTTACCGGACCGGCTGGTAATCTGATCCCGGTGGAAATGGGGTCATACGGTGTCGGGGTTTCCCGCCTTGTGGGGGCATTGATTGAGGCCAACCATGATGACAATGGCATTATCTGGCCTGAACCTGTGGCTCCCTATAAGGTGGGCCTGATTAATCTGCGCATCAAGGATGAGGACTGTACGGCAGCCTGCGACAAGATATATCAGCAATTGGTGGCTGCGGGGGTAGAGGTCTTATATGATGACCGGGATATGGGGGCGGGGGGTAAATTTGCCGATATGGATCTTTTCGGCCTGCCGTGGCAGTTGATTGTTGGTCCGCGCGGTT
>NVTJ01000155.1 GCA_002401545.1 Alphaproteobacteria bacterium
ACATTTGCGGCTGGTTGCCAAAATTGCCATGGGCTATCGCGGCTATGGTTTGCCGATCGGCGAAGTCATTTCCGAAGGTAATGTTGGCCTGATGCAAAGGAAGAACGAATGAGCCTTGAAGACATAACAACAGAAATCCGCAACAAAGCCGGGGATATGGATGCTAACGGAAAAACGATCAAAATTGACCTGCAGGGTGACGGCATCATTTTTATTGATGGTTCAACAACCCCGCCAACCGTCAGCAATGATGATAACGAAGCCGATGTGACCTTGATTATCAGCGAAGAAAACTTTGAAGGCCTGATGGACGGCTCTCTGAACCCGCAGATGGCCTTTATGATGGGCAAATTAAAAATTGACGGCGATATGGGACTGGCCCTGAAGCTGGGCGATCTGTTCAGTTAAGACGCAATAAGCCCATGGGTGCGGCAGGCGACAAGCAAACTGTTCAGGGCCGTGCGCGCCTCGACATCTATGGTTGCCCCGCCCGCCGCATCGCTGATGGCAGCCTGTTGCGCGCCGACGACCTGCTGGCCGGAAATATCAATCCTGTTGGCTGTGACAACCCCCTTCTGCCATGACCCCGCCACGTAACGTGCGATGACATCATCATCTTTCAGCCAGACAGCCATACCCTCAAAGGCCGGATAAAACTGCCAGACCCCGCCCATATATTGTGCCAGTTCATTATCATGACTGGCCCAGTCACCTGTCGCAGAACTGCCAACCAACCATAATTCACCTTCCCCGGGGGAGACGGGAGGAACTGATAATATGGACGTTTCCACCGCTGACTGAATCAGCGCGTCCAGCATATTCAGCGCCATATTGTGAGTAACTTCCTTCTGAGACTGGGTGGAAATGATATAGGGCGTGCTAAGCCGGGGAGTTTGATTAGCCATTTTGTCTACCTTTTAAATATTGTCAACCTTAAGGGGCCAGCCACGGCCCACGGTGTCACTGATTTGCATGATGCGCAGATCAAGACTTGCCTGTATCGCGCCAAAATCATTAACCTGAAGATTCGCGGGATAAGTGATTTCCGGCATATCGGAGGTCAGGGTCCTGACCACAGTGCTGCCATCTAAAATCTCAATGTCATATTTCTCGAAAAGCTCGCCCAGCGGCACATCGGCATTGTCCAGCCAGTCCCCGCCCACACGACTTCGCCGTATCCATTTAAGGGTCAGCGTGCCACCACTGTCCCGTGACGCGTAAACATGAACCGGGGAAAAGGGTTTCAGTATCTCCGCGCTAAAATCATGATTTGCCGGTGAAACATCTTCAACATTACCGCCGGCCGTGACGGCTTTAAAGTGACGGGTCTGGCCTATATCTGAAAAATTCATCCCGGCGGCATTCACTGTCGCCGGTGTCAGAAGAACAAAAACCTCTGAAGTGCCATGACCACTGACACGCCTTTCCGTGCCCCGGCGCCCCCGGAGAAAACCGCTCAGGCGAAACCGGCCATCCATCTCAAGAACCGCCTGCCTGAACTGAATTATCTCGCCACCGACCCAGGCGATGTTTGCCCCGTCAAGCACCGCATCAGCCGTCTCTCCAAACAGGCTGTGGTCTGGATTATCCAGCCTGACCAACAGGTCATTGACATCATCCCAATAGGCGGTTGGCCCCTCGGTCAAAATATTTTCCACAACGCCGCTTACCCCCTCAACCGCTGAGAAATCAATCTGCGTATAGGTTTGATCATTGTCTCTGGAGATATACAAACCGGCCCCGTTCCATTTACCCGGCCCCGCCGCCACAGCCCAGAAAAGAGCAGGTGATGTTACATTCTCTCCGGTGATGGTCGGCATATCAAGCACAAAAAGCTGACTTGCGGCCAATGGCTCCACCTGCTGCAGGGGCACAGGGCCGCTATCGGCAAAACTATTCCGGTTCAACAGGGATCTGGAGAATTTCACCGCCAGACAACTCAAGCCCTGCAAACCGGTTTCTGTTTCCTGAAGCAGAAAATCCTGAGGCTCATCGTCAATGGTCAGGGTGATAATATCCCCCGGCAGCAGGTCGGCATATTTATGGGGCAGGTTAAAACTCACTACTTCCCGACCAGCCCAGGCCAGATCAAGCTGTATCTCTGAAAATGATTTTGCCTGATCCGATGACATGACCAGAGGCACGGCATTGTGACGTACAATGTCACTGGCCACATTTAAACGTCTGGCACGTTGATGCCCGGTCTGATAATTCCGGTCCGGGTCAATGAAAGACAGCCCGATTTCTCTGGGTAAATCCAGATCCTGGGTCCGGGTCAGGGTAATTTTATCCCCAGTCCCGGACCTGCCCGAAGGCATGGCCAGATCATCGGGCGCAATCACAACATCCGAAACCCTGTCCAGAGTACGGAAAAGCAGGCCATTTTCCTGTTCAACCACATCAAAATTATAAATCTGTGCCAATTCTTCTATGGCTGAACGGGATTTCACCGGGCCTGAAATTATATAACCGCTCACCAGTTGATCCAGATCGTCGGCATCATAAAATGGCACCCGGGAAAGTGCGCAAATATCCGATATAATCGCAGACAGTAATATCTTCCCGCCCGGATCCGCGATAACCTCAAAGGTCAGGTTGGGAATCCGGTTGGCATATTCACCAAGCTCCAAATCATCAAACACCACATAGGCCAGACTGCGGAAGGCATTGACATTATTTGCGCCCTCAAGGGCTTCAATCAGCGGATCCGGATTTTGAAAATCTGTGCCGTTATAAATCCTTAGGGCCCCACCAACAGCCAGAGTACCCGCGCTGTCCCGCAACAGCTTACCATCAGCCCAGATCCGCCCCACATCCGAAATTTCACGCCCCGACAAAGCCACCGCAAATGACGCCGAATAGGTGAATGTGACTGTGGTGACCTTTTGGCCACCGCCTTTGCCGCCGCCACCCTCGGCCTTTTCCGACCGCGTTTCTTTCAAACCCGAAGACCAGACCACATTGCCCGGCAGGCGCATGGTGCCATAAACACGGGAAACAGATTCGCCATAAGCGGACGTCTGGACGGTGAGGTCTTTCAACCGCCCGCCTTCAATTATCCGCGAGGCCACTCCCCCGAAAATTGCCTGATCCACACGGCGTCCGACCAAACCGCCAATCAGACCGCCAATGGGTCCGCCAACGGCGGTGCCCACAACGGTAAGTACAACACTCGCCATTAAACTGTTCCTTGATGTTTATGTGAAAAATCCGGAAATGAATGAACCGAAATAATTCTGGATCGCCATTCTGCATCCAGCCCATGTTCAACAACCCCGCCGTATTTCTCACAGGCATGAATGATGCCCCGGTCAGAAATGATCGCAGCATGTTCCAGATATTTGCCTATGCGCAAAATTACGGCATCACCCGGCATCATGCCGGATTTTGCCCGTTCCCCAAAACCTGCAGCCCTGACATGAGCGGAAATTGCATCTCTCCGGGGTATTTTCCTATAGTCCGTGATGTCAAAACCACTTAACCCCAGCACCTTCGAGACATAAATAATCAACCCGATACAGTCCAGACCATACTCGGGATTACGCCCTTGATGACGAAAAACGCTGCCGACACAGCTTCGGGCCGTTAAAAAGATTCTTCTTCCGGGCGGATCATATGTGGTCATTTCAAAAAAACTTTGCTATCAGTATTCTTCAGAAAAACAAAACAAAGGATTTGTCTGTCATGGACATGAATGTCATTGGATTACATATTCACGAATTAAGAAACCAGTGCCGCTTTATTGAAGCAAGCGTGGACATTTTAAATCAATCAATGGAAAAACAGGCCTCTGTGGGTGTTTTCTTTGCGCTGCAAAATATCATGCTGGGCACAAACCAGATTTCCCGCACCTTATGGACACCACGCAAAAAAGGCCGCGATCGGGCGGCATCCCTGCGGCAGGTCCTTGAGTTGCCAGAAAAATATCCTCTCAATAATGAAAGCATCCTGTCCCTTGTTGATCATGCTGATGAAACCAGCGACCAATGGATCAGTCAATCCAAGGATCAGTATATCCTTTATGATTTCATTGGTGATATTGCAACCAGCTCCCATAAGGACGTTGAAACCAGAAATATTTTCCGCGCCTTTGATACCAACACCAAAATATACACTTTTCTGGGAACCAGCTTTAATCTGCAAGCCCTTCTCAAGGCTCTCGCTGATGTGAGTAACCGGGTGAACCAGATACATATCCGCCTCTTCCCTGATCAATGGAAAGAAGCTGAAGAAGAAAAGACCGAGCCTGCAGCAAAAACAACGTCCGCGAAAAAAACAACGCCTAAGAAAGCCGCCGCAAAAAAAACAACGGTAAAAAAAGCCCCGGCTAAAAAAACTGGCGCAAAAAAATAAGCCCTGTTATTTCAGACCGGGATAGTTAAACAGAGAATCTGTCCCCGGAATGGCTGTCTCGGCCCTGAAGTTTTCAAAATTCTGGAATTTGACCTTGCAGGTTGCCGATCGTTTGTCGCAGCCGGCAAGGGCCAGATACATATCCCCGACCACCATCGGCTCCGGCAGGATATCATGAAAAACAAACTGCCCCCCCACATAGGTTTTTACCTCTGCCCTGATGCCCGCATTAGGCCCTTTCAACCAGCGAACCAAACCATAATCAAACCATCCGTCAGCCTCCGCCCGGCCAGTATCCGTAAAACTGTCCCGGCCTGAGACCGCTGTGACCTGCCCCGTTATGAGAAATTCTGCCAGATTGACATGGCAATCATCCGCCCCCAGATCCGCCCGGCATTCCGGCGAGAAAACTGCCCCAATGACCTGCTGTAATTTCTGTGTCAGACCCCTGATCTCAACCGTAAAATGCTTGTCCTTCAGGGTAAACTCCCCAAGCCACCCGCTTCGGATATAAAGCTTTCCCTGCGTTAAATCCTGCCAGTTCACCTGAAAAATGGCAATGGCCGCATGATCAAACAATCCGGCCCTGATATCCCTCTCCGCCAGACCATCCGATGACAGTATCGTATGCACTTCCAGATTATCCACATTCATACTGTTGGTGCTGCTGACCAAAGACGGCAGGAAGCTATTGACCGGCCTGAAGACAAGATCGTCAAAATCCAGTTCCCGGTCATGGGTACTGAAGGCCAGCCTGACCCCGTCCCGCCGGGTCAGAACCCAACATGTGACCAGTGAGGTCAATTCAGACGAAATATGGCCTTTCAGCTCTGGGGTAATTGATTTCATTTAAATTCTAACCTCAATCAGGGAAATGGACGGGATATGCCCCGCCTGAAAACTTTCCAGTGTAATGGCGAGAAAATCCTCGGCAAAGCGCACCGGCACATCAAATTCAAACCCGGCGCTAATCGCAACCCCGGCCACCGGGGCCACATCAAATGTCACTATCCCGTTTGTCATATCCCCCTGCCAACCCGCATTCTGAACCACACCGTCAAGCGCAATAGCCACCGTTCCTGAAACGGGTTTGGTGATATCTCTCACATGCGTTGTGCCGCCGCTGTCATATGTTTTTATCAGTTGAAAAGATACCGTTGCCCCGTCACCAAAGGCTATGCTCTGATCGGCAGCGGCTATACCCTGATCCGGGGGGCTGCTTTTATAATCAAGCCAGTCTTTGTAACGAAATCCATTAGCCCGCCCCGCCCGCGCCCGGAAAAAACTGAGCAATTCGCTCAGATTATTCTCTGACCGCAAGCCCAGCCCGATGTCATAAATATTACGGGCTTCTGCCCATTCCCGGTTGCGCTGCTCATGGCCCGATGCCATCTCGATTATACTGGTCAAAAATTGTGGCCCGCCGCTGGCCCCATAACTGATATCCTGCGCCAGACGTACTTCATGAAATCCTGTCATAATATTTTCCTGATCTTTGGTATAAATCACGCCGTCCCGAACGACCTGAGGATAGGCCCAGACAAAAATCTGATCAAAACCATCCTTGAATCCCAGCCCGGCAGCCTTGATGATGTTTCCCCAGTTTTCCAACGTGATCGGCAACAGATTAAATCCGGCAAAATAATGGGTTTTACTTAAGGGATAGGATAAACTCTGACGGATGACTCCATGCGCAATCGTCCGTTTTCCCCATTCTCCGTTCAGAACAAAGTCATAATCTTCGATCTGAAAAAAATCAAAAGCCGGATTCTGCCAATGGCCTGTGGGAAAGTTAACATCCCGGGCCAGAGGCGCATTATCCAGCAACACCTGCGGGCTGAAAAACAGTAACCCTGTCTGTGCCGTGGCATATATCGTTTTGATCTGATCCCTGAGCCATAATGTGGACAGCCCCAGTTTGTCCCCCAGCCAGTCCAGGTAATCCTGCTGATCCGCTGTTGCTGTCTCTGTGGCCAGCAAATGCCGCACCGGTACAGCATTGCCTGTTTCCGCCGTATAAAGTGCCGTGGTGACATCATCATAAAAATGCGGCACACCGGCACCAGCCTGATCAATCCACCACCATGGCTCACCAATCTGGTAATAATGATCTGCGCCCGCCTGATCCACAATCTGCCCAAAAGCCAGAAAAACATCCCGCAGGTAATCAAGGGCTGTCTGATTGGCGGGCGCGATCAGACTTGATGGCGGCACCCAGCCGGTCAGAGCAGACGTGCCGTCATGGGCCTTCTGCTGCCAGCTTGCCGGCATATTCTGCGCCAGAATTTCATAGGACAGGGAGAGGATGACCGTGAAACCAAAAAACTGCGCCAGTTCCAGAAAATTCCTGTGCCAGCTTATGGTGGCGATGTTCAGTTTTGCCTTCGCAGGGTCAACGATATAGCGTCCCTCACCACCGTCCCAGCTCAAATTAAAATAATGGCTCATGCCCACATAATGCGTGATCCAGTCCCGGTACCCCAGCCTGAGCATATTCCATATCACCCGTTCCGGGGCCTGCGTCGTCACATCATCATAACCATTGGCAATACGCAAAGCGTGGGGTTGAACATAACCATCCCCGACCTTGAGCGTCGATGTGGGGCCGCTGACCTTTATATCGGAAACCATAACCTGAGCCTCAACCGCGCCGGGCAAGGGACCGGTTGTTGTGCCGTCAAAGGCCTGTGGCACCATGCTGATAAACATACGATCGATGTCGGCGGGATAAACCGGGTCCGCTTCTGACGGATGCAAAAAGCCCCCCGCCAGCGTATTAAAATCAAGGGTGATCACCGCGTCTTCCCGGCTCCCCACCGCATAATTCCACAGCCGGACAAACCATGTGCGGGCCGCCCCGTTCTGGTCCCGTCCTTCTATGGTCAGCGTCGGACTGTTAAGACCGTCCAGTTCCTTAATATTTGTGCTTTGCCAGCGAAAACTCAGCACGGTATGAGAATAATCCCTCGCTGTCTCATAACGGTGAAACGGGTGATCAATGCTGTCCACCGAATCCCAGATCAGCCCGCACAGATCCTCCGTACGGTAAAAGACCAGATCGATAACCAGACTGTCAAAACCCGTTGTCACCATAGAGGCCATCATGGGCCGGGGGAAATTTATCGTCCAGTAACGGGGCGAGAACCGGCGGATAAAACTATTCTCCGTCTGGTCCTCAGCTTTTGCCAGCCAGTACATTACAGATCCCTC
>NVTJ01000156.1 GCA_002401545.1 Alphaproteobacteria bacterium
CCACGATCAGGTCATGACTTGCCCCGCGCAGCAGCCCGGCGGGCGTTTTCGAATCTGTCCGGGCGATGGCGTCCGAGACATCTTTTACCGTAAGGCTCACTGAGGCCAGAGCATCCGGGTCAATGGTGACAATGAATTCTTCATCCAGTTCGCCGAAAACGTCAGTTTCTTCCGTGCCGGGAATGGGCGAGATGATGCGCTCCAGTTCCTTGGCGAACCGGCCGAGAATATCGACTTGTGGTTCTGACGGCATATGCCATGTCAGGCCGACCATATAGGTGAAAACCGCACTTTCCCGGTCCAGAAGATAGGGTGTTCCCGCTCCCTCGGGCAGATCCCGTTCCGCATCCTTCAGCTTGTCCCGGACCTGTGACCAGAGGGTTTCAATATCTTCCTTGCGAACCGAATCCTCAAATTCAATGGCGACCGTGGACATTCCCGTACGCGATGTGCTTCTCAAGCGTTTGATTTCATCAATTTCACTTAAGGCGGCCTCTATTTTTTCGGTGATCAGTGCTTCAACCCGTTCGGCACTGGCCCCGGGGAAAGGCGTATTAGCCGCATCAAAGCGGTGGGTCAGGCTGGGGTCCTCCTGCCGGGGCAGGGCGGAAAGGGCAGAAAAACCCGCCACAAGGATCAGGCCAATGGTGAGGGTGGTCAGCCGGCGGTTGCGGAAGAAAAGATTACTCCACATGATCAGTTTTTCCGGTGATGCGAACCAGTTGTCCGGGGACAAGACGGTGAAGGCCGCCGGAGACAACCCGGTCGCCGTCCCGCAGGGTTCCGCGCACAAATACGTGATCGGAATTGGTATAAAGAACCTGTAACTCCTGACGCAACAGCGTGGCATATTCTGCTGAATTTTTATGGGGTTTCAGGGTATAGACGCTCCATAATCCCCGGCGGCTTTCCGCCAGTGCGCTGCTGGGCAGCCAGAATCCCTTTTGTTGAATATCCATATCTATGGTCAGCCGGGCGAGATTTCCTGACCGGATATCGGTGGTTTTATCCGTAACATCAAAGATGGCAGTAACGGTACGGGTGGATTGATCCAGCTTTTTGAGGATGGTGCGCAGTTTTGTAGTGATTCGGCTGCCCTGAAAGTCAAATATATGATTTTCACCCGGGGTAAGCAAAGATGCGGCGGCGGACGGCAGCCCCACATGAATTTCAAGTTTGCGGTCTTCAATCAGGCGAATCACCGGTGTAGCGGCGTTGAGCGCGGTGCCTTCGTCAAGGTAACGGCGAACGACACTGCCCTCAAAGCGGGCCGTCAGGGTGGCCAGCGCGCGGTCAGTTTCCAAACTTTCCAGCCGCGCTTCTGATTGCGTCACAGCAGCGGCAGTGGCAACTTTACGGGCCTTCAGGGCGATCAGATCAAATTTCACCTGATCAAACTTTTGTTCGGAAATATGTTTTTTGTCCAAAAGAATCCTGTAGCGGTCATAGGTGGCCTCTGCCCGGTCGAGAAGGGCCTTTGTTTCCACATTCAGGGCCTTTGCCTCTGCAAGGGCGGCGTCAAGTATTTTTTTACTGGCCTCAAGGCGGCGCATGTCCAGCCGGGCCAGTATATCCCCTTTTTTTACCTGATCCCCCTCATCAACCAGCACGTCCGCCAGCAGTCCGGCTTTGTCAAAGCCGTGATCACTTTCCCGGCCCGCGACAATATTGCCGGAATATTTTTGTTTTACCTGATAATGATCTTTGGCCACGATTTTAAGGGTATTGACAACAAGGGCCTGTGTGTGCACCGCCTGATCTTCACTCAGACTGGCCAGAGCAGAGGATCTGGCAAAAATTATTGCGCCACATAATGCAAGGGCAAGAATAGCGCCCAATAAAATCCGGTATTTGTTGCGGGTATAAAATGAGCCTGCTTCCGGGGCATCCTCAATCACCTTGTCATTTTTCCCGGTCATTACATTATTCACCATAAATTCATATGTAAAATTAATCTTTATGTTTACGATGACAACATATCATTAATATATGCACTGTCAACATTTTTTATCTGATGGGGGGAAGTGTTTTTTTTGTTGATGGGGGAACTATCGTTCGCTCTTTGCTCACTACTTGAGTTCCCCCGCTCGCTCCGCTCGCTCCCCCTTATTGGTGTTCTATCCGGAAAAACTCAGTAACCGAAGACCATTAGGTCTGAGGCAAGGCCAAGGGCCGCCCGAGTTAATACGAGGAGGGGGAGTGTGCGAGCACGGGGGAGTATCCCCCATTAACAAAAACCAAGTTATCCCTCATCAACAACAAAAAATTTAAAAAACGCCGTTTTTTGACAAACCTCCCCGAAATAAATAACATGGCTCTCAAACCCTGATAAAGCTGAGTATTATTTTTATGAGTTACATACGTTCCCTGATTTTCAATATTATTTTCTGGTTCACGGCACCGCTGTGGGTTGTTCTGGTGTTGGTCCCGGCGTCTTTCCTCAAATCACCGAAACCCATGAGGCGATGCCTGGTTATCTGGTTCAATGCGGTGTTTTTACTGCTGGATAAAATCAGCGGTATTAAAATAGAGGAGCGGGGTCTTGAGAATCTCCCGAAAGACAAGGGCTTCATTCTATGCTGTAAACATATGAGTAATCTGGAGGCCCTGATTACTTACCGCCGTATGCCTAACCTGACGGCACTGGCCAAGGCGGAGCTGTTTAAAATTTTTGGTTTCAAGCAGGTGTTGACGAAAATGGAGGTTATTCCCATTGACCGGGGCAAGGGGGAAGCCCGGAATAAAACACCGGAAATTGCCCGGTTGCTGGTGGATCAGAAAATACCCCTGCTTTTGTTTGTTGAAGGCACCCGCATTCCCGTGGGCAAGCGCAAGAGGTTAAAATCCGGGGTATATTATATGCAGAAAAATGTGGATATTCCGGTGATCTGCGTCTCGACCAATACCGGTGTCCACTGGCTGAAGGGCAGCCCCTTTAACAAGCCGGGCATCATCGTGATGGAATATCATCCTGCTATTGAGAAAGGCCTGAGCAAGAAAGAATTTATGGCCCGCATTAAGCAGGATGTGGTTATCCACAGTGAAGAACTGATGGGAATTGAAGGCACGGATGACTGAATTTCTCTAATCCATATGAAGAATAAGGCCGATTCTCAACACCTGGGTGCTGGGGTCAAAGCGGAAACTGTCGCCGGCCTCAATCAGGGTGATGCTGGAATGTTCGGTTCTGGAATATTCCACACGCAGGGCGACATCTTCCATGATGCCAACCTCAACACCACCGCCAAGGCGGAAGCCTGTCAGCGATTTACTGCTGCCATCGGTAAAGCCATTGCCGCTGAATTTTATAGAGGTATAGCCGCCCAGTCCGTAAATAAGGATATTGTCTGATATACTGGTGCCGATGCGGCCGGTAACGTCAAAGGAGAAACCGGCTTTCAGGCCAAAGGATTTTGTTCCGTCAGTTACTCTTGCTGTGCCGCCATTGACACCCAGGGCGCCTTCAATACCCATATAGAGGGGACCCCATACGTTGGAGCCTATTCCACCATAGAGAACAAGGCCTTTTCCATTGCTGTCATCTGTGCCGGAGATACCGTTGAATGTGCTGGTATCTGCATCCAGTTGTTCAAAGGTGGCGCTGGTCGTGACTTTGGCATAGTTAAAGTTAAAACCGAGATAGAGGCCTTCAAACGGATTGCCGTCCAGTCCGGCCTGGGCCTGAGATGTCATCATACTGGTCATTGCCAAGGCAGATGCCCCAAGCAGAGCGACTTTAGATTTATTAAACATTATGACAGCTTTTCCTTATTTTGGATATCATTGCGAGATTATTATAATTTGACAGCTTTATTACATTATTTTTGTGCTTCTGGAAACAAGAACTTGACTCCGGGATAAAATCACCATATTTTCCGCTCGTTATCAAGGATTTGCAAAAGAATTGCGTCCCAGGATGCTCACCAGTCAGCGAAGGTTCGCCCACTGGTGTATTTGTGTTGTGTGATTTTAAATTAATCCGAAGCCCATAATGGGCTGAGGCAAGGCCGACCGGCCGCCCGAGCTTATGCGAGGAAAGCATAAGCGCGAGCGCCGGCGATTGAGGCAAAACTAATAATGTTTGACAGTTTAAGCGATAAGCTGGGCGGTATATTTGACAATCTGAAAAGACGCGGCGCCCTGAAAGAAGGCGACGTCCGGGAAGCCATGCGCGAAGTGCGTATTGCGCTGCTGGAAGCCGATGTGGCCCTGTCCGTGGTCAAAGACTTCATTGCCAAGGTAACGACACGCGCTGTCGGACAGGAAGTTATGAAGTCCGTTTCCCCCGGCCAGATGGTTATTAAAATTGTTAACGACCAACTGGTGGAAATGCTCGGCAGTGACACGGTTGGCATCAGCCTTGCGGCGCCCTCTCCGGTGCCTATCCTTATGGTGGGATTGCAGGGTTCCGGCAAGACCACCACGGCGGCCAAGATCGCTCGCCGCCTGAAAGAAAAAGACAATAAAAAAGTCATGATGGCCTCACTGGACATTTATCGTCCGGCGGCTATGGAGCAGTTAAAAATTCTGGGCGAGCAGATTGATGTGCCGACCCTGCCGGTCATAGAGGGCCAGTTGCCGGTTGATATTGCCAAGCGCGCGATGACGGCGGCCAGGCTTCAGGGTATGGATGTTGTCATTCTGGATACGGCGGGCCGTTTGCATATTGACCAGACATTGATGGCAGAGGTTGTGGGCATTCGCGAGGCCACGTCCCCCCATGAGACTTTACTGGTTGTGGACAGCCTGACCGGACAGGATGCGGTCAATGTGGCGCAGAGTTTCAGCGAGCAGATCGGCATCACTGGTGTGGTCCTGACCCGGATGGACGGTGATGGCCGTGGTGGTGCGGCCTTAAGTATGCGGGCGGTTACCGGACAGCCCATCAAGCTGGTCGGCACCGGTGAAAAGATTGAGGATCTGGAAGAATTCCACCCGGACCGTGTGGCGTCACGCATTCTGGGCATGGGCGATGTGGTTTCTCTGGTGGAAAAGGCTGCGGAGACTATCGAGGCTGAAGACGCGGAAAAAATGATCAAAAAGATGAAGAAGGGCCAGTTTGATTTTGACGATCTGCGGTCTCAGCTTCGTCAGATGAAAAAGCTTGGCGGCATGGCCAGCATCCTTGGCATGTTGCCGGGCATCGGCAAGATGAAGAAACAGATGGCCAGTGCCAATATTGATGACAGTCTTCTGAAACGTCAGGAAGCAATTATCAACAGCATGACACCGAAGGAAAGAGAGCGGCCAAAATTATTGAACGCCTCAAGGAAGAAAAGAATAGCCGCCGGTTCCGGTTCAACGGTTCAGGAAGTGAACAAACTGATCAAGATGCAGAAACAGATGGCGGGCATGATGAAGAAAATGGGCAAAATGGGCGGCAGGGGTATGCCCCTCCCCGGCCAGATCCCCCCCGGAATGGAAGGATTGCTGCCGAAGTAAAAGAGATTAAACCCAAATCAGGAGAGACTCAGTAACCGAAGCCCATCAGGGCTGAGGCAAGGCCGACTGGCCGCCCGAGTTAATACGAGGAGGGGGAGTGCGCGAGCACGGGGGAGTTATCCCCCATCAACAAAAAACTAAACAAAAAATTAAAACTTATTTATTTTAAAAACAAAGAAAGGATTAGCCGCAATGGCTGTTAAAATCAGACTGGCTCGCGGGGGTGCAAAGAAACGCCCTTATTACCGTATTGTTGTTGCCGATGTGCGTTCGCCGCGCGATGGCCGTTATCTTGAGAAAGTGGGAACCCATAACCCGCTTCTGCCGAAAGACCATGAAGACCGTGTTCGTCTGGTTGAAGACCGGATTATATATTGGCTTGGTCAGGGGGCGCAGCCCACAGACCGTGTTGCCCGTTTTCTGGATGCGGCTGGCCTGTTGAAATGCGAAGCTCGTAACAACCCCAACAAAGCCAAGGCCGGTGCCAAGGCTCTGGAGCGCATTGAAGAAAAGAAAGCCAAGGTGGAAGCCGCGGCTGAGGCTGCCGCTGAGGCTGCTGCAGCCCCTGCTGAAGAAGCGCCAGCCGAAGAAACGGCTGAGACTTAAGGACGATCGCCCATGTCTCGACCTCACTATGTGCATTCCCGACGCGCGGAACCCGAAATTGGTCCTGAATGGATTTCAATCGGCGTGATTGTCGGGGCCGTGGGGGTCAAGGGGGCGGTTCGGCTCAAGGTCTTCACCGATGATCTGGAAGCGTTGCTGTCACAGGGGGCTGTCACCATCTTCCCTGATCAGCAGAGCAGGGGCGAGCCGTGCGATGTTAAGCTGATGCATAAGATCAAGGTGGGCTATGCCTGTCAGATTTCCGGTGTCAGTGGTCGGGATCATGCGGAAGGCTTAAAAGGTGTGAAGCTTTATGTCTCGCGGGATAATCTGCCCGAAATTGAAGAAGAAGGCAGCTATTACTACGAAGACATGGAAGGGCTTATCGCCCGTGAGTTGGACGGCACGCCTTTTGGTGTGGTTCAGGCCATTTATAATTTCGGTGCCGGTGATCTGGTGGAGGTGCTTTTGGACGATGTTCAGAACAGGCCTGCATCAGGCACAGTAATATACCCTTTTCGGGACGCGATTATTCCGGAGGTGAATATTGACAAAGGTTATCTGGTGATTGATCGCATGGCGTGCGGTGAAGATCAGGAAGACGATGACTGAGCCGGTCTGGACAGCGCAGGTCTTGACCCTTTACCCGGAAATGTTTCCGGGGCCGCTCGGCGTCTCCCTTGCGGGGAAGGCGCTGGACAAGGGGTTATGGGCCATGAAGGTGACCCAGATCCGGGATTATGCGACGGATAAGCATCGCAATGTGGACGACACGCCATCAGGCGGGGGTCCGGGCATGGTGATGCGGGCTGATGTTCTGGCGGCGGCAATAGATGACGTAAGCTGTGACAATTGGCCATTGGTCTATTTATCACCGCGCGGCAGAAAACTGGACCGGGATATGGTTCGGGAATTTGCCTCTAAACAAGGCATCACGCTTATTTGCGGGCGGTTTGAGGGCGTGGATGAACGGGTACTGGCGGCGCGGAATATCACAGAGGTCAGCCTCGGTGATTTTGTGCTGTCCGGCGGCGAAGTGGCGGCCATGGCGTTGATGGATGCGGTGGTGCGGACGATCCCCGGGGTGATCGGTGATGCGGACACCCTGAGGGAGGAAAGTTTTGAGACGGGGCTGCTTGAGTATCCCCATTATACCCGGCCCAGAATATGGGAAGGGCGAGAGATACCGGAGGTGCTTCAATCGGGGCACCACGGGAAGATTAAGGAATGGCGTTTGGAGCAGGCAGAAAAACTGACTGAGACGCGGCGGTCAGACCTTTGGGAAAAGTATATTCGTCATCAGAAATGATGCGAAATAAAGATGTTGGAATTTAAAGACCCTTGCTATATAAGCGGGTCAGCGAAAAGAGAGA
>NVTJ01000011.1 GCA_002401545.1 Alphaproteobacteria bacterium
AGAAAAACCACAAAAACCCCGCCCGGCGGGACATAAAGACTGGCCTGCAAGCCCGTTATATGAAATTATAAAATAAATCAGACCTTACGCAGAGGTCTCGCTGTTATATAATCACCCCCTAAATTACTGATATTAAATAGATAAAAATGATTCGTTTATATTTTGAAATTATTATTCTCATTCTATCAAATCCAAGCAATAAAATTTCAAACGTTTGTTAGAATTACCTTTGAGCCTGTCCCGGGTTGCTTTTTTCCAATTAAATCCAAATTATTATTTACCAAATAAATTAGTAATTTTTACCATACATTCAAAATATTATTCTGTCCCGCACCCTATTTTCATATTTATATGGCGTAAAATTAAAGTGTGGCATAAATACACGACACACCTGTGGCAATAATAACACAGTTGTATTATTAAAGAAATTGACCGGAATTTTGAGGGGTGATAACTTCACTCAGTTATTTGCCTGCTTGCCCTGTGTGGGTCCGTAAGGACAGAGTGGACAGATGATGTACTAATTGGTTGTTTTCAATCTGTGTGAATATAAATATATGAGAAAAACCATTTATAACCGGGACGGAAATTGCAGCAAAAGATCATAAGGAGGCCTGCCAAAATTTAGCTGTTTTTTTACACCGCTGTTCTAAAGCGGAATGATTGTGAGCCGAAAAAATAAAAACAGACTGTCCCACAATTTTAACTTCCTACGGAGGAAATATTATGAAGAGCGATTTTACCTCGCGTCTCAAATATGGTGTTTCAGCAATAGCTGTTGCCGCCATTTTACCTTTATCAATACAGGCTTCCTATGCTGCCGATGACGCCGCAGCAGAAGAAGACGTTCTATTTGAAGAAGTAGTGGTAACGGGTTCACGTATTCAGCGTTCCGACCTTGTTGCCAACAGCCCTATTACTACTTTTGATGCCGAAACCCTTAGAGCCACGGGCACCAACAATATTGAGGAATTCTTGCGGGACATTCCACAGGCTGTTGCCGCTCTTGGTTCATCAACCAACAATGGTAACCCCGGCGTATCAACGGTTGACCTGCGTAATCTGGGTGAGGAGCGGACACTTGTTTTGGTCGACGGCAAACGCTTCACACCATACGACAGTAACGGTACGGTTGACCTGAATATGATCCCGACCAGCCTGATTAAACGGGTAGAAGTTGTGACAGGTGGCGCGTCTGCTGTTTATGGTTCAGATGCTATTGCCGGTGTTGTTAACTTTATTCTGGATGACAAGTTTGAGGGTGTAGAAATTGACACTCAATATGGTCTTTCCGAAAAAGGTGACGCGGAACGTTTCAGTGTTGATGCCACAATCGGTGGATCATTTGGTAATGACCGTGGTCATGCCGTCATCAATTTCGGCTATATGAACATGAATGGCTTAACACAGGACCAACGTGAATTTGGTGTTTTTGCTCTTTCTGACCTTTTAGAACCACAGGGTAGTTTCACGACACTTGATGGTGTTGTCGATGGTGCACTGGCATTAGTTCCTGGCTCTGAAGATCCCAATTTTTTGGCTACGAGATTTGATGCGG
Source organism: Alphaproteobacteria bacterium (assembly GCA_002401545.1). Lineage (GTDB taxonomy): Bacteria > Pseudomonadota > Alphaproteobacteria > Sphingomonadales > Emcibacteraceae > Paremcibacter. The sequence continues at coordinate 1,559 of NVTJ01000011.1, forward strand.
ATGGTAATCTTCTTCCCTTCGATGAAAATTCATTTTTCAACTTTAACCCATTTAATCTGTTCCAGACACCACAGAAGAAAATCACGGCGACTGCCTTGGCCAGTTATGAAATCAACGAAAATGTTGAAGCCTATACCAGACTTTCTTTTGCCAACAGCCGGGTGAATACAATTCTTGCTCCTTCTGGAACATTCTTCTTCCCATTCGAACTTGATCTGGACAATCCATTTTTGTCTGATCAAGCCAGAAATGCTATTTCTGATGCAGATGGTGATGGAAACGTGGATGCGGCATTTGACACCGATGGCGATGGTATTCTTGATTCTGATGCACAAACCACCATATCTTTTGGTCGTCGTCTGCTTGAAGTTGGTACCCGTAACAGTTTTTACGAAAACACCGCATTCCAACTTGTTGGTGGTTTTCGCGGTGATTTTGCAGAAACTTTCCATTATGATACTTTCATGCAATATGGCCGTACAAGCCGGACCACGTTCCTCAGAAATGATGTAAACTTCACTAAAACGCAACAAGCGCTGCAAGTGGAAGTTGACGGAAGTGGCGAAATTGTTTGTCAGGACACAAGCGGCGGCTGTGTACCAGCCAATTTCTTTGGACCGGGCAATCTGACGGCTGAAGCTGCGGCATTCATCGGTCTTGATCTGGCTACTGTTGATAAAACAGAGCAGCTTATTATCGGTGGTACTGTTGGTGGCGATGCGCCATTCCAGATACCAACGGCTTCTGTCCCGGGTGCTTTTGTTGTTGGGTTTGAATATCGCAATGATTCAGGTCAAAGACTTCCTGATGACAATCTTCAATCCGGCAACAGTATTGGTTTTGGTTCTGACAGTCTGATTGATTCTGATATTGAAGTATGGGAAGGTTTCTTTGAAACTCAAATTCCTTTGGTTCAGGATGTTGCCTTTGCTAAATCCATCACATTTGAGGGTGCTGTTCGTGTCTCGGATTACTCCAATACCGTGACTGTGAAGTCGGGTGCTTCAACTGAAAACTCATTCACTAACTGGACCTATAAACTTGGTGGTGAATGGACACCGATTGAAGATTTCCGTATTCGTGGTATGTTCCAACGCGCGGTTCGGGCACCAAACCTGAATGAAATTGGCTTGCCCAATACACCTAGTACAGGTGACCTGACGACAGATCCATGTGCGGGTGCTAATCCAGTAGGGAATGCTACCCTTACTGCGCAATGTATTGCTCAGGGTGTTCCTGCGGGTAATATTGGTGCTGTTGGTGGTCCAATTTCCGGCCAGATCAACAACTTCGTTGGTGGTAGCCCCACATTGACACCTGAGAAATCTGATACCTTCTCTATTGGTGCTGTTTTCCAACCAGCCGCCGTTCCTGGACTGTCTGTTACGATCGATTATTACAGCATTAAAATCACCAATGCGGTATCACAGATATCTGAACAGAATATTCTTGATGCTTGTCTTAGCGACAATTTATTCTGTGAAAGAATTCTCAGAAATCCGCTTAATGGTCGTTTGATTGGTGGCACGGATACAGGGATTGATGTTGGTTTGATCAATGCCGCCTTCCAGAAAACTCAAGGTGTCGATCTGGCAATCAATTACAGCTTTGATCTGAGCGGTGGCGAATGGGGAACCATTGACCTTGCTTTCAATGGCACACATGTCATTGAAAACCTCAATCAGGATGCTGAAATTCTAGACGTTGATGATTGTGCCGGACTGGTGGGTAACGTATGTTTACGTCCAGATCCAAAATGGCGTTGGACTCAGACCGTTGCTTGGACTTATGAGGACTTTACATTGTTCTTCCGTTGGCAGCATTTGAGCAGTCTTGAAAAAGATCTGGTTGCCTTTGGTGATGCGCCTGCGTCTGATTTTGCCCTGCCTGTCATCCCTTCAGTCGATTACTTCGACCTGAGCGGAACCTATGATGTCATGGAAAATCTGACCTTACGGGCTGGTGTTAACAACCTGTTTGACAAACAACCTCCAATTCCAGGTAATGACTTTGGTGGTACTGCGGAAAACAGCGGAAACACTTTCCCCGGAACTTATGATACACTTGGCCGTTATTACTTCTTTGGCGCCACAGCTAAATTCTAGAATTTAGACATAAGTTTTAAATCATTTAAACGGCGGTCTTCGGATCGCCGTTTTTTTATGACCAAATTATTCCAGACAAAAAAGTTCCGCATTGCCGCCGGTGGCTACCGTGTTAATGCTCAGGGTTTTTTCGGTAGCAAAGCGGAACATATAACGCGGCCCCCCCGCCTTTGGCCCTGTGCCCGACAATCCCTGCCCCCCGAAAGGCTGCACCCCGACCACGGCCCCGACAATATTGCGGTTCACATAAGTATTGCCCATATCAAGCTTCTGAAATATATCCTGTGCCACGCCCTCTATGCGGCTGTGAATGCCCAGCGTCAGGCCAAATCCCGTATTGCGCACCTGATCCAGAACCCGGTCCATATCCCGCGCCTTGAAGCGAATGATATGCAGTATCGGACCAAAAACTTCCCGTGTTAATTGGTCCAGTGACGTGATCTCATATATACGCGGCGCAAAGAAAATGCCCGCCGCACAATCCCCCGGCATCTCCAGCTCCGCCAGTAAAGTAGCTGTCCCGTCCATGACAGCCACATGATCCAACAGCATCTGCCGGGCACGGTCATCAATCACCGGTCCCACATCGGTGGACAGCCGCATGGGATCGCCCAGCCGCAAACAGGCCATGGCCCCTTGCAACATATCCACTATCCTGTCCGCCACATCTTCCTGAAGATACAATACCCTGAGCGCCGAACAACGCTGCCCCGCCGATTGAAAAGCGGAAGAAATAACATCATCCACCACCTGTTCCGGCAGGGCAGTGCTGTCGACAATCATCACATTCTGACCGCCGGTTTCGGCAACCAGCGGCACAATGGCCCCGTCCCGGTTCGCCAAAGTGCGGTTAATAATCCGGGCCGTAGCTGTGGAGCCGGTAAAGGCTACGCCGCTAATACGCGCGTCCGCCACCAGCGCGGCCCCGATACGCGCCCCGTCCCCCGGCAGCATGTGCAATATATCACCGGGCACACCGGCCTGATGAAGAATTTTCACTGCCTCGGCGGCGATAATCGGAGTCTGTTCCGCAGGCTTTGCCATCACCGCATTGCCCGCCGCCAATGCCGCCGACACCTGCCCGACAAAAATTGCCAATGGAAAATTCCACGGGCTGATACAAAGAAAAGTTCCCCGGCCATGCAGGGACAGCTCATTACGCTCCCCCGTGCAGCCGGGCAATATGACCGGATCACCAAAATCCGTCCGGGCCTGAAGGGCATAATAACGCAGGAAATCAACCGCCTCCCGCACCTCGGACAGGGCATCGCCGATGGTCCGCCCGGCTTCCCTGACAATGATTCCCATCAGGGATTCACGCGCGCCTTCCATCAGGCCCGCCGCCCTGTCCAGAATGTCCGCCCGCGCCTTGCCGCCCAAAGCATCCCACGTTTTTTGGGCAGCGGTGGAAAGCGTCAGGGCCAAATCAATATCCCGCCCCTCCGTGATACCAACCTTGCCTATGGCGGTCTTCACATTTGCCGGGTTAAAAATATCCTCTGTCGAACGTTTCAAAAGTTTGCCGCCGACAATCGGACCAACCGTAAATCCGGCCCGCACAGCTTTTTTCATTTCCCGCATGAGATGTTTCACTTCGCGGCAATCATCAAGATCAATCCCGACAGCATTCTTGCGCGGCCCTGCTTCCCGGCCCGACGCAGACAGAATATCCACCGGCAGCGGAATTTTGCCGTGGCGTCTAGGGCTTGCCGCTTCGACCAACCCGGCACAGTCCTGCATCAGTTCCTCAACCGCAATATCCCTGTCCATAAAGCGGTTGACAAAGGAACTGTTGGCGCCATTTTCCAACAGCCTCCGCACCAGATAGGGCAGCAAATCCTCATGACTGCCCACCGGGGCATACATTCTTATGTTAACCTGCGGTGTGGTAATCTCCTGAAGCTGATCATAGAGCAGATGCCCCATGCCATGCAGCCGCTGAAATTCGAAATCACGGTCCTCTCCCGCCAATTCCAGAACCATCGCAACCGTATAGGCATTATGAGTAGCGAACTGGGGAAAGATAACATCGTTCGCCCGCATCATACGTTCGGCGCAAATCTGGTAGCTGAGGTCCGTGGTTGGCTTGCGGCTATAGACAGGATAATCGGCCAGGCCCCTTTCCTGAGCATGTTTGATCTCTGTGTCCCAGTAAGCCCCTTTCACCAGCCGCACCATGAATTTCCGTTTCACCTCACGACCAAGGGCAATCAACCAGTCGAGCACATAGGGGGCGCGCTTCTGATAGGCCTGTACCACAATACCCAGGCCATCCCACCCCTCAAGCGCGGGGTCACGGGCCAAAGCCTCAAAAATATCAAGAGAAATATCCAGCCGGCTCGCCTCCTCCGCATCAATGGTAAAGCCGATATTGTAATTCTTCGCCGCCAGTACCAGCGCGCGGATTTTTGGCAGCATTTCAGTCATGACAATATCTTTATGGGCAAATTCATAGCGCGGATGCAGGGCCGAGAATTTTACGGAAATGCCATGCGCCGCGTAGACATTATCCTTGTCATTGGCCTCGCCGACATTCTCTATGGATTGCATATAGGCATCAAAATACTGCGCCGCATCAGCAGGTGTTCGCGCCCCTTCGCCCAGCATATCGAAAGAGAAGCGGGTATCAGGCCGGTTTTCCGCCGCACCCCGCTTTGCCGCCTCTTCAATGGTTCGGCCCAAAACATACTGCCCGCCCATGATACGCATGGCCTGGGTCACCGCCCTGCGAATAACCGGTTCGCCGGTTTTCGAAATCAGCCGTTTCATCCAGCCGGAAATATTTTTCGTCACATCATCGCCGAGACTTACAATCTGGCCCGTCATCATCAACCCCCAGACAGAGGCATTGACGAACAGGGACTCTGACCTGCCTTTATGATCTGCCCAATCCCCCGATTGAATTTTTTCGGCAATAAGTCTGTCCGCCGTCAGCGCGTCCGGTACCCGCAGCAGGGCCTCCGCCAGACACATGAGCGCCACGCCCTCCCGGTTGGTCAGGCCAAATTCCTGCAGAAAATAATCCATGGTGTCCTGTTCATCGCTTTTTGTGCGGGACAGGGTCACCAGTTTGCGGGATGACTGGACAATCCGATCACGGGCCTCATGGGACAGGCTGGTGCTGTCCAGCAGATTGGTGATACATTCTTCCTCATCCGCGTGGGTCACCCGGCGCATTACCGCGCGCATTTCAGAAAGTTTTTTAACCTGATCCGGTGAATTTTCTGCCAAACTATACATCACAGCCTCTATCTAGTGGATTAATATATTCTGCAAATATAACCTTATTGCAGCAACATATCTCACCATAATAGCTTTTCAGGCGATATTTAACCTATCAACAAGCCTTATTGGTAGTTTTTTATATAAGTTGGAAAACAAACCCTAGCAGGCCACCACATTCACTGCCAGGCCGCCTTGAGAGGTTTCCTTATAGGTAACCTTCATGTCCTCACCGGTTTGACGCATGGTTTCAATGACCTTGTCCAGCGACACCATATGCTTGCCGTCCCCGCGCAGGGCCAGACGGCTGGCATCAATCGCCTTGACCGCGCCCATGGCATTGCGTTCAATGCACGGCACCTGCACCAGACCACCAACCGGATCACAGGTCAGGCCAAGATTATGTTCCATGCCAATTTCAGCGGCATTTTCCACCTGTTCCACCGTACCGCCCATGACCGCCGTCAAGGCCCCCGCCGCCATGGAACAGGCCACACCCACTTCGCCCTGACAGCCGACCTCGGCCCCGGAAATGGAGGCGTTTTTCTTATAGAGCGAGCCGATCGCGGTCGCCGTGAGCAGAAAGTCACGGATACCGTCCTTGCCCTGCCGGTTATAAAAACGGTCAAAATAACGCAATACCGCCGGAATGATTCCCGCCGCCCCATTGGTGGGCGCGGTGACCACCCGGCTGCCGGCGGCATTCTCTTCATTTACCGCCAGCGCCCACAGGTTAATCCAGTCAAGGATCACCGCCGGGTCACATAGCTGACGCTCCTGACTCTTGCACAAGTCCTCATAATGTTGCGCCGCGCGACGCTCCACATTCAGCCCTCCCGGCAATATGCCGCGCTGATGGCACCCCCGGTCAATACAGCTTTCCATAGCCTGCCAGATCACATCCATACCGGCATCAAGCTCCTGCCCGCTGATCAGGACAGTTTCATTGGCCCGCATCAGTTCGGCAACACTCAGATTATTCTGTTCGCAAAGCTCAAGAAGCTCATCGCCAGAGTCAAAGGGATAGGGGACAGGGTGCTGCTCCTGATCGGGGGTGTTTTTACCCATTTCAGCCTCTGACACAACAAAACCACCGCCAACGGAGTAATAATTATCCCGGGACAGCAAATCACCCTTTTGATCAAAAGCCTGAAAGCCCAGGCCATTGGTATGATGCGGCAACAGGGCCTCCATCCGAAAGGGCATGTCAGTGGACCCGTCGAAAGAAATGGTGGCTTTGCCCAAAAGATTGATTTTCCCGGCCATGCGGGCCTGAGCCACCACATCTTCAATGATGTCGGGGTCAATCACGTCCGGTGCGTGGCCCATCAGGCCCAGCAGAAGAGCAATATCGGTACCATGGCCCATACCCGTCAAGGCAAGTGAGCCATAAACATCAATATGAATTTTATCAATATGGGGAAATAAACCCGCTTCCTCCAATGACAGAAGAAATCTGCGGGCGGCGATCATCGGTCCTACCGTATGAGAACTGGACGGGCCAATACCGACTTTAAAAAGGTCAAAGACACTCAAGAACATTGCTCTGAAACTCCGAGAATAAATCCACAGAGCCAGTTCAAGCTCCTGCGACCCTTTTATTTGCTATTCAGGCCTTTATCAACCGATTTGATATGATCAAGCACCCGAAACCATTTATTGGTCTGGCATATCTGCATTGCCTGCGAGCGTCCCAGTCTGCGGATCAGCTGCCTTGCCAATGCTTCAACCGTTTCATCTGCCATGTCTTTACCTACGCTTTCACTCACTTTGAATAAGCCATACTGTTAACATGCATAATATTACCCGTCATTGTGGCAATTTTAAGCCAGCCAGATTTGAACATCCTGTTTCTGGCCACCGTTTACGCCTCATAGGAAGCTCTGTCAACGACTAAGTCATTTTTCTGGATGGTGAAATTTCCAGCCTTGGCACTTCTGTGCCACATTGCGGCAAAAACCGGATATTCCCCAAAAATGGTCCCGCGTCCTTAGGACCATCCTGTGAAACTTTATATTTGTCCGGCAGGGTTCAATATGCTACAGCCATAGACTAGAGCAGGATATAATCTGGAATAAATTTCTATGCATAATGAAAGCCAAAGACCGCCGGACAGAATTGACCAGAACATCCTGAATATACTTCAGAAAGATGGCCGTATATCCAACGTCAAACTGGCCCAGACCATTAACTTGAGCCCCACCCCGTGTCTGGAACGGGTCAGGCGGCTGGAAAAAGACGGCTATATAAAAGGCTATGTCGCCCTGCTTGATCCGGAATTGCTCGGTGCGGCGCTGGTGTCTTTCATTGAAGTATCCCTTGACCGGACAACAATATCTGCACTGGAGACTTTTCGCACAGAAATCCGCAAAATGGAAGAGGTTCAGGAATGCCATATGGTCGCGGGGGGATTTGACTATCTAATCAAGGTCAGAACCCGTGATATGATCCATTACCGGAAATTCCTCGGCGAAAAACTGTCAAGCCTCTCCCACATCAGCAGCACCCATACCTATATGGTTATGGAAGAAGTCAAAGCCACCAGTGCCATCGCCATCCCCGACAATCAAGATCCTTGAAATTATGATATTAATTACTTTTATTTCTCCTGATGAGAAGAGAGCCGCCGTCGCCGCAGAGAATGGTGAGACATTAATGGAAGTGGCGGTGCGCAATGACATCCCCGGTATTGATGCGGACTGTGAGGGTGGCTGCGCCTGTGCCACCTGCCATGTCCTGATCCCTGATTCCTTTAAGAATGCCCTGCCCGTCATGGATGAAGATGAACAATATCTGCTGGATTTTCTCGACAACCGGCAAAAAAACAGCCGCCTCAGCTGTCAGATAGAAATCACTGACAAGCTGGACGGCATGGTGGTTACGGTTCCAGAGGCGGAATAGCGGCTAATAGCGGCTCAGATAAACACTTCTGCGATATAGGCCATCGGGGTATAACTGCAGCACAACGCCATAGGGTGTTATGTGAATTTCCGGTTGAATATAAGCTATCCGGGGGGCCTTATATCTGCGGTAATTTGTCGCATAATGATTATGGGATTTCCTGTAATGCCGGCGGTTATGCTCATAGGCATGTCTGCGGTTATGCTTGCTAAAATGCTTGCGGGTGTTCTTATAAGCATGCTTGCGTTCATGCTTGTTGAAATGCTTCTGCTCTTGCCTGTGGTCCTGCCCCTGAGCATGCCTGTGAGAACGGGCCGAAGCGGTGGTTGAGCCAAAAGCAACGGCTCCCATTAACAGGCTTGCCATCATCAGAATTTTTGTTGTCTTTTTCATCGTCTGTACCTTTCATCTCGTTGTGAATGGTTACAGAATATAAAAAACCGCCTTAATCATTCCTGAATAGCTTGCACGCCTTCTGTTCATGTTAGGGATTTGTCTCGCAACATATTGATAATACCAGAGAAATCCATGTCATCGGCGCTCATATCGCTGAATTTTTCATAGAGATCCCGTGACATGGCGCCAAGAGGCGTGCTCACCCCGGCGGATACAGCCGCGTCCTGGGCAAGGCGTAAATCCTTTAACATCATGGCCGCCGCAAAGCCCGCCTTATAGTCATGATTGGCCGGGGACGTCAGCACAGGACCGGGTACCGGACAATAGGACGTCAGGGACCAGCATTGACCCGATGCCTTGGACGATATGGCAAACAGCTTGTCTGCCTCAAGCCCCAGCTTTTCAGCCAGAACAAAAGCCTCGGAAACGGAAATCATCTGAATGCCCAGCATCATGTTATTACATATTTTGGCCGCCTGACCCGTTCCAGCCATGCCCGCATGAATGATATTGGCCCCCATATCATCAAGATAAGGTTCCGCTGCGGCAAAAGCATCTTCCGTACCACCCACCATAAATGTGAGACTGCCCGCCGCCGCCGCCGCCACACCGCCGGATACCGGGGCATCAACCATTGCCATACCCGCGTCCGTGGCGGCGGTAACAACCTCACGCGCACTGTCCACATCAATGGTTGAGCAATCCATCATTATGGTGCCTTTTGCCGCCGCCGCGATCAGGCCATTGTCGCCAAGATAAACCGACTTCACATGCCCGCCCGCCGGCAGCATGGTGATCACCGCGTCCACATCTGTGACCGCATCTATCGCATTTGAGGCGGCTCTGGCCCCCTCTGCGCAGATATCCACCACCACCTGTGCGTTAAGGTCAAAAACCTTGAGTTCATGACCGGCCTTGAGGATGTTGCGGGCCATGCCGCCGCCCATATTGCCCAGGCCGATAAATCCAACTTTTGCCATCTTATATCTCCAGTTCCTGTATGCCCAGATTTTCAAAATGCGCCGCAACCATATCACCCGTCACATCTTCTACTGTCGCCGGGTTCCATGCGGGGTTCTGGTCCTTATCGATGAGGACGGCCCGCACGCCTTCATAAAAATCGCTCTGATAGGATACAATATGGCTGACAATGCGGTATTCCATTTTCATGGCCTCATTAAAATCAAGCGCCACGCCACGTGTAATCTGTTCAATGATCACTTTCATGCTGACGGGAGACATTTTTTTGAGTTTGACAAGGGTTTTGCCGGCCCAGTCATGATCTATGGCCTCCAGATGATCCAGAATATCCTCAATGGTTTCTTCGCCAAAGGCGGCATCAATCAAATCCCGAAATTCATCCAATGGGGCTGCGCCGGGGTCCACGGTAAATTCAGCAATCACCCGGTCTACATCACTGGCATCCTCTATATCCGCCTCGGCCAGTGCAGAGACAAAGGCTTCGACCCTGTCAGACGTCATATAGGAGGTGCCAATACCGGCATAGAGAATATCCGCCCCGCGCAAACGCGCCCCTGTCAGCCCCAGATACAGGCCGAGCTTACCGGGAAGACGTGGCATGAAATAGCTGCCGCCCACGTCGGGAATCAGGCCAATGGCTGATTCCGGCATGGCGAAAAGACATCGCTCCGTGATAATTCGGTGGGAGCCATGAACCGACACCCCGACCCCGCCACCCATGGTGATACCATCAAGCAGGGCGATATAGGGTTTGGGGAAATGGTAAATCCGGCTGTTCATGACATATTCGGTGGCGAAGAATTCAGTGGCCTTGTGATGATCGTGCGGGCTGTTTTCCGCCAAAGTCTTCACATCGCCCCCGGCACAGAATGCTTTTTCTCCGGCCCCCTGAATGATCACCGCTTTGACGGCGTCATCTTCAGCCCATTTGATCAGGGCCTCATCCATAAGCAAGCACATAGCTGTGCTGAGCGAATTCAGGGCGCGGGGACGGTTCAGGGTGATAATGCCCAGGCATCCGCGATGTTCAAAAAGGACTTCTGCTTCTGTGGTCATCTTCAGGTCTCCAGAATATTTCGTGAAATGATCAGGCGCATGATCTCATTGGTGCCTTCCAGAATCTGATGCACCCTCACGTCACGCAGGAACCGCTCGATGGGATAGTCCGATACATAACCATAGCCGCCGTGAAGCTGCAAGGCCTCATTGACCACGCTAAAGCCGGTATCGGTTGCCAGCCGCTTGGCCATGGCGGCAAAATGAGTGGCGTCATGGGCTTGTGCGTCCACCTTTGAGGCCGCCTTGTGAAGCAGCAGCCGCGCCGCTTCCAACTCTGTCGCCATATCGGCAATGCGAAATTGCAGGGCCTGAAATTCATTCAGCCTTTTGCCAAACTGTTTACGCTCCGTCATATATTGCACGGTCAAATCCAGACAGACCTGCGCTGCCCCCAGCGAACAGGCGCCAATATTCAGCCGCCCGCCATCAAGTCCCTTCATGGCAATCCTGAAGCCATCACCTTCGGCCCCCACCAGATTTTCCTTATGAACCCGGCAATCCTCGAAAATCACCGAACAGGTTGGCTGACTGTGCCAGCCCATTTTCTTTTCCTGGGCACCAAAGCTCAGACCCGGCGTGCCGCGTTCCACCACAATGGTGCTAATGCCTTTGGGGCCAGCCTCTCCCGTGCGCACCATCACCACATAAATCTCGGAACGCCCGCCACCGGATATAAAGGCCTTCGTGCCGTTAAGAATATAATGATCACCGTCCAGGGTTGCCTTGGTCCTAAGCGACGCCGCATCGGACCCGGCGCCGGGTTCAGTCAGGCAATAGCTGGCGAAAAATTCCATGGTGGTCAGCTTGGGACAATATTTCCGGCGCAACGCATCGCTGCCGAAATTATCAATCATCCATGTGGCCATATTGTGAATGGAAAGATAAGCCGATGTCGAGGCGCAGCCTTTGGATAATTCCTCAAAAATTATCGCTGCATCAAGACGAGTCAGGGCCGAACCGCCCACATCCTCACCAATGTAAATACCGGCAAGACCGAGGGCGGCGGCTTTGCGCAGGGCATCGACCGGGAAAATATGGTCCCGGTCCCACATTTGCGCATGGGGGGAAAATTCATTTTCCGCAAAGACACGGGCCATCTCCTGAATGGCCCGCTGATCTTCGTTAAAATCAAAATCCATCATCACATTCCTTTTAAGAATATTGTATGATCTATTTCAGGGTTGGGATAGAAAAATCTGCCTCAATTGTACTTTCCGCCCAGCGGGCTGTGACGGTTTTCACCTTGGTGTAGAAACGCATGCCCTCCTGACCATATTGGTTGTGATCACCAAAAGAAGATGCTTTCCAGCCACCAAAACTATGAAAGGCCAACGGCACCGGGATCGGCACATTGATACCAACCATGCCCACTTCCACCCGGTCGGCATAGGTGCGGGCCGCCGCCCCGCTCTGGGTAAAGATCGAGGTTCCGTTGCCATATTCATGGTCCGTCGCCAGGGCCAGCCCCTCTTCAAAGCTTTGCACCCGCATCAATTGCAGGACCGGGCCAAAGATTTCTTCCTTATAGGAGCGCATGTCTTTTTTGACATTATCAAACAAAGATCCGCCGAGGAAATAACCCTCTTCATGGCCTTCCAAAACAAAATCACGGCCATCAATGAGCAGGTCCGCACCTTCATCAACACCCATCTGTATATAATTCATCACCTTTGCACGATGTTCTTTGGTGACCAATGGCCCCATTTCCAGACCGGTTTCAAGACTGGTGCCGATTTTCAGCGCCTTGATGCGCGGCGTGAGCAGTTCAATGAGCTTGTCCGCCACTTCGTCACCGACACAAACCCCCACAGATATGGCCATGCAGCGTTCGCCCGCAGAGCCAAAAGCCGCCCCCATCAGGGCATTGGCTACGCCTTCCAGATTGGCGTCCGGCAGGATCAGCATGTGATTCTTGGCCCCGCCCATGGCCTGACAGCGTTTGCCGTTTTTGGTGGCGGTCTCGTAAACATAGCGGGCAATCGGTGTGGAACCGACAAAACTCACCGCCTTGATGCGGCTATCATAGAGCAGGGTATCCACGGCAACCTTGTCACCATTGACCACATTGAACACCCCCGCCGGGCCACCTGCTTCAAGGAACAGTTCCGCAATGCGCATGGGACAGCCGGGATCTTTTTCAGAAGGCTTCATGACAAATGTATTGCCGGTGGCAATGGCCATGCCCGCCATCCATAACGGGATCATCGCCGGGAAATTAAACGGGGTAATGCCCGCCACAACACCCAGAGGCTTGCGCAGGGAATAAATATCAATGCCATTTGCCACACTGTCGGAAAACTCACCCTTTTGCAGATGGGGAATACCACAGGCAAATTCAGCCACCTCAATACCGCGCAAAACAGACCCCATGGCATCCTCAATCACCTTGCCATGCTCTAATGAAACAAGCTCCGCAAGTTCCGCCTGATGCTCATACAGAAGGGCGGTAAAGCGGGTCATAATGCGCGAACGCTTCAACACGGATGTGGCGGCCCATGCGGGGAAGGCGGCCTGTGCCGAGGCAATGGCATCTTCAACTTCGGACTTGGCTGCAAGGGGAACCTCGGCAGACTGAACCCCGGTTGACGGATTGAAAATTGGCGCGACGCGTCCGCTTGTGCCGGGCAGATGCTCACCACCGATATAATGAGTATATTGTTTCATGGTCAAAGTTCCTATGTTAAATATTTAGCTGCAATACAGTTTACTAGAGACAAAAATGCATTTCTATGGCAAAATATTCACAAACGATCTGCAAAAATACACATAGGTTCTCTTTTAATGTATGACTGGAATGATTTACGATTTTTTCTGGAACTGTCCCGGCGGGGGCGGCTGGTCAGCGCGGCGCGGAAACTTCATGTAGATCATACCACGGTCAGCCGGCGCATTGCCGCATTGGAAAATGAACTGAATGTGCGGCTGTTTGATAAATCGCCGCGTGGTTATAAGCTTACCGACGCCGGACTGCGGCTGCTGCCCCATGCGGAACAGATGGAGGCCAGATCGAACCATCTCTATCAGGATATATCGGGCAAGGATGCGCGGCTGTCGGGAACGGTGCGGCTCGCGGCACCAGAGGGCTTAAGCGCTCATATCATCGCCCGTAATATAGGACAGTTCCGGGAAATCCACCCGGATATTGAGCTCGAACTCATGGCCGACTCCCGCCGAACCAGCCTGTCCAAGCGCGAAGCCGATATTGCCATTACCCTGGCCCGGCCCGATGCCGGACGCGTCATCGCCTGGAAGCTGTGTAATTACCGGCTTAAATTATACGGTGCCAAAAAATATCTGGAGAGACATCCGGCAGTATCAGACCTTGAAGGCTTGAACGGCCATGATTTCATCAGTTATATTGATGATCTGATCCAGTTGCCGGAGCTGCGCTTTCTGGATCAGGTCATCAAAGACCCCCATGTGGTCTTCCGCAGCACCAGTGTCGTGGCCCAATATAATGCTGCTCTTGACGGTATCGGTCTTTCCATCATCCATTGTTTCATGGCGGATGCTGACAGGCGGCTGATCCCCATCCTGCCCCGACAAATTTTTATCGACCGGGAATATTGGCTGGTGGTTCATGAAGACCTGCGTCATGTGGCCCGGGTGGATGCGGTCTGTCACTTCCTGACCCGGCTTCTGAAAGACCAGCATAGCCGTATGATGGGTTTTAAGTAGCGTTTCTCATAGCTTGAAGGTATATCTTTAAAATGACCATAGAACAGCTACAAAACCAGATGAAGGCCGCCATGGGACGGCTCGGGGCATCCGTCACGGTAATCACCAGCCATGACGGAAGCCGCAAATATGCCATGACTGCCACCGCCGTAACCTCCCTTACCCTTGATCCACCGGCTCTTCTGATTTGTGTTAATCAGGACAACGGCCTGCATCATGCCTTGTCTTGCGGCCACGGATTTTGCGTCAATATCCTCTATGATAATCAACAGCATATCTCCGATATCTGCGCCGGACAGGGARAAGGGGAAGATAAATTCAATCTGGGTGACTGGCGCGAAGGCGAGAACAGGATTCCTTATCTTATGGGGGCCCAGGCATCAATTTTCTGCGATCTGGACGATGGCCATATTTATGGCAGCCATAGCATTTTTATTGGCCGGGTGAATAAAATTATTACCCGCGATAAAATTTCGCCGCTGATGTTTCTGGCGGGAAATTATTTTTCTCCGCCACCCCCGGCATCATAATACCGTAATCGACTGGGTGGCCTGAACCAGCCATTCCAGCTCCCGGCCCGCCAGATACGGAGATATTTTCTCCCGCACCTGAGCATGATATATATTCAACCATGTGATCTCCGCGCTGCTCATCATATGGGCATTGACCAGCCGCACATTCAGAGGGACAAAGGTTATGGTCTCAAATATATTCATCGGCCGTTCTTCATCCTCAAAATGAGACGGCCTGACAATCATGAGATTTTCAATGCGGATACCATATTCGTTTGATTTGTAATAACCTGGTTCATTGGACAGGATCATGCCCGGCTTCAGCGCCACCTCAAATCCGGTCTTCGATATGGACTGTGGTCCTTCATGAACACCGAGATAACTGCCAACCCCGTGGCCGGTGCCATGATCATAATCAAGGCCAACGTCCCAAAGGGATTTCCGCGCCAGCGTATCAAGATGGGCCCCCGTGCGCCCCACCGGGAACCGGGCCTGAGCCAGCGCAATATGACCCTTCAATACCCTTGTATAGCGGTCCCGCTGCTCCTCGCTGGGCTTGCCGATGGCCAGGGTACGGGTCAGATCCGTTGTCCCGTCCAGATATTGCGCCCCGGAATCCAGAAGATACAGCATATCCCCGGTAATTTTGCGGTTTGTTTCCGGGCTTGAGCGATAATGAACGATGGCCCCATTCGGCCCGGCGCCGGATATGGTATCGAAACTCAAACCCCGGAAATAGTTCTGTTTTTTTCTGAAGCCGTATAATTTTTCAGTGGCCGTCAACTCATCAATTTTACCGGCAGATACATTGTCATCAAACCAGCAAAGGAATTTGCACATGGCAACACCGTCCCTGATATGAGCCGCCCGCGCACCACTCAACTCCGTTTCATTTTTGCAGGCTTTCATCAACTGGCAGGGGTCCGGCTTTTCAACAAGGAACGCTCCCCCCCGGCACAGGGCATCCGTTACCGCCGCCGGCGTATGACGCGGGTTCACCAGAATTCTTCTGCCCCCCCGGCCCAGAGTTTTTAAAGCCGACATAAATTCTGCGTAAGGCTTTATTTTAACGTTGCGCCCCAAATGATCCCGAACTTCATCAGATATTTTATCTTCATCAACAAAGAAGACCGCTTTGCCCGCGCTTTTGACAATAAGATAAGCCAGCACCAGCGGGGAATGTTCCACATCACCGCCCCGGATATTAAGCAGCCAGGCAATAGAATCGAGATTGGTCAGAACCGCTGCATTCAGATTATCGGCTTTCAATTCTGCCCACAGACGGTCCCGTTTATGTTTTGATCGCTCCCCGGAAAATTCCAGCGCGTGGGAGGAAACAGGGTTTTTGGAAGGCTCAGGGCGGTCCCGCCACAAATCATCTATGGGATTGCCCGCCACCGGCAGCAGTTCAATACCGCCAGCCGCCAATGCGCCCGATAATTTCTCTATCCATTCTCTGGTATGAAGCATCGGGTCATAGCCAACCCGACCCCCCTTTTCAAGATGGGCCAGCAGCCAGTCCGCAAGCTTGTCATCATGGAGGCTTAACGGTTCGAAATTCTTAACATCCACCTGATGCCTGACCTGTAAAGTATAACGGCCATCCACATAAATGGCCCCCCGGTCCAATGTTACCGCACAGAGGCCAGCCGAGCCGGAAAACCCCGTAAGCCAGGCCAGTCTTCTGGCCCGGGCCGGGGGATATTCACATTGATGTTCATCGGCATGGGGGATTAAAAAGCCACTCAGATCCAACCCCCGCAGGCTTTGCCGTAAAGCCAATAATCGGTTCAGCATTCCATCACCCTTTAGAATCACTTTATTCGCGACTATTAAGCACTTTATCTATGGCCTGAGTCAATGCTGCCAGTTCATGACTTTCCATCGAAAATGACGGGGTAAGGTAAATAATATCGCCGAAGGGCCGTATCCAGACCCCCTCATCGGCGAATTGCTGACGCAGCGCGGCCAGATCACCGATTTCTTTCATCTGAATGACCCCGATGGCGCCCTTGACCCGCACATCAACCACCCCCGGTAATCCGCGGAATTGCCCCAGAGACTGCATAAGATGCCCTTCAATGCGCCTGACCCGGTCCAGCACCGGCTCATCCCGGAAAATATCAAGCGACGCATTGGCCGCCGCGCAGGCCAGCGGATTGGCCATATAGGTCGGACCGTGCATGAAGGCCTTATCCGCGTCATCGGACAGGAAGGCATCGTAAACCCTGTCCGTCGCCACCGTTGCCGCCATGGCCACCGTGCCCGCCGTCAATGCCTTTCCGAGACAGATAATATCCGGGGTGATGTCCGCCTGCTCGCAGGCAAACATGGTGCCGGTACGGCCAAAACCGGTAAAAATCTCATCCAGTATCAACAGGACATCATGCTTGAAACAGATTTTGGCAATGGCGGCCAGTGTTTCAGGGCCGTGAAATTTCATGCCACCCGCTCCCTGAACCAGTGGTTCCATAATCACAGCAGCAATCTGGCCTTTATGTTCTGCCAGAAATTCATTAAATTCAGCCATTTCCTGATCGGTTTCCGGCAGGGGCTGCAAGAACTGTTGGCTCAAAAAACCGCTAAAAGCCTTGTGCATACCCGCCTCACTGTCGCCAACCGACATGGCCGCCGTGGTATCGCCGTGATACCCGGAACGGAAACAGACAAAGCGGCTATGGCCCTGTTCGCCCAGATTGATCCAATATTGCGCCGCCATCTTCAGGGCAATCTCCACCGACACCGAGCCGCTTTCAGAAAAGAAAACATGGTTCAGGTCACCGGGCAGAAGATCAGCAAGGCGTTTGGCCAGCGTCGCTGCGCCCTCATGAACCAGCCCGCCGAGCATGACATGGGACATATTTTTGACCTGGGCAATTATTTTTTCCTGCATTTGCGGATTGTTATAGCCATGGCAGGCCGTCCACCATGAGGCAATGCCGTCAATGAGCCTGCGGCCATCGGCAAGCTCTATCATGACCCCGTCGGTCGCCACCACCGGCAGGGCCTCACCCACCGTCTGCATCTGAGCATAGGGAAGCCAGATATTACCGTATCCTTCGCGGAACCAGTCCGGTAAATCCTTGGTCATCACTGGCCTTCTGGGGTGATACCAAGACGGGCAAACAGATCCATATCCGTATTCTGCAGCGGGTTTGATGTGGTCAGCAGTTTTTCACCGTAAAAAATACTGTTGGCCCCGGCCAGAAAACATAATGCCTGCATTTCATCATTCATCGCTTCCCGGCCAGCCGACAGACGTACGTATGAGGCCGGCATCAGGATGCGCGCCACCGCGATGGTACGGATGAAATCAAAAGGGTCCATAGGTCCAGACCCGTAAAGCGGCGTTCCCTCCACCTGCACCAACATATTGATCGGCACACTGCCCGGATGCTCTGGCAGATTGGCCAGCGTCTGCAACATTCCGGCCCGGTCCGCCTTGCTTTCGCCCATGCCGACAATGCCGCCGCTACAGACATTAATCCCCGCACTGCGCACATTTTCCAGCGTATCCAGACGGTCCTGATATGTGCGCGTGGTGATAATCTCCTGATAATATTCCGGTGAACTGTCCACATTGTGATTGTAATAATCAAGACCTGCCTGTTTTAAAGTCGCCGCCTGTTCCCCGTCCAGCATTCCCAGCGTCATACAGGATTCGAGGCCAAGGGCCGCCACCCCCTCAATCATATCACAGACCGCCGCCATATCCCGGCCCTTGGGGCTACGCCATGCCGCCCCCATACAGTAACGGGTTGCGCCATTGGCCTTGGCCGCACGCGCCCCTGCCAAAACCTCATCCACCGCCATCAGCCGTTCCGCATCTACATCGGTCTGGTAACGGGATGACTGGGGGCAATATTTACAGTCTTCCGGGCAGCCGCCGGTCTTGATGCTGCACAGCTGCGACAACTGAATTTTATTGGGGTCGAAATGCTCCCGGTGAATGGTCTGGGCTTTATAGAGAAGGTCCATCATGGGCAGGTCAAAAAATGCCAATATTTCCCGTTTGGTCCAATTGTGACGGAATCCGTCCGCATAGGGGTTATTGGTCGATAATTGTTCCGATGACACGGCCATATTCACTCCAGTTCGCTGAATTTGGCTTAAAATGAGTGGCCACGGCCCCAGAGTCAAGTTTTTTGCTCTTTGATTGACATGCCCCCCCTGATAACATAATTCAGGATCAGCTTAATATATACAGGGTAAGTTAATGACATCGCTTGATGCCTTCGCAGAAAAAAAGCTCAAGCCCCTCATAGAACAGGGTCTCAAACGCCATATTCATGTCACGACCCGCACCGCAAAAGGACATGCCCTTCGCGGGGAGAGGCCGCTGATTTCTTTCTGCTGCAATGATTACCTGAATTTCACCCACCACCCGAAAATCACCCAGGCGGCAAAAAATGCCATTGACCAATACGGTGCCGGCAGCGGTGCCTCCCGGCTTATCACCGGCAATCATCCCCTGATCAACGAGCTGGAACAGCGGCTGGCCCGTCTGAAAGGGACGGAGGACGCCTGCGTTTTCAGTTCGGGTTATCTCGCCAATATTGGCATCATCCCCAGTCTGGCCGGGGCGCAGGATATTATTTTTATTGATGAGTTCAGCCATGCCTGCCTTCGCGCCGGCAGCAGCCTGACACAGGCCCATATGGTTTTCTACCGCCATAAGGACATGGCGCATTTGCGTGACCTGATTGGCAGGTTAAGGAAAGGCCACCGCAATGGCCTTATCCTGACGGATGGTGTCTTCAGCATGGATGGTGATCTGGCCCCCCTTGATGAGTTGAGTGTTCTGGCAGATAAAAATAATTGCTGGCTGATGAGTGATGACGCCCATGGCCTGGGGGTCATTGGAAATGGCAAAGGCAGCCGTCATATGTTTGATCCCCTTCCCCATATTCCGTTGCAGATGGGAACCCTGTCAAAAGCCCTTGGCAGCTTCGGTGGTTATCTCTGCGCCAGCAGGCCGGTGATTGACCTGATCAAGACCCGCGCCCGCAGTCTGATCTATACCACGGCCCTGCCACCGGCCAGCACCGCCGCCGCCCTCGCCGCGCTGGACATCATTGAAACAGACCATGACTATTGCCGCCTGCCACTGGAAAATGCCCGCCTCTTCGCACAGCTTGCCAGGCTGCCAAAACCGGACAGCCCGATTGTTCCGGTCATTATCGGCCCTACGGCCAAAACCATGCATTTCGCTGAAATATTAGAGAAAGAGGGCTTTCTGGTGACCGGAATCCGGCCACCAACCGTCGCGCCCGGCACCGCAAGACTGCGTTTTACTTTCTCGGCATGTCATCAGAAGAGTGACATCCGCGCCTTGGCAACGGTGCTGAAAAAGCACGGGATAATATGATGACCACCACGGTCTTCATCGGTGGCACCGGAACGGATATTGGCAAAACCTATGTCACCTGCCTGTTGCTTCGGCAATTACAGGACCGGGGGCTGGCGGTCCGGGCCATCAAACCCGTCATCAGCGGATTTGATCCACAGGCTGTGGAACAGAGCGACAGCGGCCTGCTGCTGCGGGCAATGGGCCTTGAAGCCGGCCTGAAGAATATAAATAATATCTCCCCCTGGCGTTTTAAAGACCCGCTACCCCCCCATCTGGCGGCGGAAAATACCGGACAGCCACTGAATCTGGATCATATAGCTGATTTTTGCCGGCAACAGGCCACAGAGGATCTAGATTTTCTCCTTATCGAAGGGGTTGGCGGTATCATGACACCGCTGACTTATCATCATACCACCCTTGATCTGATCATGGGGCTTGAATGCCGTTGTTTGCTGGTCACCGGTTCCGCCCTTGGAACATTAAGCCATACCCTCTCGGCCATAGCATGCCTTCAACAATCTGCTGTCACGCTGGACGGGTTGATTATTTCTGAATCCCCCCTGAGCTATACGGATTTTGACGTGGTTTTTAACGATTTTACAAAAATAATACCCCATATGGCCATAAAAAAAATCAGCCGACATGATTATTCCGAAGAAATTTTTTCACTCATAATTTAAATATCTCAATGGGCAAATTTTTCCAGTAAATGCATTATCTGCCGGTTATTCAAATGGAAAACAAGGTAACACCGAAGGCAGGGCTCTTTTGTTCTGTGGCGCGTCTTTTGCATAGAATACGGGCAAAGGAGAAAAAACATGACCCCGCAAACATCAAAAAATGCCCCCAAGAATGCCCCCAAGGCCGGAAATTCATTTGTAAAAATCTGTGAAGAAATGAATTCACTTGGTCTGGACCCAAAACCCCTGCTGAAGATCGCCGCGAATGACATTGTTATCCGCCACGGTATCAAGGGGGTTGCCTATGCCGAATTGATGCTGGATCAGATGATTGAAAATAATAATCCAGAGGGCATATTCCTGTGGAAAGAACTTTATTGTATTCTGAATAATCTTTTTTCAACTACGAATAGAACTCTTAACTAAATTTTAGTTGTTTTTTATAATAATAACCCTACTATGAACTTATAGGTTGTGTTTTTTTGTAAATCCCTTGAAAGGTCCCTACCATGACCTTTCATCTGCCTGACTGCCTCGGTGAAGTTATCAGATTTCACCGGGGCTTTTTTTTCAAAGAGGAAAATCTATGGAAAATTACCCGATTTCAGCCAACCACGGCAAGGCTTCAATCAAATAAAAACCCAGATTTTGCAAAGAGCCGGTAAAAATGGCCAGCCCGGTCACGATCAGCAAAACCCCAATAACAAGCTCTATGGTACGCAGGTGCTTTTTCACCCGTCCCGAAGCCCGCAAGAAACCGTTGATCGCCACGGATGCTATAATGAAAGGCACCCCAAGCCCCAATGAGTATACCGCCAGCAGCGCGACGCCCTGGGAAAAATGTTCCTGGGTTGCCGCCAGGGTAAGGATGGTCGCAAGGATAGGACCAATGCAGGGCGTCCAGCCAAAGGCAAAGGCCAGACCGATGATATAGGCCCCCACCAGCCCTTTTTGTTCCCCGCCGGTCTGAAAGCGGGCCTCCTTGTATAAAAAGGATAATTTTATCACCCCCGCAAAATGAAGCCCGAGGATCATGATCATAACCCCGGAAATTTTGGCAAAAACTTCTTTATATTCCTGCAGAACCCCTTGAACCGCCGAAGCCCCGGCCCCAAGAGCAATAAAAACAGTCGAGAAACCCAACACAAAGGCAACTGCTGGCCAGAACATGGCCCATTTTGCTATTTTGTCGCCTTCGCGCACATCCTGATAACTGTTGCCGGTGATAAAACAGATATAGGCCGGCACCAGCGGCAATACGCAAGGTGACAGGAAACTGAACATGCCGCTAAGGGCGGCGAGTAAATATGAGACTTCAATACTATCCATGATTTTCTTTTTAATGTCTCTGATAAAAACCGCAAGGAATTTTATATCACAAGGTTGTTATCCGCTCAATTTTTTCGACAGAAAACCGCCCAGCCATCCGGCAAACAGGGCGACCAGGATCGCCATAATACCGTATAGGGGTGGATATTCATGAGCAAATTTAAAAATGAGTCTTTCCAGACCCGCCTTACCCACTTCCAGCGGCGAACGCTCGCTGAGAAGCAGCTCGCCGTCCCGGATCAAATGGACATCCACCTGATAATCCCCCACCGGCATGTTGGCCGGAAATTCCAGTATGGCCCGAAACAGGATACCATCCAGTATACTGATGGTGCCTTCCTGCTGGTAATATAGTTTTTTGGCCTTCATATTACGGATAAAACCGGCCCGGAAGGCCTTTTTTTCCGCTGGCGTTGTGGATTCGATGAATTCAATTTCAAGTTGTTCCAGTCCAGCCTCCAGCCTGTTCAATTTCTCTTCGGAAAGAATCAGGTCAAGCGGCCTGGTTGTGGTGATCGCGTAATAGCCCTGAACATTCCTAAGCGTCCTGAAATCCCTGTTGGCCCATATGGGGCCGATTTGTTCCTTGCGCCGGACAATCATGTCATGGCGCGCACTTTGCACCACAACAATAATATCATAATCCAACCCCTCAATGGCAACAGCATGCCCGCCGTCACCCTGGGGAATACCACGTTCTATAGCCCCGAAAATTAAAAGTTCCGTTCCGGAAAACTCAGAGGTGATTTCAATAATATGGCTGGACAGGTCTGTCACCATGCGTTCCGCCTGGGCGACCTGAATGAATGAGCACCCCCACAGACAGCCTAGAAATAAATATCGGATCAACCCTGTCAATGAATAACCTCCACAGGTGTCACCGAATAATGCTCGGCGGGTTCCACCACCAGATCAACAGCCATTTTGGCACAGACCACCAACACCATCATGGCCAGCAGAATCCTGAGCTGTTCCCCCTTCAACCTCAAGCCAACCCGCGCCCCGGCCTGCGCCCCGATCACTGCCCCGATCAGCAAAATCAGGGCCAGCACCACATCAACGGTCTGGGTATTGACCGAATGCAGAAAAGTAACGCTGGCGGTGACAAAAGTAATCTGGAACAGGGATGTGCCGATCACCACCTTAATGGGCATATGCAACAGATAGATCATGGCTGGCACCATGATAAAGCCACCACCAACCCCCATAATCGCCGACAATATACCCACCAGCCCACCTATAGCTAATGGCATTATGGCACTAACATACATTTTAGAGGTACGAAACCGCATCTTGAAGGGCAGGGCATCAATCCAGGTTCGCCGCCGCCGTCCGGCTTTTGTCGCATCCCCCCGCCGATTGCGTAGAATACTGCCCACAGTTTCCACAAACATCATCCCCCCAATGCTGCCAAGGAACACAACGTAAGCCAGCGAAATCATCAGATCAACCTGACCCGTAGCCTTAAGAACTGTGAATATCATGGCTCCAAAATAAGAGCCTATGGTACCACCAATGATGAGAACCAAACCCATTTTATAATCTATTCCGCCGCGCCTGCCATGAGCAATCGCACCGGAAACAGATGCAGCAGTGATCTGATTAGCCCCCGTCGCCACTGCAACCGCAGGGGGAATTCCCACGAAAATAAGCAAGGGCGTCATCAAAAAGCCCCCACCCACACCGAACATGCCCGATAGAAAACCAACCCCCCCGCTCATCGCCAGAAGCAAAAAGATGTTGATCGACATTTCAGCAATAGGCAGGTAAATCTGCATGTCAGTTATTATTCAGTCATTGGTTGAGAGTGCGAATTGATACCCTAAGTTTACCCTAAACAAATTCGCCGTCTAATGATACTATTTAATAGTTTTCAAACGACTGTTTATTTTTACTTGACCTTTACGTAAAGGTCAAGTATTATATCTCTATTGATTCTTAAATCTGCCACCCTCTGTTGTGCGGGTCTGTAAGGTTGCAGTTAATGTAATAATGACCAAATATTCGGTCATAATTGTGGAATATAATGACCGAAAAAACTTACAGCATTTCTGAACTTTCAGAAGAATTTAACATCACCCCCCGGACTTTGCGCTTCTATGAAGACCAAAAACTGATAGCCCCCTCACGAAATGGACAAACCCGCATATATTCCAAAAAGGACCGCGCCAGACTGGCCTGGATACTCAGGGGAAAGCGGGTCGGCTTCACAATTTCCGACATGGGAAAACTTCTGGATCTCTATTATCTGGAAGGCGGCAAGGTCAAACAGCGGGAGCTGGGCCTACAAAATTGCCAAGCAAGAATTGAAACCCTGGAGAGACAGAAGAAAGATATTGACGAGACCTTGAAAGAACTCAGGAAAATTATTGAAATGTTTAAAAACTGGAAACCCTATCCCGACCAGGATAATGCAAAAATTTAACATCAGGAGATATCATCCATGCCCACTTATTCCGCCCCGCTGAAGGACATCAAATTCCTGTTGCATGACTATTTTAATCTACAGCAATATAATAATATACCGGCCTTTGCCGAAGCAACGCCAGACCTTCTGGATGCCATTCTGGATGAGGCGGCAAAGATTAACGAAGGCGTTTTTCAGCCGTTGAACCTTTCCGGCGACCAACAGGGATGTCGGCTTGAGGATGGCAAGGTCATCACCCCCGACGGTTTCAAGAGCGCCTACAATCAATATGTGGAAGGCGGCTGGCAGGGGATGACCGGTGATGAAAAATACGGCGGTCAGGGATTGCCACAGACTTTGGGATTGATCCTCAATGAGATTATGGTTTCCGCCAACTGGGGATTTGCCATGTATCCGGGCCTGACCAAGGGGGCGACAGAATCCATCTATGCCTGGGGTACGGACGCGCAAAAAGATTTATATCTTCCGAAAATGTATTCCGCCGAATGGACCGGCACCATGAATTTGACCGAGCCACATTGTGGCACCGATTTAGGGCTTATGCGCACCAAAGCCGCGCCACAGGAAGACGGCAGCTATAAAATCACCGGCACCAAGATTTTCATCTCTGCCGGCGATCATGACCTGACCGAAAACATCATTCATCTGGTGCTGGCGCGCATCAACGGCGCCCCGGAAGGCGTGAAAGGCATCAGCCTGTTCATCGTCCCCCGTAACAAGATCAACGAAGACGGTTCTGTTGGTGAAAATAACAATGTGTCCTGTGGTTCTCTGGAAGAAAAGATGGGTATCCATTCCAACTCCACCTGCGTGATGAATTATGACGAAGCCACAGGTTACCTTCTGGGCGGAGAACATAAAGGCATGAAAGCCATGTTCACCATGATGAATGAGGCCCGTCTGGGTGTCGCCATTCAGGGGCTGGCCATTGCCGAGGTCGCCAACCAGAATGCGGTCGCCTATGCCAATGACCGTATTCAGGGCCGCGCCCTTACCGGGCCGAAAAACCCCGAAGATAAAGCCGACCCGATCATGGTCCATCCCGATGTGCGCCGGATGCTGATGACCAACCGGGCCTTCATTGAAGGCAGCCGCGCCATGTCAATCTGGGCCGGAATTCTGGTGGATACCACCCGCGAACATCCCGATGAGGCCGAACGGGAAAAAGCCGAAGAACTGCTCGCCCTGATTACCCCGGTGCTGAAATCCTACCTGACCGATCAGGGGGTCAAGGCCGCGAGCCGGGCGCTGCAATGTTTTGGCGGTCATGGTTATATCCGCGAATGGGGCATGGAACAGTTTTTGCGCGACAGCCGCATTGCTCCCATCTATGAAGGCACCAACGGCATTCAGGCCATGGACCTGATCGGCCGCAAGCTGCCGGCCAATGGCGGGGCGGCAATCCGCGCCTATTTTGACATGATCCAGACGTTCATTGACGACAATAAATCTACCGAAAGTCTCGGCAAATATATTCCCCTTCTGGAAAAAGCCCTTGGCCGCCTGCAGGCCGCCAGCATGTGGCTGATGCAGAATGGCATGTCAAACCCCAATAATGCCGGATCAGGCGCTCATTATTACCTGAACCTGATGGCGCTGGTGACCATGGCCTATTTCTGGGCCGACATGGCAAAGAAAGCCTCCGAAATGCTGGCCGCAGACGAAGGCGACAAGACATTTCTGGAAAATAAACTGATCACAGCAGACTTTTTCTATGGTCATATGCTGCCCGAAACATCATCCCTTAAAGTTAAAATCGAAGCCGGTGCTGATAGTGTTATGGCCCTCGACGCCCAATCATTCTAGAAGGATATAGATAAATGACCGATGCTTATATTTATGATTATGTCAAAACCCCGCGTGGCCGGGGCAAGGCCAATGGCAGCCTTCATGAGGTAACGCCCATTGACCTGTTGACACAGATTCTCAAAGCCCTCAAAGACCGGACCAATTTTGACCCCAAGCTCATTGATGACATCATCACCGGGATTGTGGCGCCGGTTGCGGAACAGGGCTCCGTTATGCCGCGCTTCGCCGGGATACAGGCCGGTTACGGCCATCATGTGCCGGGCCTGCAGGTTGACCGCTTCTGTTCCTCCGGACTTGTTGCCGCCAACTATGCCGCCGCACGGGTCATGGCCGGACAGGCTGACCTGATCATCGGCAGCGGGGCTGAGGCCATGTCACGGGTTCCCATGGGGTCTGATGGCGGCGCATGGGCCATTGACCCGCAGACCTCTTATGAGGTTGGTTTTGCCCCACAGGGTATCGGTGCCGACCTCATGGGCAATCTTTACGGTTTCAGCCGCGAAGACTGTGATGCTTTTGCTGTGCAAAGCCAGCAACGTGCCAAAGCCGCCTGGGACAAGGGTCATTTTGACAAGTCTCTTGTGGTCATTAAAGACAAGCTCGGCATGACCGTCCTTGACCATGATGAGCATATGCGGCCCGAAGCCACTATGGAATCTCTGTCGGGACTGAGACCCTCCTTTGCCGATATGGGCGAGTTCGGTTTTGACAGTATCGCCCTGAAAAGATACCCCCATGTGGAAAAAATCACCCATATTCACCATGCCGGCAATGCCAGTGGCATTGTTGACGGCAGTGCCGGAATGCTCATCGGCACCAAGAAAATGGGCGAGGAAATGGGCCTTAAACCGCGAGCGAAATTTATTGCTTTCGCCGATATTGGTTCCGAGCCTGTTGTTATGCTGGACGGCCCCGGCAGGTCTGCCAAGAAAGCCCTCAGGCGGGCAGGTATGACCACAGCTGATATTGACGTCTGGGAAATCAACGAGGCCTTTGCCGCCGTTGCCCTGCGCTTCATTCAGGAACTGGACCTTGATCAATCCTATGTGAATGTAAACGGCGGTTCCATCGCCATGGGCCATCCACTGGGCGCCACCGGTGTGATGATTTTGGGCACGGCTCTGGAAGAAATGGAACGATCCGGCAAATCAACGGCTTTGGCCTCCCTCTGTGTGGGTGGCGGCATGGCCACGGCAACCATCATCGAGCGTGTATAAAAAGGAATAGATAAATGACTGAAATTATTAAACATGAGCTTGATCAGGATGGCATTGCCTTATTGACAATAGATCTGCCGGGCAAATCCATGAATATCATTTCGGCACAATTGCTGGACGAACTGGAAAATCTGGTCACGAAGATTGCGGGGGATGACGCCATCAAAGGTGCGGTGATTACCTCTGGCAAGACCGGTTCATTTGTCGCCGGGGCCGACCTTGATATGCTGCTCGGCATGACCGACAATATTGAAAATAAACCTGCCGAAGAAATTTATCAGGCCGCCTATAGAATGAATGGCATCCTGCGGAATATGGAAACCTGTGGCAAGCCCTTTGCGGCGGCCATCAATGGTCTTGCCCTTGGCGGGGGCCTGGAAATCTGCCTCGCCTGTCATTACCGGGTTGTGGCGGATAATCCAAAAATCACTCTGGGCTTCCCCGAGGTTATGGTGGGACTTCTTCCCGGTGCCGGTGGCACCCAGCGTCTGCCACGCCTGATGGGCGTGCAGCCTGCTCTGCCGTTCCTGCTTCAGGGTAAAAACATGAACCCGAAAAATGCATTGGCTAACAATGTGGTTCATGAAATTGCGCCGCTGGAAGATATTGTCGCCAAAGCCAAAGCCTGGATTACGGGCGGTGGCAAGGTGGTGCAGCCGTGGGACGAGAAACGCTTCAAGGTTCCCGGTGGACAGGGGGCGTTTAACCCCGGTATCGCCCAGACTTTCATGGGCGCACAGGCCATGGTCCAGAAAGAAACCAAAGGCAATTATCCCGCCGCCTTGGCAATATTGTCCTGTGTTTATGAGGGCCACCAGTTGCCCATGGACAGCGCCATCCGCATTGAAAGCAAATATTTTGCCACCCTTTTGCAAGGCGATGTGGCCCCCAATATGATCCGCACCCTGTTCATCAACAAGCAGGCTGCCGAAAAAGGTATCCGCCGTCCGAAAGATGTGCCACCCATGAAAACCAAAAAACTTGGTATGCTGGGCGCGGGCATGATGGGCGCGGGCATTGCCTTTGTCTCCGCCATGGCGGGGATCGAGGTGGTTCTTCTGGACCGGGAGATGGCATTTGCTGAAAAAGGCAAAGCCTATTCTGAAGGACTGTTGACGAAACGGGTCAAACGCAAGAAAATGACACAGGAAAAGGCCGATGGCATCCTGTCCCTGATCAAACCGACCACTGATTATGCCGACCTCGAAGGTTGCGACCTGATCATTGAAGCGGTGCTTGAAGATGTGGCTGTCAAGGCAGATGTTACCGCCAAGGTGGAAGCCGTAGTCGGCACAGACTGCATTTATGCCTCCAACACGTCGACCCTGCCGATCACGGGGCTTGCCAAAGCTTCCCGCGATGAGAGCCAGTTTATCGGTATTCATTTCTTCTCCCCTGTGGATAAAATGCCATTGGTGGAAATTATTATGGGCGAGAAAACCGGCGATCTGGCTCTGGCCAAGGCCCTTGATTATGTCAAGCAGATCCGCAAAACCCCAATCGTAGTCAATGACAGTCGCGGTTTTTACACCAGCCGCTGCTTTGGCACCTATGTCACCGAAGCCGTCAATATGCTGGCCGAGGGCGTTGCCCCGGCACTGATTGAAAACTGCGGTGTCTTCAGCGGCATGGCCGTTGGACCATTCGCGGTTGGGGACGAGGTCAGCATTGAACTGAGCTATCATGTGGGGCTGGCCACCAAGAAAGGCCTTGGCGATGCCTATATTGAACAGCCTGCCGATGCGGTCATTGAAAAAATGTATCTGGAACTGGACCGCAAAGGTAAGAAAAACGGCCACGGCTGGTATGAATATCCCGAAGGCGGCACCAAGCATCTCTGGTCTGGCCTTGCCGGGCATTTCCCGCTGGCAGAAAATCAGCCCAGCGCCGAAGAGGTCACCAACCGTCTTCTGTATCGTCAGGCGATCGAGGTTATCCGCTGCTATGAGGAAGGCGTGCTGACGGCCCCGGAAGATGCTGATATTGGTGCCATATTCGGCTGGGGTTTTGCCCCCTGGACCGGCGGTCCCTTAAGCATGGTTGATACCATTGGCGTGGCGAAATTCGCCGCCGAATGTGACAGCCTCACCCAGAAATACGGTGTCGGATTTGCCGTGCCGAAAATGCTGCGCGACAAAGCCGCCAGACAAGAAAAATTTTATAGCTGAAAAATTTAGCGCACCGCGTTATTATATAGGCCAGCAGGGAATCCTGCTGGCCTTTTTCATCACTCAGGGAATTCATCATGGCAATCATAAAATTAATTTCAGTATTTGGCATCCTTCTTCTGACCATGGGCAGCGCCCGAGCCGACTGGATATTGGATATGGAAAATTCACAGCTTTCCTATGCCTCAATCAAAAAAGGCAGCATTGGCGAAAATAATCATTTTCAGAGCATGGAAGGCCGGATTACAGACAAGGGAGAAATCACGCTGTTGATTGACCTTGCCAGCGTGGAAACATGGGTTGATATTCGCAACGCCCGCATGAAAGAATTCTTCTTCCAGATAAAGGAATTCCCCGTGGCAACCCTGAGCGGTCAGATTGATATGAACAAACTTGACGGCCTGAAAGTCGGTGGCCAGCGGTCTTTTGATGTGGCCTTCGACTTTGATCTGCATGGCATGGGACAAACCATTGAGGCCGAACTTGTCATCCTGAGGCTGACGGAAAATACCGTTGTCGTCATCCCCGGCGAATTTATTTTCCTTGATGTGGAAAAATTTAATTTACTTTCCGGCCTTGAAAAGTTAAAAAAACTGGCAAAGTTGCCATCTATCAGCCGCAGTATTCCCATAACCTTTCATTTGACTTTTAATCAGGTGCCATAATTCAAAGAGCAAAATAAATGCCTTTCTTCTTAAAAACAACCACATCGGTGGCTGTTATTTCCTGTCTTATATCTTTTTTCTCCATAGCACAGGCCCAGATATCACCGGATATTATGAATCTGTTGATTATGGCGGCGGAAAGAAATGACGGGAAAAACCTTGATCTGGTGGCGGAGCTTGCCATTGCCGCCAATCCCGCCGCCACAAAGGATATTGAAGAACTTGTCGCCCGACTAAAACCAAAAGAGCCTGAAAGGCCCGCCGTGCCGACCCCGGGATATTTCAGTTTGCGCGGCTGGGACGGGGAAGTCGAACTTAATTTCCTGCGTTCCTCCGGCAATACCAGTCAGCAATCCCTTGGCCTGGCTGGCAAGCTGCACCGGGATTCAGGCAAATACCACCATACCCTTGACGGTTTCTTTGACCTGAATAAAAACGATGGTGCCACTGACAAGCAAAGATGGGGGTTTGGCTATAAGCTGGATTATGATTTCACGGAAAAATTATATATTACCAGCTTTGCCGGATATGAAAATGACAAATTCGGCCCCTTTCGCGAACGGATTACCACAGCCTTCGGTATCGGTTACCCGGTCATCCGCAATGACAGCTATAGCTGGAAACTGGAAGCCGGCCCAAGTATCCTGTTTACCAGAGACCTGCCCGGTGAAGGATATAACTCAAGCTTTAATGCCTTTGCCAGCAGCCTTTTCAGTTGGACCATCAATGACCGCAGTGAACTTGCCAACATCACCACTGCCTATTACGGCGATAAAAATGTCATTGAAAGCAAAAGCGACCTGACCGTCAAAATCAACGGATCGCTCAGCAGCAAATTCTCTTACGATATCATGTATGATCAGGATGCCCCGCTTGGCCGCAAAAAAACCGACACGGTCGCCCGTGCCGGATTGCAGTATGATTTTTAACTATTTTATTTTCTGGTAATCACATACATGCCCTGTGTGGCTAAGAAATTAGCCAGAAACAGATTGGCAAATGACATCCGGTGTCCTCTGGCATCTATGGCCATGGTCGTTTCGATATGTATATCCATCTGTTTACAAAGATTGACAAAATCCCGGATGGTGCAGAAATGAATATTTGGGGTGGAATACCACGGATGATCCAATGTCCTGTTTACCGGCATTGTCCCCAGCAGCCCAAGATTCAGCCGCACCTTCCAATGGCCAAAATTGGGAAAGGACACAATGGCTTTGCGCCCCACACGCAGCAACTGTTCCAGCATCCGGTCAGGCCTTTTCATGGCCTGCAGGGTCTGGCTCAGGATCACATAATCAAATGACTGGTCAGGATAAAAATCAATATCCTCTTCCGCATTGCCCTGAACGACCGAAAGCCCCTTGGCAATGGAACTGTTGACACCCTGTGCGCTAAGCTCAATGCCGCGCCCGTCCACCTGCCTTTCCCGCACCAGATAATCCAGCAGGCTGCCATCACCGCAGCCCACATCCAATACGGTCGACCCCGGTGTAATGATCCGGGCGATTTCCAGCAGATCCACCCGGATGTCAGAGGCTCTTGCTTCCTGTGCATTCATGACAGTTCCTCCGCCATAACATCTGCTTCCGAATTGAGGAAGCCGCGCACAACTCCGTCCATCTCCCCCCCCTCAAGCAGGAAACTGTCATGACCCTTGTCCATATCAATATCGGCAAAACTGACCCGCGCGCTGGCCGCGTTCAGGGACCGCACCATATGACGGCTCTCGTCCGTAGTATAGAGCCAGTCCGAGGTGAAGGACACCACACAAAAGCGGGTTTTTGTGCCCTGAAACGCTTTTGCCAGCACCCCGTCATGAGGCGCACTCAGATCATAATAATCCATGGCGCGGGTGATATAAAGATAACTGTTGGCATCAAAACGGTCGACAAAGGATATACCCTGATGGCGCAGATAACTTTCGATCTGGAAATCCGCATCAAAGCCAAAGGCAAGCCTGTCCCGGTCCTGAAGAGAGCGCCCAAACCGGCTGGTCAGGCCGCTTTCCGACATATAGGTGATATGAGCCGCCATGCGCGCCACGGCAAGACCGGCATGAGGCCGTTCCTTATGATCAAGATAACGTCCATGGTTCCAGTTAGCATCCGCCATGATCGCTTGTCGTCCCACTTCATGAAAGGCAATATTCTGGGCCGAATGACGCCAGGTGGTGGCAATGGCGATGGCCGTCCTCACCCGGTCCGGGTAATCCACCGCCCATTGTAAAGCCTGCATCCCCCCCATGGAACCGCCAATGACCGAAAACAGCGTCTCAATACCCAGGTGATCAAGCAGCATAGCCTGCGTGCGCACCATATCGCCAATGGTGATCACCGGAAAATCAAGGCCGTAAGCCTTGCCGGTTTCGGGATTGGGAGAGGCCGGCCCCGTGGTCCCGGCACAAGAGCCAAGCACATTGATACAGATCACATAATAAATATCCGTATCCACAGGTTTGCCCCCGCCGACCATATTTTCCCACCAGCCGCGCTTGCCGGTGATCGGATTAATCCCCCGCACATAATGATCACCGGTCAGGGCATGACAGACAAGAATTACATTACTCCGGTCACGGTTCAATTTCCCCCAGCATTTATAAGCCACCTCGAAAGGCCCGATCACCTTGCCGGAATCAAGCCGCAACGGATTATCCCGCCCCAGTGTCACCACCTCGGCAAGGCCATCATCGTCTGTTTCTGCGTCCGTTTTCTCATCCATAGAAAACAACATAATCATTATCTGACAAAAGAACAGTTGAAATTTGCATCAGATAAATATAATGCGGAGAAGAAGCATAATGAGGAAAATATCATGACTGGACTGGAACCGCGGCCGTGGATAAAAAAACTTGACGTCTATGTGGGGGGAAAATCCCAGGTGGAGGGCAGTGGCAAAGCCGTCAAGCTTTCGTCCAATGAAAGTGCGCTGGGGCCAAGCCCGATGGCCGTACAGGCCTATCTGGCCGAGGCCAAGACCCTGCACCGCTACCCGGATGCCTCTTACCATGACCTGCGGGCGGCGTTATCCGAAAAATATGATATTGAGCCTGAGCAGATCATCTGTGGCATTGGCTCGGACGAAATCCTCAAACTTGCCTGCCGGGCTTATCTGGCACCGGGCGATGAGGTGATCTTCAGCAGGCATAGCTTTATGATGTATCCCATCGCCGCGAAAAGCTTTGGCGGCGTGCCTGTGGAAGTGGATGATACCGACTATACCACCAATGTGGATAATATCATCAAAGCCGTAACAGACCGGACCCGGATCATATTTCTGGCCAATCCCAACAACCCCACCGGCACCTATATCCCCGCCGCAGAAGTGGAGCGTTTATGGCGGAATATTCCCGGTGATATCCTGTTGGTGCTGGACAGTGCCTATGCTGAATTTGTCACGGCAGAAGATTATCAGGCCGGCATTGCTCTGGTACAAAAATCCCGCAATGTCCTGATGACCCGGACATTTTCGAAACTGTATGGCCTGGCGGCATTGCGTCTGGGCTGGGGCTATGCCTGTCCGGAAATAGCCACCATACTCGATAGCATCCGCGATCCTTTCAATGTCCCCTCAGTCACCCAGGTTGCCGGCGTGGCCGCGCTTAAAGATGTTGAATTTGAGGATGCGGCCCGCGCCCATAACAGAGCATCTCTGGACTTTCTAACGACTGAGCTTAAGAAAATGGGGCTGGAGCCTATTCCCAGTGTCACCAACTTCATCTTAATCCGCTTTCCGGGCAATGGCGATAAATCAGCCGAAGCAGCCAATGACTTCCTGCTGAAAAGGGGCTATATTCTACGCTGGCTGCCACAGAGCGGGTTGGGGAGTTATTTGCGCCTGACCATTGGCACTTCGGCGCAGAACCGGGAAGTGATCCGCCTGCTGAAAGAATTTCTGGAACAATAGATATGGCTGTATTTGAACAAATTACCATCATAGGCATGGGCCTGATTGGCTCCTCCATCGCCAGGGCTGTTCGGGAAAACAACGTGGCAGACCGGCTGACAGGATGTGATAGCAATGAAGCCCACTGCGCGACGGCTTTGCGACTGAAGCTGGTTGATGACATGGGCACTGATCCGGCTAAGGCCGTGAAAAACTCCGACCTTGTCATCCTGGCCACACCCGTTGGGACTTACGGCGATATTGGCAGGATCATCTGCCCCGAAATGAAACCCGGTGCTATTTTGACCGATGTAGGGTCAGTGAAGGCCAGTGTGGCCAAATCCCTGTCCCCTTTCATGCGCGAAGACTGCCACCTGATTCCCGGCCATCCCGTAGCCGGAACCGAGCAGTCAGGGCCGGACGCGGGATTTGCCAACCTGTTCACCGGCCGCTGGTGTATCCTGACCCCACCCGAAGACGTCGACCCCCATAGGCTCAAAAAGCTGGAAAAATTCTGGCAGGCCCTGGGCAGTAAAATAGAATATATGACGCCGGAACATCATGATATGGTTCTGGCCATCACCAGCCACCTGCCCCATCTTATTGCCTATAATATTGTCGGAACCGCCCGCCATC
>NVTJ01000157.1 GCA_002401545.1 Alphaproteobacteria bacterium
CTCCATGTTTAAATAAACATGGATGTTAACAAATTAGGTGGGGCAATTTTAAATGCAAATCCCAACCTAAGTGGGGCACTTTTGCATGACAATTAACACCGTAAAGATTATAATTCACATTATCTTTAAAACTGGCTGTAAGGGCTATTTCGTTGGCAATCATTGGCTACACGCGCTTTATGGTTTCGCCGATTTCCTCCACAACAAGACGAAGTTCGGACAGATAAGCTTCAAGATTTGCCACATCCTGTATGTAACCCTTTAAATTAGCCTGATAGGCAAGCTGGTTGAGATTATTACCAACGCGGTTTAGCTCAGCCATGGTTTTTGAAAGCTCAAACACAAGGTTTTGTGCTTGCCGTGCTTTTTTAGGACGAATTTCCTTGGCCAGCGCTAAACGCCTCAAAAAAACAGATTCAGCCAAACCAGACATGGCGGCAGTTTCTTCAAACCGCACCGCTTCCTCGGTCGTAAGATACATATACTTGCGTATCTTACGTGGTTGATCTTTGATTTTTGATGGTTTGACCATGAAAGTTTCTCCCCTCAACCCTGCCAATCGCCATAGCGGCCAGCAAAGCGCCTATCTTGGTAGTAAACGATGCGTTTTGCAAGGTATGGTCGTGAATCGGCGATCATAAGCAGCATCGTGTGTTTTGGCAGGCAGAGGATTTCATCGGCAGTGAGCAAGCGGCGCGTGGCGCGGGTTTCGCTTTCAGAGTAGTTTTTGTGCAACGCAGCAATTGGCAAATTACTACTGCGAGAACGGCTAAAAGTGCGCACTGTTTTCTCGCCCAAAGTTCGCGATATGCGCTCCGCTGTATCCACATCGGCGGGGGCAACCGACCACATTTGCGTCACCGCGCAGTTTGATAGAATCCCCTGCGCCATCTTGCCGTAAACCGCTTCTAATTGCGCTATACTTTGAGTAAACGCCCACAGCTTAACGCCGTAGCCTGCAAGGTAAGCAAAGCCGCCCACGGGCATTTTGCCAAGGCTTGGAAACTCATCAAGCAAGAACAAAACTTCGTGTTGCGTTTTAAGCTTAACCTGCGTCATGCAAGCTTGAGCAAGCCCCACCATAAGCCGCATAAAGGGCTTATAAACCGCCATTTGATGGGGCGGGATAATCAGATATACGCTCGTTATCTCATGTTTTAAAGCCGTGAAGCTAAAATCACTTGTTGCAGTGACTTCCTGTACCCTCTCGCTATCCAAAAAGCGCGTATGGCCTTGCGCGGTTGAGATAACGCCGCTGCGTTCTTTATCGGCCTTTTGCATAAAAGTATTGGCGGTACGCCGTATCCACCACTCTTTAGCAACGGCCATTTCTTCAAGAAGTTCATCAAGCTTATCAGGCGATAGGGTCAACAAGCGGCGCACCTCAGCAAGGTTTTTGTTTTTACGCTCACCGTGCCTTACCACGTAGCATATGAGCCCCACGAGCAGGCTCTTGGCCTCACGTTCCCAAAAACCATTATCACCGCCTGATGGCGTTACGATAAGCTCCGCAATCAGTGCCACATCATCAAGCTCATTGTGGCCAAGGCGAATAAAGTCGAGCGGATTGATATGAGCAGAAAACTTTTCAAAAGGAGCTATTGCGTAAACGTTGCCGTACTTTTTACGCTCATTGAAAGTCAGGGCATAATTCTCGCCCTTAATATCAATGCAAAAGACCGAGCCTTTATGGTCGAGCAAATTGGGGATGACCGCACTCACCCCTTTGCCGCCACGGGTGCGACTGATGGTCATGAGATGCCCAGCACCGTTAAAACGTAAATACTGCCCGCCCTGTTTACCGAGCAAAACACCACGGCGCGACAAAAGCCCAAATTCTTTTGCCTCCCGCAGCCCTGCAAAACGCGCTGTGCCTAAAATGCTGGTGCGCATGTCCTGCACCCACTTCCAAAGCCGTGCGGCACAAAACATAAAACCCGCCCCTGCTAGGTACAGCCCCGCCACGACAAAAAGCATATCAACGCTGTAAAACCCATGCTCCACAAACCACCATAACCAAGCAATTACGCCAACAATCGGCAGCGCCACTATACTTACTATTATCATCAACATGACCGCACCCTTTCCATTTCAATACATATTGTTTTATGGATGGGCGCTAAATAGGTGGTATTTGAAGGGGCAAATTTGGGGCGAATTTGCAAAAACTCAAAATGGCTGAAAACAGGTATATTTTGCCCTTGCGGAGGATGATTGTATTCAATATATCAATACTTTACGTATACATCATACCTTTCAGATAGCATTGCTTAACATTTAGGCAAAATTCAATAAAAAATTTGGCACTCCGTGTATATTGCGAATAGAAGCAAATTTTAGCAATGTTTGAAAAATTATTGTTATCAAAAAAGCCCTGAAAACAGGGCTTTTTTAGTGGTGGTCAGAGGCGGGCTCGAACCGCCGACACAAGGATTTTCAACCAACCTCGTATACAATATTCAAAAACACTGTTCCATCAAAGTATTGTTAAATCAATAACTTAAAAGCTGACGGTTTTATATTTCAGGAAATAATGTTGCATTTTGGGAGGCATTATTAAATGGGACTCCGTGTATATTCCGAATAGAATCTAAATAAGGGTCAGAGCAAATCTGGCACTTATGAATACTAACATAAATTTAGAACCACAACAATGGAGGCTAAAATGAATGGCATATATCAGGAGTTACAAAATAAAGACTGGGAAAACTAAATATCTCGTAGAGGTACGTGTAAGCGGGTCGAAAAATCGTGCAAAATGCTTTAACAGAAAAACCGATGCTAAGGAGTGGGCACTCCAGATGGAATATGCATCTCAAAGACAAGCCGCAGGTTTGCCAGACAATAATAAGCATACTGTTGCAGATACGATTGATCGATATATTCGTGAATATTCAAAAAACTATGCTAGTTTTTCCTCAATTAAAGCAAATATTCTATGGTGGAAGAAAGAACTTGGTAGTCGTTATTTACATACCATTACCCCATTTGATCTTGTTGATTGTCGCAACAAGCTTGCAACCTCTCCAAAATTAGGGAGGGTAAAAGGGAGCGAAGATACTGTTCCGCTATATGACGAATATGGGCGGCCATTATTAAGAAGCCCGCGAACAATTCAAAAATATCTTCTTTATTTTTCGGCTGTTTTAACTATTGCTTGTGATGAATGGGGCTGGATTTCAGAAAACCCCATGATGCGTGTGAAAAAGCCAAAAGTTGATAACGAAAGAATTCGATTTCTTTCTGATTATTATCACCTATGGCCGGGCGAAAAATCGCCTCGTCATTGGGATGGTCTCTCTGACGCAGAAAGAGTCGCGGTTCCAACGGCTTTCCCAAGAGCCTATGAGCTGCCTAGACTAATGGAGGCGTTTCAACATCAGTTTTTTTATGCCTTTTACAAATATAAACCAGAATGGGCATATAACCTTTTTATTATAAGGCTTGGTACAGGGTTAAGACCTAAAGAGGCTTCTCACATGGCATGGGAAGATAACGATTTGGTTTCACATCCAATTGTTATTGTTGACTTGAGGCATAAATGCCTGATTTTAAAAAAAACCAAAATGGATACAAGGCCACGCTCTAAACCACTTTCCGGCGAACCTCTTAAAATACTTATGCAAATGTACAAAGACCGCGATAGCAATAACCCTCTTGTATTTGTACGCCCCGATGGTAAAGCGCCTTATGACTTTTGCAAAAGGATTCAGCGCGCCATAAGGGAAGCTGGTTTAATAGATTTTGCTTGGCATGATGTTCGTCACACTACAGCCAGTTATTTAGCAATGATGGGCGCAAATCAGCGTGAAATAATGGAAGCCCTTCACCATCGGACACTCATTGCCAGCCAAAGGTATCAGCACATTGCAGAGTCTCATATGAGAAACCTTCTATCCACATATAATTCT
Source organism: Alphaproteobacteria bacterium (assembly GCA_002401545.1). Lineage (GTDB taxonomy): Bacteria > Pseudomonadota > Alphaproteobacteria > Sphingomonadales > Emcibacteraceae > Paremcibacter. Next base: position 3,912 of record NVTJ01000157.1, read on the forward strand.
GCCTTATTTGATGAAAGGGAAGAGATGTCTAGACATGCCAATAATCCTTTAACTGATTGATGTCAGGAAATATTTTTTAATAGTTGTCATATGTATTATATAACAACTATAGATTGGTTTGTATGAAAAGGATAAATAAAACATTTAACTATACGACCATAGTTTCTGTTGACACAATTGTTGAAACGGGAACTGCCTTTACCTATAGCTGTCTACGTTATTGGCTATTTCATCGTAATAAAAACGGGCTTCGCATGGCTGTAGTGGAGATAGGGGGTAGTTTATTTATTGATGTTTTAAATTTTAATTGTTGGCTGTCACAAGATAAGGACGAAGTGTCCAACTTCCTGAACTTGAGAACCCGTAAACAAATTCTTGCAACATCAAGAATCAAGCCTTCAAAGCTCGATGCTTGGCTTAAGGTTAGGTGGACTAACGGCTTGCATGAGGCGGTGATAGCAAAAGGGCCTCGAAAACTGTACATTGATATTCATAAGCTTAACAGATGGCTTATGGAGCAAAATAAGAATGCGGGATTTGGACAGTTACATATTGAGGAATTGGCGGGATAGGAAAAATATTTATTGGGTATTAAGGAGACTTGTTGAGATGTATTGAATTCTACTGTCCCTCAAGTGTCCCTCAGAGGGTTTTAGGAGGTTCTTAAATCAGCTAAGTCATTGAAAACAATGGTGCCCGGGGGCGGATTTGAACCACCGACACGCGGATTTTCAGTCCGCTGCTCTACCCCTGAGCTACCCGGGCATCGGCGGCTGTATAGGAGCCCACTTGCGTGGGTGGGTGGGTTATAGAAAAAAAGACCGGGTCTGTCCAGCCCTCGTTTGAAAAAAATAGGTAGATCATGAAAACCATCATTTCCCAGCAGTAATCAACAGTTTATTATGTCTCATCGGCCTTTAGAATATAGGCTTTTTCGCCGGGAAGGACGTAATTGCCCTTGAGCCAGCGGCCCAGATCCACATCTGCGCAGCGAGCAGAGCAGAAAGGATGATATTTGGCCGTTATGGAATTTTTCTTGCATAGGGGACAAAGGTCATTGTTATCCGCCGTTTCCATGGCTCACTTTTCCTTAATGTCGAGTGTAGTTCCGGTTCTCCGGGTGAATTTATTCAGCAATTCCGGTCGTGTTTTTAACCAGGCTATGACCTCTGATCCGGCCGTGACGGTAAGGGGAATGCCGGGCTTTGCCGCCGCATCGCCCTCAGACCGACGCAGCAGGGCAAGCGCCGCTGTAGCCACTGTCGGAGAGGGGAGTGGGGGGGCCAGCATTTGCTGTCCAAGAGCCAGATGGCTGGTTTTGCGGGCCAGTTCCAGCAGGCCAAAGGCAGATAGGCTGCTGCGCTGAACCTGTAGCGGGTCATCCTGTATCAGGTTGTCAATCACGGTCAATAGATTGCTCACCTCAGACTTGCCGGATATATTGATGAAATCAATGACGATCAGGCCGGAAATTCCGCGCAGACGGATTTGCCGGAAAATTTCCCTTGCCGCTTCAAAATTTATCTTCAGCCGCTGTTTTGCCGGATCATTACTCAGACGGGCATTTCCCATATTAACATCCACCGTAACCATGGCCTCGGTTTGCTCGATGGTAATCCATGCGCCGCCGGGCAGGGGGATGCTTATATCAAACAGACGGTCCAGTTCTTCTTCAACCCCGAAATATTCAAACAGGGGAAGGCTTTCCCGGTGAAGCGCCATCCGGTCAAGCAGGTCCGGGGCGAATTCTTTTGCCCAGTTCTGAGCCTCTTTCAATATGGCCGGCTGGTCAAAAATCATCTTGTCATGTCTGGCACTGCCATATTGTCGCAGGATTTGCAGAAGGCTGCCCCCACCCTGTGACAGCAGGAAGGGAACTTTCTTCTTGTCCCGGTTTTCTGTGGCCCTTGTCCAGTGACGGATCAGATGATTGGCCGTCTTTGTAATATCTTCATTGGACAGATGCTGTGCTTCGGTCCGAAGAGTAAGTCCCATGCCCTTGAGCTTCAATGTGCCGACAAAGATTTTCAATTCTTCCCGGCGCGCGGGGTCTTTGATCCGGCTGGAAATAAACCCGCCTTCGCGGAACGGATGCAGGATCAGAGCGGAGCTGATAATCTCAACACGACCGGTGAGTTTGGCGGATTTGTCAGCCGTGGCATCGGCGGTGACCTGAACAATGATTTTCTGACCCTCAGTGAGCAATGTGGTCAGGTCTTTCGGTTTGCCGCCGGGACGTTTTGGCAGCAGGGCGAGGGGCAGGAACCCCGTTATATCATGGCCCAGATCAATAAAAGCAGCCTGAAATTCTTTGCTCAAGGACGTCACACGCCCGTAATGAACGGTGCCGACCAGACTGGGTTCATGGTCACGGTACAGGCGGATTTCCACGGGCTGTCCTGCTTTCATAAGGGCAAGACGGATTTCGCCGATGGCGGAATTAATCAGAATCTCAGAGGGCATAGCCATTTCCCTGAAGCATGTTTGCGGTCTCATACAGGGGCAAGCCCACCACATTGCTGTAGGAGCCGTTGATGCCTTTGACAAACCGTGCCGCTAGACCCTGTATGGCATAGGCCCCGGCCTTGCCCTGCCATTCATTGTGGCTGAGGTAATGATCAAGGTCAGCAGAGGACAGGCGTTTGAAGATCACGGTGGTTGTTACAACGCGGGAAATTTGTTTGCCCTGTGGCGTAATCAGGGAAATACCGCTATAGACTTTATGGCGGCGCCCGGACAGAAGGCAGAGATATTTCCGCGCCTCCTCAATTGTTGAGGCTTTGCCCAATATGCGCCTGCCCAGCGCCACCACCGTATCCGCAGCTAGAATATAGAATTTTGGCTGCTTTCTTGCAACGGCGGCGGCTTTTTCCATGGCCAGCCGATGGGACAAATGACGGGGGAGTTCATCGGGGTGCGGATTTTCGTCAATATGCGCCGGGATAATTTGATTTGGGGTGATGCCAATCTGTGCCAGAAGATCCAGCCTTCGGGGTGAGGCAGAGGCTAATATGAGGTTTGGCATTTATTTAAAACGGTAAGTGATGCGCCCCTTTGACAGGTCGTATGGCGTCATTTCAACCAATACCTCATCACCCACCAGAACACGAATACGGTTTTTGCGCATTTTGCCGGCGGTATGGCCAAGGATTTCATGGTCATTTTCAAGTTTTACACGGAACATGGCATTGGGCAGTAATTCGGTTACGGTGCCGCGCATTTCCAGAAGTTCTTCTTTCGCCATAATGGCTCCTCATTAACAATCTTTGCCGAGATAAATAGCCTAAACCACAGATTTTTCAAGTGTTATTTGTTTTTATTGGCGGGGGATACTCCTCCGTGCCTTCCCATTTGCCGCTTT
>NVTJ01000158.1 GCA_002401545.1 Alphaproteobacteria bacterium
TATGCAGGGAACCTGTCTGTTATGCATGAGCAGCGTGCCACTTGCGTAGCACCAGCGGTACTAATCACTTTTTATAGCAAGCGTCTATGCTGAATGGACAAACACTGCCACCGTAGTTGCGAGGGCGGGAGTTAAACTCAAACTATACTCCCAATTATTCCACTTATCATAATCCATTAATAACCCCTTCACATCTAGCGAAAGAAAAGGCGTGCCATTAACGTGCCTCTTTACCTCTAAAAGCCTAATATTCTAATTGATGTCCACCCATGAAAACCCGCTTTACCAAAGTTCAAAAACTTCTTGTCACCCTGACCCCCCATTCTCGTGGCCTTGAGATGCTGCCTTCGGCATAGTCTGTGATACTTTCGAAACCGCTGGTAATGAACTGTGTGTCGCCGACATTCTTGACAAAGACTGCGGCTTCCCAGTCCACACTGTCATTCCTGTAGGTCAGGGAGAGATTGACCAGATGATAAGCATCCCGTTTCAGGCTCTCACTGTTGCGGGCATCATTGAACATTTCGGAACTGTAGCTCCAGTCAACCCGAGGCGTAAGTGACCCCGTAGAGAAGGGAATATCATAAGCCACCGTCCCATTGAGCTGCCACTCAGGGACATGCGGCAATTTACTGTCAAGGGTGACTTCTCTGGCCGCCCCGGAAAGACTGGCATAAGAGGCATCCAGATAGGCCAGACCGGCGGACAGGAACAAACCTTCCACCGGCAAGGCCGTCAATTCAAATTCAACACCGTTAATGTCTGCCTGGCCGGCATTCTTGGTGATAGAAGCGACGCCTTCGGTAACCGTAACCTGAATGTCGGAATAATCCGTATGAAAAACCGCCGCCGTCAGTCTGAGCCGGTTATCAAAAGCCGACAGTTTGGCCCCGAGTTCATAAACCTGGGCCTTTTCAGGACCAAAACCCAACACATCTGAGGCCGTGCCCCCCGCCGCAATCGCCGCTGCAATCTGCGCCCCGACAGACGGCGGATTCCGCTGCACAAAGCCCCCACCCTTGAAGCCTTCAGAATAGCTGCCGTACACCATCATATCTTCCGTCACATCGAAAGAGATATTGCCGTAAAGATCAACGCCGGAAGAAGAAGTAATAAATTCAATAGCAGGGATGATACGGAACAAAGGCTGTACCGCCACTCCGTTGGAGGATAATACCTGTCGGTTGCCTTCCACCAGAAACTTTTTAGTCTCATCGGAATAACGCGCCCCAAAGGTCAGGTGGAGTTGCTCAGTAGCATCATAAGTAGTTTGGCCATAAATCGCATAACTTTCGGTGTCGATCTCACCACCACTGAGCAGTTCAAATGTGTTAAAGCGCACGTCATCATCCATGAAACCATTTTCTTTAAAATAATACACGCCACCAATCCAGCTTAGCTTATCTTCAAACATTTGGCCTGTGAACTGTAATTCCTGGCTCCATTGTTGCAAATTGATGAAACTGTCGGTCGAAACAATAAGGAAAGGCGCATGCCCCGCGTCCCGGCCAAAGTTGGTTTTCAGGTCCCGGAAATAACTGATGGACCGGATACCAATATTCTCCAACTGCCACTCAAGGTTTAATGTCGCACTCCAGGCATCGAGATCCTGGTCCAGTCTAACATTGGTATTATCCACACAACGGCAGTCATTAACCTGATTTGGGCCCCAAAAAGCCAGGTCGCCAAATTCATCCACAAGGCCAGGAGCCACATTGGGGTTATGGAAATTACCCCGCGGACCACCCGCACGGGCCGCGAGCAGGACATTGGGCGAGCCGTTGGACCGGTCACGCAGATAAGTCACCATCAGGTCAGCGGTAAAATCTTCGGAGGCCAGCCAGCGGAGCTGTCCCACCACTGTTGTGGTGTCCTTGTCACCGGTGGTATCGCCGAGAAATGGGCGTTCAATATAACCATCCCGGTTCTGGCTCAGGGCCGACAGGCGGATCAGCAACTCATCGGACAGCGGCAGATTCAGGTGAGCCTTAAGGTCAACCCGGCTATATTCGCCCAGGATCAGTTCAACATCACCGGCGATCTCATCATCCGGCTTTTTAGTCACAACCCGAATAGCCCCGCCAATGGTATTACGGCCGAACAGGGTTCCCTGTGGACCGCGCAGAACTTCAACCCGTTCGATATCAAGGGCATCAATAGAATTCCCAATGGAATGGGACAAATAAGCATCATCCACGTAAATTCCGACCCCCGGCTCCGTCACCAAAGTGAAATCGGTCTGGCCGATGCCCCGGATGAAGACCGAGGCCGAATTAGCGCTGCCAGATATGGAGGTGGTGGTATCAAAAACTAGCCCTGGCGTCATATTGGCGATCTCGTCAATACCGGTTATGTTGGCCGCCTGTAACGTTGAACCCGAGAATGCCGAAATGGATATGGGCGTGTCCTGTAAACTCTCCGTACGCTTCCGCGCCGTCACGACAATTTCTTCTAAAGAAAATACATTTTCACTCGATTGCTCCTCGGCCATTACCGAGGCATTCAAAAGCGTTCCTGCAGACACTGTCCCCACGATTAGAGATTTTAAAAAAATTTGTTTGGAAAATTGCGTTAAAGATTCTGACATTTGACCTCTCCCTTTTTTGAATTAACTGCCCTTCAAACGACAGCATTGCTACTCAAAAAGGTATAGACGCGAGAGAATTACAGAGTGGCCAAAAATAAATGTTTTTTCCTATGATTTTACAAATAATATCTATTCCTGATCATTTCTTGATACAAAAATGATCTTTTCAGGGCTCATTATGGCTTTAATAGGGAAGATTTCTTCCAGTCCTTTAACGAATGAATTGATATCGCCAATCTGGAAAATACCGCTGATCAGAAAACGGTTAAGGGATTCATCCCCGACAATCAATTTCTTCGTAGAATATCTATTCATTTCAGAAAATGCTTCGGAAAGGGACAACCCAGAGAAATTAATTTTACCCTGCAGCCATAAGGAAGACGTATGGTGGTCTACCGTTTTAATCGCCGATAGAATACCTTCTTTACCATAATAGAGTCTTTCGCCGACGCCCAATTTTGGTATTTTATTTTTCGCCCTCCCTATCAAGAAAGAGTCTTGGACAATTTCTACTTTTCCTTCGCTAACGGTCACGATTACATGCTCCGCTTCCGCTCGCACGATAAAAACAGTTCCAACGGCACGCACAATACCGGGACCGGCCATAACCTCGAAAGGTCGGTCTGGATCACTTTCTACGTCGAACAGAGCCTCGCCGGTCAAAAGAGTGATCCGTCTTTTGTCATCTGAATAATTCACCGATAATTCAGTTGCGGTATTGAGGTGAATTTTTGAGCCATCTTCTAACGTGACGATTCTCTGTTCCCCGGTTCTCGTCACATAAGACTGTCCCAAATTATCCATGGTCTGTATAAAAAACAGGGAAAATACGATCATTATGCTTGCCGCCACAGCATATTTCCAGATGTTACCATTACGATCTGGGGACTTAAGGGATGATAGAAAAGATCGATCTTGCGCATCTTCTCTGAAACTGTTTATTTCTGAACCATAATAGTCTGACCAATAATCAACATTTCCCCCGATCGCCCAAATACGGCAACAATCGGCATAGTCTTTTTCATTTTGAGGATCTTCGTCTATCCATTTCTGAAAAAGAGTCATTTCATCCAAACTGACATCATCAGAGTTAATTTTCTCAACCCACTGAGCTGCCTGTGATACAGGCCTGATGATATTTCTTGTATCTGTTGTCATTGCCAACTAACCATGTCTTTTCATTTCATTTTGCAGAAAGGACAATACCTGAACGACCCACCTCCTGACAGTTCTGACAGATATACCCATTTCACCTGAGATCTCTTGATACGTCATTTTATTCAGTCTGTGCAGAAAAAATACTTGTCTCTCCTGTGGTGAAAGTTTGTCACAAGCCTGCTTCAGTACTTTCAATTGCTGCGCTTTACTTACCGCTTCTTCAGGCGATGGCCGAGGGCAGCCAAGTTCAGCTTCTTCGTAACTAAAATGCATTTTTTGCTTATGGGTATATTTTTTTCTCACCAAATCCGTGACGAGATTGGTAGCAATCCGAAACAGATAAGCTTTTGGATTCTCCCGAATGTTTTCGAAATTCTTATGCCGGGAAAGCCGGTAATAAACTTCCTGCATAATATCTGAAACATCATCAGAGGAAGCTAGCAATCGCCTTAAAAACCGTCTCAGAAACACCTGATGTTCCGTATAAATCCGTAGAATATATTCATGCCTGTCATGTACAAGACTGACCCGGCCCGGGGGTTTTTCCTCTAGACCAGATACTGTCTGACTTATTTCCTCATCATTGCTCATAAACTGACTTTTATATCAAGACACCGTATTATAATAGCAGACAGCAAAAAAATATGCCACTTCTACCCTGTTAAGACGGGACACTATAAGAAAGCGGCCAGATTATTTGGCCAATGTCAAAACGTCTTTAATATTTCATAAGAAGACAGACAGGAAATTTTCCAGAAAACTTCTTCTAACGTGGCTGATTATAACATCTATTGAAAATGTATCAGGTATTTATAGAACTCAATGGCCAGTTCCGTGGTTGCCTTCTTGGTATTTTGGTTGCACGTTGATTTGAACCTACAAGTTCAAGCCTTTGATTTCATTAGATATCTATTATCTCACGAGTTATCGAAATTGCAACATATTGAATTTATTGATCTTTTCTTAGTGGTATGGTTGCGGGGGCGGGAAGCCAACGGAAACCCCGTTTGAGAACTACTTTCCCGAAAATGTGTTATGGAAGGCAATTATTCAAACATTATGTATTTGGTCATTTGAGCGCTATCCTTAAAGGTGCGTCTGTAACGAAGACAGAGGAAAACCAGAGAACCCTTGTCAAGAAAAGGCTGGCAGGCTGAGTGAGGTGGCCGGGCGGGTATTGCAGAACAAGGATGACGGAAAGGTCAAACTAACAGTCGTCCCCTCCCGCTATCGGCATCTAATGTGCCGTAACGAGAGTTGTTGTTAACTTCAATTAAAGGAGGATACGCTTGACCATGAAATGTGAGTGAAGACGAGAATATGATGTTATTTATGAATGCTTTTCGTTAGGCTATATTTGAAACTACACAAAGAAGTAGAAAAAATATGCATTTGACAGCATATGCTTTTAAGTGCATAATACAGGAAGTAGAGAAATGTCGTGGTTAGTTGATATATATTCAGAATTTGAGGTGGAATTTGAAGAATTGGCCCTGAGTGTAAAGAAAGAACTTTTTGCCAAGGTCAAGCTTTTAGAAGAATTTGGCCCTGAATTGAAAAGGCCACATGCAGATACTCTGGAAGGCTCAAAGCATAGCAATATGAAAGAGCTTCGGTTTAATGCAGATAAAGGTGTTTGGCGCGTTGCCTTTGCTTTTGACCCTGAGAGACAAGCTATATTGCTCGTTGCAGGGGATAAATCAGGCACTAACCAAAAACGGTTTTATAAGGGCTTGATCAAAAAAGCTGATACGCGATTTGATGCGCACCTAGAAGGAGAATAAATAATGCTTAGTGATAAAATGAAAAAGCTCTGGGATGGTTTTTCCGATGCGGACAAAGCTGCCATTGACGTGCGTTATGCGCATTTACACGCCGAATATATGACCTTGCAGGAAATGCGCAAAAGCCAGAATGTCACCCAAGACAGCATGGCAAAGCTGCTCGGCATCAAGCAGGAAAATGTCTCCCGTATGGAGCGCCGCGATGATATGCGTCTGTCCACCATGCGCGACTATATCGAAGCCTTGGGCGGCAAAATTCAGATCAATGCAGTGTTCCCCAATGATGAAGTGATCAGCATCGTCAATGGCAGTGAAAAAAGCCGCGTTTAATTAATCCAAAACTATAAGCCAGAATAGGACTATGAGTGACAAAAAGTATTGAGCAATGCACTGGCCCTGAAGAACCCAGACTGAATAAAACGTGGTTTTCTACACCAACGGATTGGAACTGTCCAGTTTGCAAACGCCACAAAACAGAGCTTATACGCCCAGACAATAGTGGTGCCTTATTTGCCAGTTTGGAAGATCATCACGACCACATCTCTAATTATATTAAAGACCATTCGAGACAAATTATTAAAGATAGACGCCCTGACAACAATATTAATGGAGATGAGGGGCATTTTCTAAAACGTCGAATTACACCGTTTTTGGAGCGTTTCAAAAGAACACTAATTTGTGGAGACTGTAATTCTGCTGATTCTGCAGCAAAAAATATACTTAATGATGTTTGTAAATATTTTTCATTTTCACCTAAAGATATAGCCAAGTTTATTGAGGTCACCCCTAACTGCGCTCATAAAATAATTCAAGCCAAGGTCACTGAGGTATATATCAACCTAGAACAAATGCATGCACACATAAAAGTACAAGCGGACACATCAATTGAGAATGCACTATTAAACAACCTGATTTGGGCCGAACCGCTTAGTGGGCCGAGCGCCTCTCATTACCGAACCCTTAGCAGGGCAGCATCATCATTCGAAGATAATAACCCAAATGACTGGAACACAATCTGGAAAGGCCCAGATAAAAACCTCGGTCCGTCTTCTAGTGATAAAAAAGCTGCAAAAGAAAGAAAGCGTGAACTACGAAAGAAAATTCGAAAAGAAAAGACTTTAAAAGGCACCCCTAAAAATACTTTAGCCAATGCTGGAAAGCCTTGGTCTGGAGAAGATCATCAAAGACTGCTAATGGCGCATGAAGAAAAGAAAAAAGTTTATGAAATTGCTGTGGAACTTCAACGCTCTGATATAGCGATTAGCGCTCGTCTTGAACTCTACGGTCGAACCCCAAATTACTATTAGTCAAATAAATCCATTTGCTTACAATTTTAAATTACCACCTGCTCCTGAACGCTTTTCTCGCGGTTGCCTCGTCACCGCTCACGGCCTTTATCTTTGCCCTTAGGCAATGGGGCTATTCCAATAACAAAGGTTAGCTTTTTCCAGCCATAAAGGAAGGCAGCTTCCAAAACACCACACATTATTTCCCTGAGTGCACGAATAGCCTCTGAGTGATGCCCTCATAAAAATGTTTTAAAGAGGTGGTCCCAGAAAATAGGACAGTGTGTTAAGCTTTTATTTTGATCATGAAAGGATCATATGAATGAGTAGAACACGCAAGAACTATCCGGCCTCT
>NVTJ01000159.1 GCA_002401545.1 Alphaproteobacteria bacterium
GGACGCCAAAAGCTTCCCCCGCACCATAGGCCGCCATGATTTCACCCTTGGCGGCATCAAGGGCAACCGGGCGGTCCTGCCTTACCAGCAATGGATGTTCCAGAGACCGCTGAGGTTTTATCAATCCCTGTCAGAAGCCAACAAGGGACTCATCGACCCCCTGTTGGAGAAACTCGGCGGCTTAAGCGGACTTCAGTCCGATATTCCGCTGCCGCTGGATTATACCGGTCACAAACTTGTCGTCGCCCCCTCATAGATACTCATCAAAATAGTCTTTGATCAGGGTCAGGAAATGTCTTTTGCGGATTTTGTCGCTGCCTATTCTGTGGGTCTGCCCGGGATAGGCCATAAAGTTGAACTGGACGGCATTTTTCTGTAATTCATCCAGCAGCATACTGGTGTTATTGAAAATTACATTGTCATCGGCCATGCCGTGGATAAGCAGTAATTTGCCCTTCAGGTTTTTAACGTAAGGAAAAACGCTGCTTTTATCATAGCCGTCCTTATTTTCATCCGGCTTGCCCAGATAGCGTTCCGTATAGGCCGTATCATAGAGCCGCCATTCGGTCACCGGCGCACTGGACACTCCGACTTTAAACACATCCGGGGCCTGGAACAGCAACATCAGGGTCATATAACCGCCATAACTATGGCCCTGAACCCCGATTCTGGCCGGGTCAACAAAATCCAGTGTCTTGAGGAATTCCGCTGCGGCAACCTGATCTTCCACTTCAATTTTACCAAATTGGCGATATAGCACCCCCTCAAATTCCACACCCCTGTTGCTGCTGCCCCGGTTATCAAGGGTGAAAACAATATAGCCGCTTTGAGCGAGAATCTGCTGATAAGGCTTATCCCAGTTCCGCCGAACCAGTTGCACGCCCGGCCCGCCGTACAAAGTAAAAATGACCGGATATTTGCGTCCCTCTTCCATATGAGAGGGCTTATACATGCGGTAATGAAGGTCATCGCCGCCGGGGCCTTTGAATTTACCAAATTCAGGAACAATATGACGCCCAAGATAGGGAAAATAGGGATGTCCTTCCCTCAGGGCATTCTCGTCAATCCAGGTCACAAACCCACCGTCAGCCGCACGGATTGAAACCTGAACAGGCGTATTCGGGTCTGAATAATAGTCAATATAATTCTTCTTTTTTTCGGGCCATTTTTCTGGAAAGACAAAATTATGCCAGCCCCCGGATTTGGAAATGTGCATCGGTTTTTTCACCGCACGGTCCGATAATTTTATCTTGTAAAGATGATGTTCAAGGGGGGTATCCATATTGCCGGAAAAATATACTTCCCCGGTTTTTTCATCCACCTGTAATAATTTACTCACCACCCAGTCACCATCGGTCAGTTGACCAATTAAGCTTCCGTCGGTTTTATAATGATAAAGATGATTAAAACCGCTGCGTTCCGAAGCCCAGAGGAATTCTTTGCCCTCCCTGATAAATTTCAGGTTTTTCTCCAAATTGACCCAATACTCTGATATTTCCGTTAATATAGGCCGGGTTTTAGCAGTTCTGGCATCGGCAAAAATCAGATCAAGCCGCTTTTGCTCTCTGGTAAGACGCTGAAAGAACAGCCCGCTGTTATCAGGCAGCCATTTGACCCGCGCCAGATAAATATCCTGATCCCGGCCAAGATCAACCCATTTTACCCTGCCCGTGCGCACCGTCATGATGCCAAGTTTCAGGGTGACGTTTCGGGTTCCGGCACGGGGATAACGTTCGTTCAGAACCTTGAAATCATCCCGGTTGACCTCATAACGCTGGCTGATTTCTACCGGAGCCTCATCAAACTGGACAAAGGCAATATATTTTTCATTTTTCGACCACCAATAGCCCGTATCCCGGTCCAGTTCCTCCATGGCAATGAATTCCGCACTGCCGTTTTTGATGGTCGGTGATGCAGATTTGGTCAGTTGACGGCTTTTGCCGCTTTTCACATTCACAATATGAATATTATGATCCAGAATATAGGAAACATAATTCCCCTGAGGTGAAAAACGACTGTCGGTCTCATAGTCCGGCGAATGGGTCAGGCGGTCGGTCCTGCCCGTATTCAGCTCATATTGATACAGATCCCCGCCTAAGGGGAAAAGCAGTTTCCGGCCATCCTTTGACCAGCTATAGGAAACAATACCTTTGGATGTAATCCGCATCCTCTCACGCCGGGCGCGTTCAACCTGTGACAGTTTTTCTGCCCCTCCCGTGATAGAGGATGCCGCCACCAGCAACCGGGCTTCATTATCACCAAGGTTATATTCCCACAGGTCAAGCACCTTGTAATCGGCGGCACTTGGGCGCAGAAATGTCACCCGTGATCCCTCCGGGGAGAATTTCACCTCGCGCGGCGAACTGCCAGACAGGGCCGGGCTGGATGTGATGCGGGCAATGGTCAGTTTGCCCGTGGTATTCTGCTCCGCAAAAGAAGGGCAAACAAAAAAGCAAACCCCGATGATCTGGAAAATGAAAGATTTTAAGAGTGACATAACTTATCCCGCTTTTTTTATATGGTTAGTCTTAAATCAAAATAAATTATCCAGATGGTCTGTAAGCCGGGTTCTGTCCTCTGAATTACCGTAAGGCGCAACAGAGGGATGACCATTCATCTAGGGATGCTGTTACCAGCACCCTCCTGCAATCTACCCGAACGACACCCCGGAAGAAGGGCTGTCTTCTTGCGAAGACTGACGTTCCTATTTGATTTTGCACCCGGTGGGGTTTACCCTGCCCCCGCTGTTACCAGCGGAGCGGTGCGCTCTTACCGCACCCTTTCACCCTTACCTGTTATAAAACAGGCGGTTTGCTTTCTGTGGCACTTTCCCTGAAGTCACCTTCGCCGGCCATTAACCGGCACCGTTCTTCCGTGGTGCCCGGACTTTCCTCTCCTGTATGAATACAGCAGCGGCCATCCGACCATCTGGATATAACCTCAATAATCTAATTCAGAGATAAAAAACAGGAAAAACGTGAAATTATGTCAGGCCCGCAGACAAATCACCAAGCGCTTTGCGTACCACATCAATGGGGTCAGAGAATTTCAAGCCCATAAATTCCCCGGCACACCAGACAACTCTGGTGTTCAGGGTGATCTGATTTCTGATTTTAACCGAAGATTCCGTACCACTGATCAGGGGTAAAGGCAATTTCAGACGGAGGCCGCCCAGGGAAATATCATAAAGCGTTGAGCGGAATTCAAATTCTCCCACATACAGGACCGCAGGCCAGACGACTGTCCGCCTTTTATGTGCCCGCATACATTTCAGACCCTGTCTTATGCTACTGACTTTTTCAGCGTCTTTCTTTGCAGACGAAACAGACATCAACTACTCCCTTGCTCACACAAACGATCAATATATTAATGACATTCTAGGCTGAAAATATTGATAAAGCTTTAATGGCAATATAAACTTCTGATAAAATTAACCGGCTTCTTGCCTTCCTGACAAAACTCAGGCACATTACCGCAAAATATACTGGATACATAAAATATGATCAAAAATACAATCGCAACGCTGCTGTTCACCGGATTGCTCACCAGTTTCACCACGGGATGTGGCGGGGATGATGATTATTTGTTTGAGCATGGTCCTGCCGGGCCAGACACCAAAAAAACCCTGAAAACCCTGCCGAAAGGCCTGCGTCCGGATAATACAAAAGCCAGCCACACCGGCGAAACCCTTGAGCCGGATCAATAATCTTTTCTGGTGTCAAGCAAAACATCCAATATTGAATGGCATTGCCGATCAAAGGTTCCGCTCATATCAGCCGGCCGGAAATGCCGCTGGAAGGCACGAACTACCGCATGTGTCTGTGAATTCAGGGTTCCGGTAATTTCAATTTTATACCCATAATCCGCCAGTTTCTGTTGAAAAGACGCCGCATCCGCCGGCTTGTCCCCACTCATTTCCGGCCATAACCCGACCCCCTCAGAAGCCAGCCCCTGCCAGTCAAATAACTCGCCCGGATCAGATTTACGGGCCGGGGCCACATCTGAATGTCCCAGAACATGCCAGGGTGCGATCCTGTGACGGGACAGAATATCACGGGAAAGCTCGACCAGCGCCGCCATCTGCGCCGGGGGAAAGGGGCGATAGTTGCCGCAATAATTTGGCCCGTCATGGCCCGGATTGACCATTTCCACACCAATGGAAAGACCGTTAATGTCAGTATCACCCTCCCATGCCGCCACCCCCGCGTGCCATGCCCGCCGGTCTTCCGCCACCAGTGAAAATACGCGCCCGTCTTCCGCTATCATATAATGGGCACTGACCTTTGATCCGGCATCGCATAATCTTTTCAATGCCGTTTCTTCCGTCGTCATTCCGGTATAATGCAAGATCAAATATTTTATCCTGCCTTCTGGCGGACGATCATCAAAGTTTGGCGATGGCTGGACGATCATGGCAACAGCTCCCGGACCAGCTGACGTTTTTTCCACCAGTCACGCATATGAATCACCCCCAGCCCAAGCATGGTCAAACCGGCGCCAACAAGAAACCGCAGGGTCAGGCTTTCATCAAATACGATAACGGCGGCCAGAGTGGCAAAGATGGGCGTGCTAAGCAGTATGGGCGCAATCAAGGTCACCGGATAGCGTTTCAGCAGGAAATTCATCCCGCCGTAGCCAACCACAGATGACAAGACCGCCGTATAGAATATGGTCCCCCATCCGGTCATATCCATCGTCATGATCTGGTCTATCTGTCCGGTTTCGGTATAAAGTGACAGGCTGAGAAGGATCGGAAACCCGAAAAGGGCCGTCCATGCCTGGGTGTTGAAAACCCCCACATTCTGGAGCGCACGCATTAGAATAGCCCCAATGGAATAAAATAATGTCGCCACAAAGATAACAATTATGGCAATGCGTTCATCAACAATAGCCGGATCAAAAGTGATGACCAGAACCCCAAAAAAGGCGACCAGAATACCCCCGGCCCGCCAATAGCTCAATTTCTCCCGCAAGAAAAAATGCGCCATAATCAGGGTAAGCGGCACATGCATCTGCACAATAATAACGATGGATGTGATATTATCCGCCAGTTTCAGGCTCATAATGGCAAAGGCAAAATGAAACCCGCCCAGGCATAACCCCATGGATACAAGCAACCACATATGCCCCCTGACAAGCCGCAGCCAGGGAAACAGCAGTGCCAAAACAATGGCAAAGCGAAAGGCAACGAACAGAAACGGCGACAGGTGATCCAGACCAATTTTCATCACAACAAAATTAACCCCCCAGACAATGGAGACAATGAAAGCGAACAGAATATGATGAGCCGGCATGGCTATTTCATACCCCGTTCTTTTTCAATATGGTCATAGGCCACATTAATCACGGCTAATTTCTCCGTTGCCCCGGCGATAAATTCCTGCGGCAGGCCCTGTGAGGCCAGAAGGTCCGGGTGATGTTCCTTGATCAGTTTCCGGTAAGCGGTTTTTATTTCCTTGTCTGTAGCCGTCCGCAAGACGCCCAGAATACTATAGGGATCGGCTTTGTCCGGCCCCAGATTTTCCGCCCTGATCCGGGCGAATTCAGCAGCATCAAAACCAAATATCCCGGATACTTTTTCAAGGAATATGATCTCTGCCGGATGGATGATATTATCAGCCCGGGCAATGTGAAATAATATGCACAGCAATTCCTCCAGCATGGCAGGCCGGTCCTGAAACAGCTTTGCCAATTGCCGCGCATAAGGCTCGAATCCGGTGGCTTCCTGCTTGGCCAGATTAAAGACACGGGCCACATTCTTCATCTCGCCTTCCGGCACCTGAAAAGCCTGCCTGAAAGCATTAATTTCTTCCCGGCTCACATGGCCATCAGCCTTGGCCATCTTGGCGCTTAAGGCAATGACCCCAATGGTGAATGTGATTTGATCGGTGGCAACACCTGCCCCGTCACTGATTTTCCTGCCAATATAATGACCGGCCACCGCACCGATAATTGCCCCGATGGGACCGCCCAATATTGCCCCCCCCGCCGTGGCGCCAATGATTGAAGACCAGATCGACATATCGCTGTTCCCTTTCTTTATCGGGATAGTCTATATCACTTACGCCCCGGAAAGATAGAAATAAAATACGACCGGAAAGACATATGGGATCAGGCCTGATGATGATCATCATAGCGTTATTGCAGGAACAGCTTCCGGGGTCTGTGAATAATGTCAGTCCACCATGGCCGTCACTTCAACTTCAATCAGGAATTCCGGCATAGCCAATGCCGCAACCCCCAGAAGCGTATTGGCCGCCGGCAGGCAATCCCCGTAAAAGGCCCCAATGGCCGGCCCGATAATTTCCAGCTTGTCCGGGCTGTAATTCACCACATAAGTCCGCATCCGTACCACATCCGCAGGCGTAGCCCCGGCAGCGGCCAGAACCTCTTTCAGGTTCTTGAAAACCTGGGCGCATTGAGCCGCCAGATCATGCCCGCCCACAACCGTGTAATCTTTATCCCAGGCCACCTGACCCGAACAATGGATGGTTTTTGGGCTTGTGCTGGTGGTCGCATGGGAAAAACCATATTCAACAGTTCCGTACATGCTTTCCGGGTTAACTTCATCTCTGCTCATCTTTATATTCCTTTATATTTTGGGTTTTGTTCCGTAAGGATAAACGCCGGTTTCGGCCATAAACCCCTGCAAGTCATATTCCATCAGCTCCATATAATTGCCAAAAGGGTCGCGTAGATATTGGGCCCGCGCCCCCATGGTTGGCCCCTCGTCCATCACAATGGGACCCGCCATTGCCACGCAGCCGTTTTCTTCCAGATAAGCCACTGCCTTTTCAATATTATCCACTTTGAACGCCAGGTGGTGCCCGCCAATATCACAATTTCTGGGAGGGGTTGTATTCTGATCACCCGGCTTCTCATATTCAAACAACTCGATCATCAGATTATCGGCAAATTTTAACA
>NVTJ01000160.1 GCA_002401545.1 Alphaproteobacteria bacterium
CGGTATCATTGGACTCATTGGCAATAAACCAGTCACTTCGCGGATTCTGGAGGGCTTGAGAAATCTTGAATACCGGGGCTATGATTCTGCCGGTATAGCCACATTGTGTGATGGTGAAAAACTTGCTCGCCGCCGGGCAGAAGGCAAGCTGGTCAATCTGGAAAAAGCACTGCAACAGGAAGCCCTGCCCGGAGATATTGGCATTGGCCATACCCGCTGGGCAACGCATGGGGCACCAACGGTGGCCAATGCCCATCCCCATAAAACTGAAAAAGTTGCCGTTGTTCATAATGGCATTATCGAGAATTTCCGCGAATTACGCGAAAGCCTGACCGCTAAAGGTCATATACTGGAAACGGAAACCGATACCGAGGTTATTGTCCATCTGATCACAGATTTTCTGGATCAGGGTTTAGGCGCGAGAGAGGCGGCGGCGGCGGCATTAAAACATCTGGAGGGCGCCTTTGCGCTGGCAATAATTTTTGAAGGCGAAGATGATCTCCTGATCGGCGCCCGTAAAGGCAGTCCGCTGGTGATGGGTTACGGCGACGGGGAGATGTATCTGGGGTCTGACGCCATTGCCCTGTCACATCTCAGCAACAGAATTACTTATCTGGAGGAAGGTGACCGGGTTGAATTAACCCGCACGTCAGCGCGAATATTTGATATGGACAACAGGCAAGTCATTCGGCAGGTTACGGTGGTTTCCGCCATGGGCGGCATGATTGACAAGGGCAATTACCGACATTTCATGATGAAGGAAATTCAGGAACAGCCCACCGTGGTTGGCCAAACCCTTGGCACCTTGATTGACCCCATTCACGGGACCGTAAAATTACCGGAAATGCCTTTTGATCTGGCACAGATTGAACGGGTGACAATCATCGCCTGCGGGACGTCATTTTATGCGGGGCAAGTGGCAAAATACTGGCTGGAGCAGAAGGCGCGGATCAATGTAGAAGTGGATGTGGCCTCCGAATTCCGCTACCGGGAGGCTGTTATGCCCAAAAATGGCCTGGCAATTTTTATTTCCCAGTCCGGGGAAACCGCAGATACGCTGGCGGCACTGCGTTATGCCAGGTCTCAGGGCCAGCATATTTTATCGATCCTGAATGTGCCGCAAAGTTCTATGGCGCGGGAATCCGATATAGTTCTGCATACCCATGCGGGACCGGAGATAGGGGTAGCCTCAACCAAGGCTTTCACCTGTCAACTTGCCGTCTTAGCATGTTTTGCCATTGCTGTTGCCAAAGCACGGGGCAAGATAGACGCGGCAGAGGAAGCCCGCCTGTGTGTCGCACTGACGGAGGTCCCGGCCAGAATGGCTGAGGTCTTGAACCATGAAGACGCTATTAAGGCCATCGCCAATGAGGTGGCAAAGGCGCGGGATGTGATTTACCTCGCACGGGGGCTGGAATTCCCCATTGCCATGGAGGGGGCGCTTAAACTAAAGGAAATTTCCTATATTCATGCGGAAGGTTACGCTGGCGGTGAAATGAAACATGGCCCGATCGCTCTTATTGATGAGCATGTGCCGATCATTGTCATTGCGCCAAGCGGACGGTTATATGAGAAAATTATTTCCAATATGCAGGTTGTTATTGCCCGTAAAGGCAAGGTGATTTTTATCACGGATGAGAAGGGGGCCAAAAGCGATGGACAGGATGCCATAGCCACTATTTCCCTGCCCATGCTGGATGAATTTGTCACACCATTACTCTATTCCATTCCGGTTCAATTGCTGGCTTATCATGTGGCCGTTGTCAAGGGAACGGATGTGGACCAGCCGAGAAATCTGGCGAAATCTGTGACGGTCGAATAGGCAGGGTTATTTTTTCTTCTTGTTATAAGAAATGAGCTGCCTGGCGGTGTCTTTATCTAGATTTTTAAGGGATTGTATGGTGTAGCGCGTGCCGTTAAGGAACAGGGCGTTCCCCCCGTAAGGGCATAAGCGATCACCAAATCTTGAATTAATACCTATCTTGAGGGCGTATTTCAATTCATGTGACCGAATGGTAAGTTTTATGATTTATCCCTTTTGGTTTATTTTATGTCCAGCGGTCTTTGCGTTTATTGTCTTCTGTTTTAGCATCCACCCAATGTTCACCCTTCGCTGTTTGTTCTTTTTTCCAGAAGGGTGCCTCGGTTTTCAGCCAGTCCATGATGAATTCTGCGGCTTCGAATGCGGCTTCCCGGTGGGCCGACAGGGTGATGACCAAAACAATCCGGTCGCCGGGGATCAGCGGGCCATAACGGTGAATGACGGTTCCCCCCTGAAGTGGCCAGCGGTCGCTGGCGGTTTTACATATGGCTTCGAGTTGTTTTTCGGCCATACCGGGAAAATGCTCCAAGGTCATTTTCTGGACTTTATTGTCACCGTGAAAGTCACGAACCAGTCCGGTGAAAGTGACAATTGCGCCAATATCCGTGCGCCCGCCGCAAAGTTCGCTGATTTCTGCAGCAATGTCAAAATCTTGGTCCTGAACCAGAATTTTCATGCTTACCCTCCGGTCATGGGGGGGAAGAAGGCGATGTCATCGCTGTCCTTAACGGGATGGTCAAAATCCACATAGGTCTGATTAACGGCAACCCTGAGAGCCGCCTCGTTTTTAAAGGCCGTTTCGTAATTTTTGCCCTGCTCACATAAATATTTGATCAAACCATTAACGTCAGATATATTTTCCGGCAAGGAAATTATTTCAGACCCGTGACCGATATCTTCCCGTATGCGGGCAAAGTAGGATATTTCCATGGCATCTTACTCCATCATATGACGCAAACCGGCTTTCAGATAATCATAGCCAGTATACAGGGTCAGCAGGGCCGCGACCCACAGACAGATATTACCAATCAAAACGGCATCAATGATGTTCGGGGATGCGTCCCCCACCAGTAGGAACCCGAGGGCTATTATCTGAAGGGTTGTTTTCCATTTGGCCAGAAAGGACACAGGGATGCTGACCTTTAATTCTGCAAGAAATTCCCGCAGCCCTGAAACAACAAATTCCCGGCACAGGATGATCACCGCCGCAATAACCGCCAAACCCTCAATCCGGTGAAAAGCCACCATCATCAGTAACGCTGCGGCAATCAGGAGCTTGTCGGCAATGGGGTCCATAAATTTACCCAAAGCCGTCGTCAGGTTATATTTACGGGCAATATAGCCGTCAAAAAAATCTGTAATCCCGGCGAGGGAAAAGATGACAAAGCCGATCCAGTTTGCTTTATTGCCGTCAAGATAGAATGATCCGACAATCAAAGGGATCATCAGGATGCGGGAGAATGTCAATAAATTGGCAAGATTATACATGCTGTTCAAACTTATAAAGTCCAGAGAATTTACCTGAAACAGTTATAAGCGATCATGTCAGCCCTGCCAACTAATCATTTTCGTGAAAATAGTCATAGATGTTTTTTGCCAGTATCCGGCTAATACCGCCCACGGCTTCAAGGTCCGAGAGGGCGGCGGATTCCACAGCCTTGGCTGAGCCAAAATGCAGCAACAAGGCCTTTTTCCGGCTTGGGCCAATGCCAGGCAGATCATCCAATATGGATTTATGCATTTTTTTGGCCCTTTGCTGCCGGTGGCTGCTTATGGCAAAGCGGTGCGCTTCATCCCGTAATCTTTGCAGGAAATAAAGGGCGGGATCATTGACGGGCAGTTTGAAAGGGGCAAGGTTCGGCAGATAGAAATCTTCCCGCCCGGCATTGCGGTCCGGGCCCTTGGCGATGGCAACAAGCGGAATATCCTCCAGCCCAAGGTCACACATAACCTGCTGGACAACAGATAGCTGTCCCTTACCCCCGTCAATGATCAACAGGTCCGGCCAGGTCTGGCCTTTCCTGTCCGGGTCTTCTTTTAACTGTCGTTTGAACCGCCGGGTCATCACCTCCCGCATCATGCCATAGTCATCGCCGGGTGTGATGTCAGGGGACTTTATGTTAAATTTCCGGTAACTGCCCCTGTCAAAACCATCGGGGCCGGAAACCACCATTGCCCCGATGGCACTGGTCCCTGAAATATGACTGTTGTCATAAATTTCGATTCGGTCTGGCGGGGATTCCAGATTAAATTTCCCGGCAAGGGCTTCCAAAAGTTTCTTCTGGGACGATTTTTCGGCCAGATGTCGTGCCAGAGCTTCCCGTGCATTTTTCTCAACCATGCAAACCAGATTGAATTTATTACCCCGTCTGGGCAGGGATATTTTAACTTTATGCTTGGCCTTGATACTTAAAGCCTCCTCCAGAAGCGCGGCCTGAGACAGGGGGCTGTTGATCAATATTAACCGCGGCGGCGGCTTGTTGTCATAAAATTGCGATATAAAAGCCGGCAGTATATCCACCATGCCCTGATCTTTGTGATGGCGGGGGAAATAAGCCTTGTTGCCCCAGTTTTGCCCGGCCCGGAAGAAAAACACCTGAATACAGCTTTGGCCACCCTGCTGGAACCCGGCGATAATATCCGCTTCCTGCACATGGCCCTGTGCCGTATCCTGCCGGGACTGTACGGCGGCCAGTGCCTTCAGCCGGTCCCGGTAGATGGCGGCAGATTCATAGGCCTTCTCATGGCTGGCCTTTTCCATTTTCAGGGTCAGACTTTGTTTGATGGTCTGGCTTTTCCCACTCAAGAAGTCATGAGCGGACTGCACTAGTTTTTTGTAATCACTCAGGGGAATTTTATTCACACATGGTCCGGCGCAGCGTTTGATCTGATAAAGCAGGCAGGGGCGGGTGCGGGCATTATAAACACTGTCAGAACAGGTTCTGAGCAAAAAGGCTTTTTGTAGAATATGAAGGCTGTGATTAACCGCCTGTACCGAAGCAAAGGGACCAAAATAATAGCCCTCACGGTTTTTTGCCCCGCGATGTTTTTTAACCTGAGGTGCGGGGTGGGTGGTATCAATCAGGATATAGGGAAAGGATTTGTCATCGCGAAGCAGGATGTTATAGACCGGCTTCAGGCGCTTGAT
Organism: Alphaproteobacteria bacterium; assembly: GCA_002401545.1. Taxonomy (GTDB): domain Bacteria; phylum Pseudomonadota; class Alphaproteobacteria; order Sphingomonadales; family Emcibacteraceae; genus Paremcibacter. Next base: position 4,971 of record NVTJ01000160.1, read on the forward strand.
CATATTTGCTTCGAGCAGCAGCGCCTCTACCTCCGTATGGGTGGTGACGAACTCCATTGACCGGGTTTCATTGACCATGCGGGCGATGCGGTAGGGGAGGCCGGCGAGATTTGTATAGCTGGAAACCCTGGCTTTAAGGCTTTTGGCCTTACCCACGTAAAGTATTTTTTCCCTGGCGTCCATCATGCGGTAAACCCCCGGTTTTCCGGGCAGGTTTCTGAGATATCCTTTGATGATATTTACGCCGTCGGTCATGCTTTTCCTGATCATAAATGCAATGGGGACATCATGCGAAAAAATGACAGGTTTCTCAATGGGAAATACAGGTAATATTTTGCTTTCTAGTATTTTAGCAATACCTAATATTATTTAATAATATGGTTAACAGAAAGTAAATATCGTTAGGAATCAACGGCTAAAGCCTATGATTTGGAGTCGTAAAATAAATATCCACGATTCCTGTGGATAACTCAGTGTATATCTTTTGCCTCAATGACAAAAAGGCGCAGGAACATTGAGGTTTCAGCATTTTGCCTAAAAAATAGGCATATATGATAACATATTGAAATGTATGACTAAATTGAAAGTCAAGATGCTATTAAAAAGTTATCTCTTTGGTGCTGGCATCATTTCGAAAGTGGAATAAATTAAATTACTACTTCTGTGTACAAGTAAGGGCGATAAATTGGCTAAACATAGATAATGCAAGGTTTTTTCCGGAAAAAACCGGATAATACGAATATATGAAAAATATAATCCTTATTTGCGGTATCGTTCTATTTCAATGCCAACGCTGGTTGTATTTTTGATGGCTTCCAGTTTTTCCACCCGCACTCTGACGCAGTGGATTCTGGCGTCCTGAAGGTTCATTTCGGCGATATTTTCTGCCAGTGTTTCAACCAGATGAACATGCCCAGATTTAACGATGGTTTCTATCGCGCGGGCTATTTTTTCATAGCAGACCACATTATCAATATCATCATTCAGGTTTTTCATATTTTCAATGACCGACAGGTCCACATTAACCCGGATTTTCTGGCTGTTGTTTTTTTCATGATCATAAACCCCGATATGACATTCCAGAACCAGATCACGAATAAAGACATGGCGTACGGAGCGTGACGCATCGGCAAATTTCATGGGGGTCAGGTTACTTGCTTTCATAATAGCTTAGTCCGTTCTTCCTTGAGGTCCTGACCCTGAGCTCAGTACCTCTTAATTTCATCCAGTTTTGTCGCATCATAAGCAAAAACAGGTAGAAAACAAGCGCAGACAATGGTCGTTTCACTGCCTGCGTTTGTTCGTGGCACATATTTTGGCTTATGCTTGTGCAGAATAGATGATCTTAAGAGGTCCTGAAGATATATTGCTAGCCACCAAAGATGCTCAGGATGGATTGCGGTGCCTGATTGGCAATGGACAGGGCCTGTATGCCAAGCTGCTGCTTGACCTGCAGGGCTTGCAGATTGGCGCTTTCCTTGGCCATATTGGCATCCACCAGATTCCCGATGCCTATTTCAATGGTATCAGAAATTATATCAGCAAATACGCGCTGGGATTCCAGGGCTTTCGCACCGGCACCTAATTTGGTCAGAGCCGCACTTACATTAGTCAACGAATTATCCACATCTGTCAGTGCCGCTGCGGCCAGTGTCTGGGTTGTTATTGTCTGAGTTGCTGTGACAAGAACATTGCCGCCGCCTAATGTGAGATTTTGATGGGAAATGGTGATGGTCTGGCTCGCATTGGGGTTTGTGATCGCCACAACTGCATCCGTACCGGCGTTGATTATATTGGTACCATTAAATTCGGAATTGGCCACAATGATGGTGATTTGGTCACGCAGGGCCTCAAAATCCTCATTGAGGGCGGTTCGACTTGTGTTATCAAGTCCGGCATCGGCT
>NVTJ01000161.1 GCA_002401545.1 Alphaproteobacteria bacterium
TCGAAGAAATTCGCGCCCTGCTTGAAATGGTAGACCGCAATGATTTTTCCTGTGCTGAGGTGCATGATTTGACCGTCGATCATCTCGCCTCGGTCAAAAAGAAAATCGCAAGCTTGAGAAAGCTGGAAAAGGCGCTTTCGTCGATGGCTGCTGAGTGTAACCGCGGGGATGTGCCAGACTGCCCGATACTGGACACCTTGTTTGAGGTTCAGTGATAAAGTGGGCCGTGTTGCATAGGCCGCGAATTTGCCCGGGCGCAGCCTTACCCATGAATTGCCACCCCTCCGGCCTCTTGCCCTATTTGGTAGGTTTGAGCCCCCGGCCAGACGTCGCGCAGCTGTCGTTTCACATCCATTGATTGGTGCAGGACCCGGATCACCAAGACAGTTTCGTCCAAATGCAGGCCGTGCGCCCCATAGAATGCACACAGGTTGACCGATCTGCACTGCCCGGCTTAGATTGTAAAAGAAGCATGTGTGGGTTTGGGGCCTGAGCATGACGGCGCTACCGCAGGTTTGGGTCGCGGCCCCGCAATGCATGGGATTTATTTCAACCAAAAAGGACTTTAGTTACATGACAACGCACACTCTGACCGGTTTAGCCGTCTATTACCCGTTAATTGGCGACAACGCTGTGGACGTAGAGAAGAACGTCACGCTGGAACTGGTGGTACCGAACTCAACCACATCGCTGAGCTATACGGCGTATCCGCTGCCACCGGGAAGCGACCCGGGCGATCAGTCGGTTGATATCAATCTGAATGATTACACGCTCCGCATAAATGGGGTCACAATCAGCGAGGCCGCCGGTAATGATCCAGAGATCAGTATCTTTGATGTGGTCTGGAGAGATGCCTTTAATGTCCTCCACACCACAACCGTGCTGATCCCCTATCTGGACGGCATCAATGTGCCGGGCCTGGGCACGGTTGATGCGGATTATGTCTTTGTCATTGGCGGTCATCCGTTACCGGCGATTAGCTCTGCTGCGGCTTGGGATGCGCTTGAGGCCCAGGTGACTGGCCTTACAGTGCCCACCGGCGTTTACGGGCCGGGCAAGGATATTCCACTGACCAGCCTGGGCGGCACTGTCAGCGAGGATGATATCATCACCGGCACCAACACGCGGGATGTGTTTGACGGCGGCATCGGCGACGATATTATCACCGGGCTGGGCGGCAACGACAAGCTGATCGGCGGCGCGGGCACCGACGAGCTGTCAGGCGGGGCTGGCAAGGATGTGCTGAAGGGCGGCGCGGGCACCGATCAATTGCTAGGCGGCGGCGGTCTCGACAAGCTGTTTGGCGGCAAGGGCAATGATGTGCTGAAGGGCAACACCGGCAACGACATCCTGAAAGGCGATGCTGGCCGGGACCGGCTAGAGGGCGGCGACGGCAAGGATGCGCTGTATGGCGGTGCGGGCCATGACCGGCTGTTTGGTGGCAAGGGTAACGACAAAATGGTTGGCGGCGCGGGCAACGACAAAATGACCGGTGGCAGCGGCGCGGATGTCTTTGTGTTTGGCCCTGGCCGGGATGTGGTGACCGATTTTGATACGTCTCTGGTGCTGGAAAAGGTCGATCTGCGCGGCGTTTCGGCGATTACCGGTTTTGCCGATCTGCTGGCCGAGCACGTGACCGAGAACGCCGGAGGCCATCTGGTGATCAGCGACCTGTCGGGCAACAGCATGACCCTGAAAGGCGTATCAATCAGCGATCTGCATGCCGGTGATTTCCTGTTCTAGGCTGCTGCGGCAGATACAAAATACACAGATACTAAATACAAAGGGGGGGGGCTGTTGTGGCCTCCCCTTTTTGTTGTTCAGGAAAACAGAAAGTCGCTGTCTGACAGGGCGTTGGGCAGCACGTCGATCAGCAAAACCGTGCCCTCGGTACTGTCGATCAGCGTGTTGCTGCCCTGGCGGGTAAAGGTCAGATCGTCGAACATGACGCCGGTGGTAAAGCGGATCAGGTCCAGATTTGATTTGAAATCAGTGATCCGGTCGTGGCCGTGGTTAGTGCCAAACACAAAGGTATCCGCGCCGTTGCCGCCTGTTAGCCGGTCGTTGGCGCGCCCGCCGGTCAGCGTGTCGGGTCCGACGCTGCCAAACAGCGTATCCTTGCCCGGCCCGCCAATCAGCAGGTCTTTGCCCAACGCACCGCGCAATACATCATCGCCCTTACCGCCTTTCAGGGTGTCGTGCCCCTTGCCACCGTACAGCGTATCTGCGCCGTTGCCGCCCAACACCCGGTCGCGGCCAGCGCCGGTGCGGATCACGTCATTGCCCCCCAGCCCGTAGATAATATCGCGCCCGGCGGTTTGGGTCAGCACGTCGTTGTTTGCGGTGCCATAGGTCACCCGGATCACCGGCCCCTCGGGGATTGGCACCCGGTCGGGGGTTTCAAAGCCATCGGGCCAAAGATCGGACGCTTTAAGCGTGCCTCCCGTGCGGCTGAAGATTTCAATGGTGGTGGTGCCGTAGGTGATAGTGATGCCGGTACTGGTTGACAGCTGGCCCAGCTGGCCGACACTGCGCAGCATCGGGAACTGGGTCAGGTCCAGCCGGTCCTGGCCCGGTTCAAAATCGGTGATCTGCAAGGTGCCGATGGTCGGGCACAGCACAAAAATGTCGGCCCCGTTGCCGCCGGTCAGCACCCCGCCCGCCTGACTAGAGACTAAAATATCGTCGCCGCCCTTCCCCAGCAGCCAATCATTGCCCCCTTGGCCCAGGATCAGATCACCGGCGCCGGAGCCAAGGATTTGGCCGGTGCCGCCAGTGCTGCCGGACGTGGCCTGAATGACCGATCCCAGATTTCCCAGCGGCAAGGAAAACTGCGAGATGCCCGCATCGCCGCCAGAGGTGACAAATATCTGCAAGTCTGTACCGATCTGCACCGCCTCGATGCCGGTGATGTTTTCCAGCCCCAGCCCGGCGGTGTGAACCAAGGTTTGGATATGCACCAAACGCCCGTCTGGCAGCATGGAAAACAGGCTAAGCCCATCATCCGAGCCGCCCGCCAGCACGAACACATGGCCGTTGACCTCGACCACCTCAAGCGCGGTAACCCCGGCAAAGCGGGTGGCCAGCGTATCAAGAACGTGGTCAGCCGGGGTCAGGCGGCCGTTGGCGGCCAGATGCATGACGCTAAGCGAGCCACTGCCCGACGCGGCCAAAACCACCCAGGTTTGCCCATGGGCGCTGACCACCTCCATCGCGGTCGGGGTGGCGATGCCCAGCCCGTTGTTGGCACCCAGACTGGCGATTGATTGCAGCGCCCCGGTATCGGTATCTATCCGGTAGACGCGCACCCCTTGGGTGCCGGAATCGGCGGCCAACAGATAGGAATTTGCCCCGACCGTGACCGGGACCAGCGCCACAACACCGGTCAGCTGCAAAGCCGCCGCTTGGCCGGTGACCACCGCCTGACCGGTGATGCCGCCCTGCCCGTCGCTAAGCCAGGCGCTAAGCAGGCCAGTGTCGCCATCGACCATATAAAGCGCGGTTATGTCATTGTTCAGGCTGTGGGTGGCCACCGCGACAGGGGTTTCCTGACCGCCGCCCGGCAGCGATATCTGCGCGGTGCCCGACAGGTCACCATCGCTGGCGATATCATAGCGCAACAGCCCGCCATTGCCGGTGCCAGCCAGAACCAGCTGCAAATCGCCATCCAGTGAAATCATGTCAAAATGGCCGACCCCAACGCCTGAGACGCTGAAATAACTGCTGTCGTTCAGGCTGGCCAATCCGCTGGTCTCGCTAAGCTGATAGACACTAATACCGCCATTTTGTCCGGTTGTGGCATAGAGAAACACCCCATCGGGGCCGGCTATGATCTGCATATCGCGCAAATCACTGTCTAATAAGGTGTCATTGGCCGTAATACGGCCTTTCAGTTGCAGCGCCATGCCCGTTCCCCACTCATCTCCCGAGGCAGAGTGTGCCGGGGCTGGGGGGCTGCGACGGGCCGCAAATCGGGCAAAACCGGGGAGCTTAGCTAGAATGCAAGCCACAATCGGCGCAGGAAACTGGCTAGAATTTATGGCAAACCGGCGCGGCAGGTCTGAACGCATGGTTAACAACGCGGGCGGGTTGTTAGGCCGGGGTTGGGGTTTGCAGGCGCAGATTGCGCGGGTTTTCACGAGCTTTCTCAACAGCCCCATCACAGGAGATCCGGATGTCGGATAACTCAGCTATCCTTGCCCTGCCCTATATCCAACCCAGTCAGGCGCAAAAACATGTGACCCATAACGAGGCGCTGGCCCGCCTGGACGTGCTGGTGCAGCTTAGCCTTGTCGGCTTCGGGGCCGAGACCCCACCGGTTGCCCCCGCATTGGGCGAGACCCACGCGCTGGGGTTAAACCCCGTTGACGGCTGGGCGGGTCAGGGCAATGCGCTGGCCACCTGGCGCGACGGCGGCTGGCATTTCATTGACCCCCAGGTTGGCTGGCGGGCTTTTGGCGGTGCCACCGGCGAATTGCGGGTCTGGGATGGGGCCGCCTGGCTGCTGCCCCCGGCGGATACCGAAAACCTGAATGGGGTGGGGATTGGCACCAGTTCGGACGCCACCAACCGGCTGTCGGTTAAGGGTGATGCGACGCTGCTAAGCCACGATGGTGCCGGGCACCGGGTCAAGATAAACAAGGCCACGGGCGGCGATACCGCGTCGCTGTTGTTTCAGTCGGACTGGACCGGTCACGCCGAAATGGGTCTGACAGGCGGCACCGATTTTGCCATCAAAGTATCGGCAGACGGGTCATCCTGGAGCGAGGCGCTGCGCATTGACGGGGCCAGTGGCAATCTGGTTCTGGCTAATAATCAGGCTCTGACATGGCTAGACAGCAATGGTGTGGCGCAACCGGTGCTGCGCGTTGACAGTGGCGATAATCTGATCCTGCGCAGTGCAGGCGGGGGCCGGGCGCTTAAGCTTGAAAGCAACGCGGGCACGGTGATCATGGTGGTGAAAGAGACCGGCAAGGTTGGCATTGGCACCACCAGCCCGTTGGCCCGGCTAAGCATGAAGGAAACCGCCAATTCCACTGCGATGTCTGTCGACTGCTCAAACGTGGCCTATTCGGAACAAGTGATCGAGCTGAATGTGCGGCGCGCCGCGACACCGGCGTTTTCGTTCGGGCAATGGTGGTCGGGTGATTTTGGCGATCTTGAGTTTCAATTCTCGGGCGATGGCAATGGCACCTGCGATGGCAGCTGGTCGGGGGGCGGCGCGGATTACGCGGAATATTTTGAATGGGCCGATGGCAATCCGGCAGATCAGGACCGGCGCGGCATTGCCGTGGTGCTGGACGGTGATCAGATTTGCGAGGCCGCACCGGGGCAAGAGCCGATCGGGGTGATTTCTGGCAACCCATCGGTGGTGGGCGACAGTGCGGCGCTGCGCTGGAAGGGCAAGTATCTGCGCGATGATTATGGCAGCGCGCTGCTGGAAGAATACGAGGCGATCAGCTGGGCGGATGGCGATGCTGGGGGTGCCGAGAGCGATGTGCACAGCTACGCCGCTGACACGCTGCCCGCCGGGCTGACCCCGCCGAAGGACGCGGTTCGCACGATCCAGACCCGCCGCCAGTTAAGCCCCGGCTATGACCCAAAATCCAGCTATACCCCCCGGTCCGGGCGGGTCGAGTGGGACATGGTCGGGCTGATGGGCAAGCTGCGGCTGCGCAAAGGTCAGGCCACCGGTGCCCGCTGGATCAAGATGCGCGATATCTCTGATCAGGTCGAGGAATGGCTGGTGCGCTAGTCACCGGCCTTTTCAAAGTTTTGCGATGCGGCAGCGGTTGGCCTTTGGCGATCTGCTGCCGTGCCCGGATCAGCAGGCCCAGATCAGCAGGCCCGGACGCCCATGCGGATAATCTCGGACCCTTTGATGCGATAAAGTCCGGTGATCCGGGTGCGCCCGGTCGCCATGAACCAGCTGCGCAAAGGGGCCGGATAATCCTGGGCCATAACCTTTGAAAAATGTTCGAACCGGTCAGGGGCCAGCGGTTTTCCCGATATCGAGGGGCCGTGAAAGCCAAAGGTTGTGTTGGGCAAAATGCAGGTTTGCGGCAGGCCCAGCAGCATCGTGCAGGTCGAGTAGCAAATTCTGCCGCGGATTTCGATACGCTGCCCCGAGGCGCGCAATTGGCTAAGTTCCCGCAGGCGGTCGCTGACATATCCGCCACGGTCATTGCCGATGATATAGGCAGGCGAAAGTGCGCCAGTCGCGGCACCAGTGACCCCGGTGGTGGACATGGCGGTGGACATGGGCCTTGTTGGTGCCCCTGTTGACTGGCCCCCTGTTTGCATCTGCGCCTGCGCGGGCAAAGTGCCCGTTAAGATGACCGCAACAGCCGCCGCGATCAGAGAGCATTTGCCACCCCGCGCGATGTTTGAATTTGGTTGGTTAATACCTTTCAGCCGCAATGCGGCCTGACCCAAGAATCCCATGGACCCATCCTTTCAATCTCACCAGATCCGTTGAAAACGGACCCCAACCGCCCCCCACGGGCGTGCTCTGAGATCAACACGGATGGCTTAACAAGGGCTTTAAGAGGTCTTGCGAGTTCCTTAAGATTTTAGCTCAACTGGTCATAGAAAAAGGGCCCGCGCGTGGCGCAGGCCCCTATCAAAAGAACAGAATGGGAATTCGATTAGTTGGTGCCGGTCGTGCTGGTCGTGGTGGTAGAGGTCGAATCGCCAGAGGTCGCCAGACCAACCACGCCGACGACCGCC
>NVTJ01000162.1 GCA_002401545.1 Alphaproteobacteria bacterium
GGTGGTTGATATGGTTTCTTCCAGGTCGATCCACCATGCGGCACGTTCCGGGTAATCCCGCATAATGCCGGCAAGAGTGCGCTCCGACTTCATGAAGCAAAGATCACAATTACCCAGCGGGGTTCTGCCATTGGCATTTGGCAGAGCCAGATCAAAAGGCTGCTGCCTCCAGAATTTTGCAACCTGCTGCTTTGAGACGCCTGCTGTCGCCATCGGGCATAGATTAGTCCAGCGTTCGCGTGTCGGGCCACAACTGCGCATGACCCGATTAGGCTCATCAGCCCGTTATCTAAACAGTCAATATGTCTTATGATTTATTATCGCGGCGTTTAAACGCAATAATGTGATTGTCGGCCACACGTAATACGTCGCGTTGCAATTTCATCTGGTAAATCGCGCGCGCCTGTACATGTTGATTAAGGACATGTTGGAAGTCACGCTGCTCCCTGACTTTATACTTGACTGACTGCTGAGGTTTCTGCCGGTTAGCTTTGGCGGCCACTGCGCGCCGGAATTCCACTAGGACTGTATCGGCGCGGTTGGCCGTTGCACGACTAAGCCCAGCCTCACGCGCCAAATTAGCCACAGTCAACCGACCGTTCGTCCTCTCCGAACGCCCGGTAATAAGTCGATCCAATGCCTCTCTTAACACCTTTTCGTTTTTTCTACCAACAGGTACTCTCATGACGATCCTCCTTCTTTAAGCGGAGCGATCAGCTTGCGTTTACGCTTATTATCTTGCTGCAATGCCTCCCGCTGGAACCGTGACAGGCGCTTGTCCTTCAGCAAATTGTCCGCTTCCGCGATTGACGCTTCCCAGACCGGAAGATGCCTGCTGGAAATGCAGGCATTTGGGCATCGGTCCGGAGCACAGCGAGACAGAACCGGCGTATCCCGCTCATGCTCATCAACTATGTTGAGACAAAGGGCGGTCGCAGGCTCAAAGAAGCAGTCGTTAAGATAACCGACATGAAGCGTGCGAGCAAGATGTCCAAGCATTGCCTTCACGAGACCTCGGTCAGCGATGCGACCAGGAAGTGGAGCAAGTTTCCTATCCACATGATCATATTCCGCTGCAAGTCGAGGCGCAGCAGGGCCGGCTTGTCTTTCTCCGCGTCGGTGAGCTTCATATTGCTCGACGATGTCATCAAGCTGGCCAATGACGCGCTCTTGCTCGACCTCTTGGCGAAAACCACTCATTTTACCGCTGTATCCCTGGAACATTGCAACTGAAGCATGTTTATATTGGATTTTTCCGGCAACGACGCCGAACGGGCGATTAGCTATATACCATGCTACCGTGCGACGGAATTGCCTGGTCGTAAAGGACCAAGGTTGCCCATCAACCAGCGGGATAACCGGCTCCTGTTGCGTGCCATAACGATCATTCAGAGTGTCACGAAACCGATTAATCTGAGTTAAAATATGAGGAATACCTCGACACTTTATTTTTTTATTTTTCGTGAGGACAATCCACAGGCCGTCCCCGTGATGCTCCTGCCGGTATTCCGCAGCAAGGCGCTCTGCAATGGCGACTGCGCTGGCGACCGGCTCAATCGTGACCCATTCCTCTGGTTCACCACGTACTCCACAACCTTTGTAGAGTGTGCTTTTTATGACGATACGTTCAACCATTCCGTCGGCACTTTGAGAGCGGACCACACAATCAGGGGCCATTGCATTCAATTCTCCTCGGCGCATACCTGAAAAATAAGCACACAACACATAGGCTGCAGCCTGAAGATTTTTCTCCTCTCTCAAAATGCTCTTCAGGTCGAAACGATCTCGCCATGGCTGTCCGGTATCTGGGTCTATTGAGATCGGCGTATCCATTCCGCCACGTTCAATCCCCATCTCATTGATAACCATATGCAGGCGACGACGTGCTTCAGCGTTTTCATGATAGGATGTTAAGTTGAATCCAGCTTGATGCGTAATCAACCGCATATTGAGGAGCTCTCCTTTGAACTTTCCCGATTGCAGGGATACTTTGGGATTAGCGCAGAACTTGTCTGGTGAATGCCAAACCGGAATTCCACGCCCCATCTTCCGCCGGGCCTCAATCCAAGCCGTTACCGTTCCGAGAACGTCTAGATTAGGGCGCTGGCGATTGGCAAAACGGTCCACAAGCGCATTCCATTCGGCGCGTGCCGCGAAGATATCTGTGGAGAATAAATCTATATATTTTAGCGCCCAGTGCAACAATCCGCTAATTACGGGTTCGGGGATGCGCGGTGTCAGGTTTTCCTGTGCACGGTACTGGATGCCCGCAACGTTCGCAAGCGAACGACCGCTCCAAGGTAGGAAGTTTAGTCCGCCGCATGTCAGATAGGGCCCTAGGTGGCGTAGTTCAACTATCGGTTTAAGATATGTAGCGATCTGGTGAGGACTCCCGTTAATCTCAGAAAGCAACCCTAACCTGAAGGCGTCGATCAATTCTTGATCGACCATCTCCACATCGAACACACCAAGGCGATCCCGCACAAAATTCATAAACCGTTGTAAATAATGTTTAGCTCTACCTGCAAAGCCGGGGCGCATAAGGGACACACGGCCAGTTAGGCGTTCGTTCAGACTCGCATAGATGTATTCCTTTGCAACCAAACGTTCCATAGGACATGAAATTGTAGTGAAATCCACCACCCTGTTCCTTTGACGCGCCCGGGTTTTGAACATTGCCGGTGCCATATCCCAATGATCATCACCAAACTTCGATAAATTGTCACGCTCAGTATCTTCTAGGAGTGGCATAGAAGAAAGAACTATATCATCAAAAGTCCGATATAGTGACACCAAAGGCTGCCGGGCATTATTTTTCTGTTTGGTCATGACGCGCTCGCCTCGGGCGGCAGGTAAAGTAGTGCTAATCCGGCCTCAGTAGCCGTGGCACGCGCTTCGTCCACGACCGCCAATGGAAAAGCTGGCAATATCTGTTCTGTAATACGGCGATGAGCGCGTGCAAATTTGTTCGCCCACGTGTCTGCATTCATGCCCGCGCGCTGCTCGACTATAAACATGTCGAACGCAATCAGTGCCGGCAGCTTGCGCGCCGTAATCACCGCGTTCTCGCATTCAAGACATCCCCAGAAAGGAGACGGACATGGTTCACCTGATGTTCCAAAGGGACTTGTATAGAAACTGGCACAATTCGCCAGCCAGACATCTTGATCACCGTCGAGAAGCGCCGGAATGTCACTTGTCGCGACCGGTAGTTCCGCCACTTCTGGCGTGGTACGGATGGCTTGCTCCATCTCTGGCGTCACAATATACGGCCTTAAAGCTTCATCCATCGCATTCTGGAAGGCATCGGCAATCGTTTGTTCATGAACATGACGCAGAGCTGGAATATCAGCATAATGCTGCGCAGCCACGGCGACAGTGTGACCAATAGCAAAGTCGTCAAGCTGCCCCTCGGTACGCAGATAGCGCTCAGCCTTTTGAGTTTTACGTAGCCGTGACAGTTGAAGGTGGAGTGGATGTCCGTTATCCCCGACTAAACTGTGACGCGCGACAAACAAAGGCACTACAGCACTAATGTTCTTAATCAGCGAAGTGGTCAGTCCAAACTTATTCCAGTACGCCCATAACTGATCCGTGCCGAGATGAAGGCGCGCCCGCGCTGTCAATTTCACCGCCTGACGGATCATTCCGCCGGGTGTCGAACTGCCACCATCTCTGACCCGAAGACGTTTCCACTCTTTTCCATGCGATCGACGTTTGAAGTATTCAATCTCGACGTAGCCGCGCGACGGGTTACGCAAGCAGTCCACCTTTAATCCCTTTAAGCATTCAAGTTCCATACCTGTTTCCAGCGACAGCAAAATGATGAAGCCTACGATGTCGACGCACGCCAGGTGGAAGTTACGATGGAATTCCTCCATCGACATAGATGGCAGGCCTTCGCGCCTCCTTCGCCAACGGAAGGCCTTAAATACCCGTTTATGCAAAGTAGTGCTCCCCTCTTGGACGATCTCGGCAACAACCGCATCATAGTATTGATGCAAGTCTGGGCATGCTTCAATATCGGGCCGTCGTGAAGGCAGGCTATCATCCGTAACAATACGCTTTACTGCATCTGCAATCTGTTTGCGGGAGGCGATACGTAATGCTGTTGCGATGGCCCCGGAATAGGCATCACGTGGGCGAGTGCGGCTGGGTCCTATCTGACTGATATAGCTCAAACGGTGCACCATATCCCGGGGCAGTTGGTCAAGGTTTTCCTCGGCCGCAACACGTAAAACAGTGATGAGGCCATTCATCACAATTCGAAGAGTTGTTGCACTTGGTATACTTTGCTCAAGCCACTTCTCGTAACGGTCGAGGAGTGCAACGGTAATTTCATCAAAGCTATCAACCCCGGTTCCTGTGGCGTCCAGAAAACGCCAAAAACGGCGTAAAACATAGATCTTGTTCTTGACCGTTCGCCCAACTGGCCCCGGCCCCATCCGGCGGATATGTTTCTGTAAAGATGGAACAATAGCTGCCGTGAATTTGGGATGTGACCACGACGTGAGGTCGATGGTCACTATATCACCATCATCGACCCGAACTTGGAAGCATAACGGGTCTGAAGTCCATGTAATATCTGCCGAACAATCGTCAGCAATAGTATTTTGAGTATCGGGAAAGGTCGCTCGACGACCGCGCCCGCTCATACCGTATCCCTCATAGCGGCAACGTCGAACCCCCATTGATCCACGGCGGCGTCGATCAGCGCCTGGCTATCATCCAGATAATCAAGATAGATATAGGTGCTTTTAATGCTGCGGTGACCCATCAGTATTTGCAGTTTCAAGAGCGGATCGCCAATCATGCGACGATAGGCCGGACTCATTCGTCCGGTACGCTCTTCCAACATCCAGCCAATTTGTTCGCGTAACAACAGGGCAAGCATATTTGTGGCAAAAACGTGCCGCAGTACGTGAGGGGACACATCAATATCAATACCAAACCTCTGGCATCGAGAACTCGCACGGCGAAAAATGACCTGCCACGCCGCCATGGACATCGGCATTCCACCTTCCGTCAGCCAAAGAGCCAACGGCTCCATGTTAAAACTATGCACCAACCGGGCTCGTTCCTTCGGTTTAATCCGATCAAGATGAACACGGCTGGAAAACTCGGTGCTGTCGACCTGGAGCGACTGACGGCTAAGGTCTGTCGCGATTATTGGTCGTTTAATCTGGTTCGTGCATCGTCGTATGTTGTACCGAGCGACTGAATTCGCTCGTTGCAGTTCAATATACTCATGCAGTCGCTTCAAGAGCCGCAGCGGTAGTCTATAATCACGAGCATTACCACCCTTCGCTGTCTCCGCCGCCAGTCGGACAGCAACAGAACGTTGCTTGCTGTACTGCTGTTGATCTGGTAATTCCATCACCAGCAGACTAGATGCCTCCTGCAATCGAAGTCCGGTCGTCACAAGAAGCTCCGCGAACAGTGCGTTGCGCTCTCCGTTTCGACCGCACCAAGTCGGATCTTCTCGACCATCCGGAAGCCGTCCTCGCAAGCCAATGTCACGAAACTTCAGATAGTGCTCAAGAGAGATGATGCGGACATCACCACGCCGTGCGGCGGGTTCATAAGCACAGTTTGACGAAATAGTTACGGCGGCCCCACCCCTCGAAGGCGTCCAAACTCGCTTGTAAGTAAACGGAAGCTTGGCAATCAACTTCTCATCCATCGCCCACCGGTAAAGCTTATCTAGCACCGCCGTTGATCGGTTCCATGACGACGCTGAGATGCGATGCGGCGGATCCGAAAACCGGCGTGCCTCGTAAAATGCCGCGATATCCTCCCGATCCACTGACCATAAGGATTTCCCGCCGCGCCGTTCGGCAAGAAACCGGAGCCAGATGATAATGTCACGGCCATAGGCACGTAAACTGTTCAATGAGCGCACCCCCATTGTCGGACAGGTCCGAAAAAATCTGTTAATATCATGATCGTAGGAACCATCATCACTGAGAATAAACGGCATGCCATCCACAAGCCCGAAACTTCTGGCCAATGCGATTGTCTCAACTGAAAGCTTACTCGTGACACCATCTAACGTCACGACACTATCCAGCGCGTCTAGATCGGTAAAACATAGTTGTGGCATTTTATCTCCAATGTTAAGTCAATTTTTTCCAATTTTTTTGAGCGCCTTTGGCGCACTTTGTTATAATATATGCGAGGGGTTCCCCTCGCCCTCTCCTACTCGCCGTAAGGCAGGAGTGCAGGATATACCTGCACTCCATAATGAGTGTATGGGAGCCGCCGCCGCATCAAGCATTGTCCTCACTTCGTTGCGGGAACGCTTGACCCGGACGTCTGAAAGAGATTCTCCTGCAACATTGATAACAAATTCTAACAGCCCTTTTGAGACAAAACATAGAGTAAGGATAAAGCCCGCAAACCAAGAATAGATTCCCAATGCTCAAAACCCAGGGCCAGCATAAAGCGTTTGGCTGTTCGAACCTTCAGTTCTGCCGTACAAAAGCGCGCACAAGGATTTGGAAGATACTGTTTATGCTTCACAAGGGTGGCAAAGGGTTCCCCGTTTCGTGCCGCACTTTCATAATCAACATATTTCCATTTATCCGGAAACTCAGGGGCATATTCGACCCAGTGAATTTGTATGTT
>NVTJ01000163.1 GCA_002401545.1 Alphaproteobacteria bacterium
TCCGGGCCTTCATTCCTGAAACTATTGCTCAGACGGTCTTCGCCTGATGTGTCAGCGGGCTTTTCACATGACGCAACCATAATCACTAATATCAAACATAGCGCCAACCTTGCAATTTTTTCAAACATACCCACCTGCTTTTCCATTTTTATGACACAGGTTAATCTCTATGGCACAAAAAAACAATCCCCGGCAGCTACTTGCCACCGGGGATCATAAATTCAGGCCTTAAACTGGCTTTAAATATGTTTTCTGCTTTGAACAACCCGGTAACGGTTTGAAACATAGGCCGTGTCGGACAAGGCTGCATTGGCCGCCGGGTTGCAGCCCGTGGCATGAAAGTCACTGAAAGCCGCCGTCTGGTTCACATATACCCCGCCCGTTAAATTAAAGGACACCGCAACCCCGGACCGGCAGGCCACATCCTCAGCGCTGTCCAGAATATCTTCCGATGTGGAATAGATACCAAAGCTGATGGCACCATTATTTTTGACGCTATTCTCAACGATCTCCAGACTGTCCGCCGTGTTTTTACTGGCCACCACATAAGAAATAGGTCCAAATAATTCAGCCGCATAAGAACTCTCGTCGGTGGCTTTCAGAATCAATGGCGTGCGGATGGTGGCATTTTCAAATCCCTCCATGGGCACAGACCGCGAGGCCAGAACCACATTGTCACCTGCGCCATATTTCTCAAGGCGGGCCAATGTGGCCTCGCTTTGTATCGCGCCGAGGATGGCACAGGCCCGTGCGTCATCACCGTTCAGCTTCTCAACACCAGTGGCAAGGGCGGCAACAACCTCATCAAAGCTCTTATGGCCATCTTCGGTTTCAATACCGCCTTCGGGAATGAAAATATTCTGCGGCGTGGTACACATCTGCCCGGAATAAAGGCTCAGGGTGAAAGAAAGATTGCCGATCATACCGCGAAAATTATCGGTGCTGTCGATAATAACGCAGTTAACACCGGCTTTTTCCGTATAAACCAAGGCTTGCCGCGCATTATCTTCCAGCCAGTTGCCAAAGCCGGTGCTGCCAGTGAAATCTATCAATTTTACTTCCGGACGCAGGGCCAGATCCTTGGCCAGTGGCGCATCGGCACTATCCACAGCCAGAGTGACAATATTGGGATTAAAGCCTTCTTCCTTCAGCACATCGCGGCAGATTTCCACCGTAATCGCCAAGGGCAATATGCCGCCGGGATGGGGTTTGACAATAACCGCATTACCGGTAACCAGACTGGCAAATAATCCGGGATAGCTGTTCCATGTGGGAAAGGTCGAGCAACCAATGACCAGACCAATACCTCTTGGGACAACCGTGAAATGTTTTTCCATGACGATGGGATCACGCTTGCCCTGTGGTTTTTCCCAACGGGCCACCGCCGGGGTACGCACCATGTCTTCATAGGCATAAACCACCGCTTCCAGCCCCCGGTCCTGAGCGTGCGGGCCACCGGCCTGAAAGGCCATCATGAAGGCCTGACCCGTGGTATGCATGACCGCAAAGGCCATTTCAAAACTGCGTTTGTTGATACGGTGCAGAATTTCAAGACAAATTCCGGCACGTTGCTCAATGGAAGCCTTTGCCCAGCCCTGACGAAGGGCTTCCACTTCAGTGACGAGAACCGCCACATCCACTTTTGGATAGGTTATACCCAAATCGAATCCGTAAGGAGATTTCTCTGACCCCGCCGTGCCAATCGTCCCCGGCTGGTCAATCTCGAAATTTTTGTTCAGATAAGCCTTGAAAGCCGCCTCACCATCTTTGTTGGCCTCCTCACCATAAACACGCGGGCTGGGGCTTTCGGGATAGGCCGTCCAATATTCCCGCGTCCGGCTTGCGTTAACAGCCCGATCAAGGGTATCCTTGTGGCGTTCAAATAATGATTGTGACATATTCTGTTTCTCCTGATAAAATTCAGACTGCATCAGCCATTATTTA
Source organism: Alphaproteobacteria bacterium (assembly GCA_002401545.1). GTDB lineage: Bacteria > Pseudomonadota > Alphaproteobacteria > Sphingomonadales > Emcibacteraceae > Paremcibacter. The sequence continues at coordinate 1,945 of NVTJ01000163.1, forward strand.
ACATATTTATTGACGAAGCCCTATCTATTTGTAATTAATAGACCGAACGGTTGGTTAATTCAAGTTAAATAGCTTAAACAAATGAATGACAGGAATGGATTCGGAAAATGTCTTATAAAAACATTGAATTTAATATCAGGCAAGGTTTGGCAACGCTCACCCTGAACCGCCCGGACAGCCTGAATAGCTTTACGACCGAGATGCACGAAGAAGTGCGCCATGCCATGACACAGGTGGAAAATGACCCGAGCGTGCGTTGCTTGCTTCTCACCGGAAATGGCCGGGGGTTCTGCGCTGGACAAGACCTCAATGACCGGTCGGTAAAGCCGGGGACCGAGCGTCGTGACCTGTCCGAATCTGTTGAAGAAAATTATAATCCGCTGATTAAACGCCTCGCCAACCTGCCCATGCCGGTGATCTGTGCGGTTAATGGTGTGGCCGCAGGTGCCGGGGCCAATCTGGCACTGGCCTGTGACATGGTGTTTGCCGCAAAATCCGCAAAATTCATCCAGGTATTCTGCAAGATCGGCCTGATTCCCGATAGTGGCGGCACCTATAACCTGCCGCGCAATATTGGCACGGCACGGGCCGTCGGCCTTGCCCTGACCGGCGATGCCATCACGGCGGAACAGGCCGAAGAATGGGGCATGATCTGGAAAGCCGTGGATAATGACGACTTGATGGATGTGGCCCTGAAACAGGCCCGGCATTTCACCACACAACCGACCCTTGGGCTGTCCCTGATCAAGAAGGCGATCCGCGCCAGCTTTGACAATGACCTGAATGCACAGTTACAACTGGAAAGCGGTTTCCAGAAACAGGCTGGATTTTCAGACGATTATCAGGAAGGCGTCGCCGCTTTCCTTGAAAAACGCAACCCGGCCTTCACAGGCAAATAAAGGATAATGATTTATGACTGCACTCCCCCCTTCCAACGCGGTTGCCGTGATCGGCGCCGGCACCATGGGCGCTGGAATTGTTCAGGTTGCCGCCACCGCAGGACATACGGTTTATCTATTCGATACCTCCTCAGAGGCCGTTGACAAAGGCATTGCCCAGATTGAAAAATTCCTTGCCCGGTCGGTTGCCAAAGGCCGTATGGATGATGAGGCGCGCATTGCCATTCTGGGCCGCATCAAACGCTGCAACAAACTGGAAGACCTCGCCCCGGCCAAACTGGTCATCGAGGCGATTGTGGAAAATATTGACATCAAGCGGTCCGTATTTGGACAGTTGGAAGATATTCTGTCCGAGGATGCCATTCTGGCTTCAAACACATCCTCCATTTCCATCACGGAAATTGCCGCCAAACTGAAACGCCCGGAGCGTGTGGTGGGAATGCATTTCTTCAATCCGGCCCCGATCATGAAGCTGGTGGAAATCATTCGCGGGCTGGTGACGGACGAACAAGTGGCTGAAATTGCCTATACCACGGCACAGGCATGGGGCAAAAAAGTGGTTCATGCCAAATCCACCCCGGGCTTTATCGTCAACCGGGTTGCCCGTCCCTTCTATTCCGAAGCCCTGCGCATCCTGCAGGAAGGCGGAGCCGACATTCCCACCATTGACAGCTGTATCCGGGAATCTGGCGGCTTCCGCATGGGGCCATTTGAGTTGATGGACCTGATCGGCAATGACATAAATTTTTCCGTAACCAAGTCGGTCTATGACGCCTATTTTCAGGAACCCCGTTACCGCCCGAATTTAATTCAACAAGAGCAAGTCGCCGCCGGTCGTTATGGCCGCAAATCCGGTCAGGGCTATTATGACTATAGCGAAGGCGCCATCAAGCCCGAAGCCCATACCGCAGATGCCGCCCCCGCACCAACGGAAATCACTGTGATTGGTAATAATACCCTTCTCGCGCCACTGATTGGTTTAGCTGAGGCGGCGGATATCAAGGTCAATAATGATCCGGCAGATGACCTGTCCGGTTTTATGATTGAGGGAACTCTGGTTCTGCTGTCTGACGGCACCCCGGCCTCGGAATTAACCACGGTTCTGGAGAAGCCAATAGTCGTTTTTGACCTGGCCCTTGATTACAAAGCGGCCTCACGCATAGCCCTAGCCAAGGGAGATCAGGTTTCGGACAAAGACCTTGCCAAGGCCGTCGGCTTCTTTCAGGCGCTGGGCAAGAAGGTTTCCGTCATTGACGACTGTCCCGGCCTGATCGTGATGCGTATCATCGCCATGCTAGCCAATGAAGGCAGCGACGCGGTGTATCAGGGTGTTACCAGCCCCGAAGGGGTCGATATTGCCATGACGTGCGGCGTCAATTACCCCAAAGGCCCCATGCGCTGGGCCCAGGATATTGGCCTCAGTCATATCTTTGCCGTTCTGGACGCCCTGTCCAGTTTTTACGGCGAGGACCGTTACCGCACTTCCCCCCTGCTGAGAAGAGCTGTGATTGCCGGGAAAGACCTTGTATGACTGAAAAAATCGCTCAAAAAATAGCAAAAACGTTCAACGACCGCCGCACATTTGACAGATTTCTGGGCATTGAATTTATTGATATTGGCGTTGGCACTGCCGTGATGAAATTAAAGCTCACCGAAGATATGGTCAATGTCTACGGCAGCACCCACGGCGGCGTGGTCTTTGCCCTTGCCGATGCGGTTTTTGCCTATGCCTGCAACAGTCAGAATATCATATCTGTGGCCTCGGGCTGCACCATCGAATATCTGGCCCCTTCCTTTCCCGGTGATGTTCTGACCGCAACGGGCAAGTTTCAGGGCGGACGCGGCCGACAGGGCATATATGATGTTATGATCACCAACCAGAATGACCAGTTGATTGCCACCTTCCGGGGCAAATCACATGCAACAAAAGAAAAAGTTTTAGGAGACACTTCATGAGAGACGCTTTTATCTGTGATGCCGTCCGCACCCCCATTGGCCGTTACGGCGGCGCGTTATCCTCTGTGCGTCCCGATGACCTTGGGGCCATCCCGCTCAAAGCGCTGATGGAACGCAATCCCAATGTAGACTGGACGCAGGTTGACGATATTATTTTCGGCTGTGCCAATCAGGCCGGGGAAGACAACCGTAATGTGGCCCGTATGAGCGCCCTGCTGTCTGGCCTGCCGACAAATATATCCGGCACCACAGTAAACCGTCTTTGCGGGTCCGGTATGGATGCCACGGGAATGGCGGCCCGCGCCATCAAGGCGGGGGAAGCAGAGTTGATGGTTTCCGGCGGTGTGGAAAGCATGTCCCGCGCCCCCTTCGTCACGGGCAAAGCCGAGGCTGCCTTTTCCCGTAAAGTGGAAAGTTATGACACCACTATTGGCTGGCGTTTCGTCAACCGCTTGATGAAAAAGCAATATGGTATCGATAGTATGCCCGAAACGGCCGAAAATGTGGCGGAAGACTTTAACATTTCCCGCGTCGATCAGGACTTATTTGCTTTTCGCTCGCAACAGAAAACCGCCGCCGCCCAGAAAGCCGGACGTTTTGATGATGAGATCACCCCTGTGACTATCCCGCAAAGAAAAGGCGATCCGGTCATTTTCACCACCGATGAGCATCCCCGCGCCAGCACAACGTTGGAAGCCCTGAATAAACTGCGAACACCTTTCCGCGAGGGTGGCAGCGTGACTGCGGGCAGTGCATCCGGTGTGAATGACGGGGCCTGTGCTTTGCTTCTGGCCTCCGGTGAGGCGGCAGAAAAATATGGCCTGACCCCCAAAGCCCGTGTTGTGGGCATGGCCACTGTGGGACTGGAACCGCGTATCATGGGGTTTGGCCCGGCCCCGGCCTCAAAGAAACTTCTGGCACAAACCGGCCTCACATTGGATCAGATGGATGTCATTGAATTGAATGAAGCCTTTGCCTCACAGGGGCTGGCTGTCCTGCGCGACCTTGGACTGGCTGATGATGCGCCCCATGTGAATCCTAATGGTGGTGCCATTGCCCTTGGTCATCCGCTGGGTATGAGCGGCGCGCGTCTGGTGACCACCGCCATGTATGAACTGCACCGTAGAGGGGGCCGTTATGCCCTGTGTACCATGTGTATCGGTGTGGGACAGGGCATCGCCATGATCATTGAGAAGGTCTAATATCTGGCCGCAGGAATATGGTCCTTGTTTATGACAATCTTGCCGATGGGGGCAAGGGCCAGTCCGGCCAGCTTCAGATGCTGAAAGGCAAAGGGGATACCAATGATGGTCACGGCCAGGGCGATGGCCCAGAATATATGACCAAGCGCCAGCCATATGCCGCCAAATAAAAACCAGATGATATTACCGATCACACCCAGAGGACCGGTACCAATATCCTCCTCCCCGGACAGGACTTCCCGGTTGACCACTTCCCGGCCAAAGGGCAGAAGGCTGAGATGCGCCATATTCATCGCCGCAACGAACCACGGCAGCCCGACAATGGTAACCGCCATCAACAAGGCAATGAATACCCAGCCAACGGCCATGAAGAAACCACCAAATATCAACCATAGAATATTCAAAATTAAAGACATATCACATCCAAAATCTACGTAATTACCTCAACTACCCTCTATAGTCATATGAGTAATATAACATAAGATACAATTATTATTGTTCTGGATTTGGTTAAATTCAATCCACTTTGCCCACTTCCTTTCGCCTTTGAAAGCACAATGACTAATAGATTAATCTA
>NVTJ01000164.1 GCA_002401545.1 Alphaproteobacteria bacterium
CGTAAAGCTCAACGGCACATCATCGCCGTTATAATCCGCCGCCGGGGTAAAGCTGTAACTGCCGTCACCATTATCGCTCACCGTGCCAAGGGAGGCATCGACTGTCACAGCAGTCACACTTAAGCTGTCGCCATCAACATCAGAACTGCTGGCCAGTAAATCCGCCGTCGTGAAGGTCACCGATGTATCTTCTGCTGTTGCCCCAAGATCAACATTGCCCACAATCGGCCCGTCATTACTGCCCGTAATGGTCAGGGTCAAGGTCGCCGTATCGGTACCACCTTCTCCGTCAGAAACAGAATATGTTATGGTAACGGTCTCCGTTTCCCCATCGTCCAGATGATCAAAAGCACTGCCAGGGTTAAAGGTGATATTTGTGCCGTCATGGGACACCGCCCCCAAGCCATCACCCAATGAGGCATCGGTAATAAAAAGACTGTCATTATTTGCAGCAACATCATTGGCCAGAACGTCCAGCGTAAAGGTTTCATTTTCGTCCAGAGTCCCCGCATCATCATTTGCAACAAGCACATCAGCGTTCAAACCGGTTCCTACATCCGTTTCAAGCGTATTTACAGCTATATTGCCTGAATTTGCTACTGGCGTCAGGGGTGCCGCAGCAGGGGGAGATATTATATCAAATTCAAGTTCAGAAGTGGCTGTTCCAGCCGTTGTCACAGCGGTTTCGGGATCATCCACGCCATCCGAAGATGTTTTTTCTTCTGAAAAGGCGGCCAGTCTGGCTTCGGCCTGCTCTATATTTTGATGAACCGGGGAACCATCAACAACCGTATTCTCCAATGAAGACGATGGATAAGCCCCACCACCTGCCTCTGAAACCCCCACACCCTTGTCATTTTGGCTGCCCAGATGAATATTTGCCCGGGTATGGGTATCTTGCGTATCATCCTGATGGGCTGATTCAAGGCGGACATCTTCCTCTTGTCTGTTCTGCACACGGTCTGCGCCCTGAACAACGGGATCCAGCTCAATATCAGAATCATTTTTCGCCGATTTACCCTGATTGTTGTCAGCCATATTATTATCTCCAGCCAAATAAAAAAATAAAAAAATTCGCCAAGCTGTGAAGCAACATTACACAGATAGCCCTATTTAATTTTTAGCAGATAATAATAAACAAACCCTTTCATCTTATGGTTAACAATAATTAGCCTTTCACTAAAAATATATATTAATATCATATAGTTATGTCACTAAAATCATATAGAACTTTCATAAAATTTGACCTATTATCCATATTCAGCTCTAAATTCCGGTTGATATTCAAGGCCGTCAATATATCCGGAGCTCCAATCATGGGATAAGTAACAATAAAGTGAACGTTGAATATGTAATAATTAATTAAGTATTTGATGTGTAAAAACATATTACAAATCTTATAAAATGTTAATGAGTTGGTTTAAAAAGGCCTGATGATATAATATGACTTCATCCCGAGTAAATTTTTCGCCAGAATTGAACAGGCAATCGCAGCAAAATTCACGATCAGGATTCATACCTGTAACGAGACCCGATATTCTGGTGGCCTCATTGTTTCTGAATATCCTGTCCCTGGCACTGCCCATGGTTCTTTTACAGGTATATGATAGGATTATTCCAAATGTAGCCCTGCAAACCCTGACCCTGCTCATATTAGGTCTGATCATTGTGTTAATCATTGATGTTCTGTTGCGTACGGCCCGGTCATATATATCCGGCTGGGTTGGGGCAAAATATGAACATGAAACCGGGTGCAAGGCCGTTGAAAAAATATTACGGTCCGATTTGGAGACTCTGGAAAAAGTTTCTCCCGGCATCCACCTTGATCGCCTGTCATCTATTGATTCGGTAAGGGATTTTTACGCAAGTCAGGCGGGACTTGCGCTGGTTGACCTGCCTTTTGTCTTTCTGTTTCTTGGGCTTTTAGGCTATATTGGCGGCGCGCTGCTGATTGTTCCTGTCATATTACTGCTTGTTTTAAGCTGTCTTGCCTTTGTTTTGGGGGTGCGTCTGAAAGAAGCCCTTATAAATGATACCCTGTGGGAAGACCGCAGATACAGCTTTATCATGGAAGCCCTGACAGGAATACATACCATAAAATCCATGGCGATGGAAAACCTCATGGGCCGCCGGTATGAAAAGCTGATGGAAAGCTGCTCGAAAGCCTCCCATCAAGTAATTTTTCTGAGTGGCCTGTCTCAAGGCATTGGCAATATCTTTTCACAGGTCACAATGGTTGCGGTCGCCTGCATCGGCAGCATATTGGTCATTAACAATGAAATCACCGTAGGTGCCCTTGCGGCCAGCACCCTGCTCGCCGGTCGCACCGTACAGCCCCTGCTCAGAGCTCTTGGAATATGGACAAGGTTCCAGCATATTCAGATTGCCGGTGAAAAATTACATCATATCAATGATATGCCCCAGGAACGTCAGGCGGAAACCAGCGACATTGGAACGGTACAGACAATCGAATTAAAAAATGTCAGCTTTCGCTATGAAGAAGATGGCAAGGACATTCTGAGTAATATCAATCTTAAAGTAAAGCGTGGCGATATTATCGGCATTCATGGCAATAATGGATCAGGAAAATCAACGCTGCTGTGGGCCTTGATGGGCGGGCTGAACCCCACGTCCGGTGAAATATTAATAAATGGACAGGACCCTCAGAATTTCTCCACCGACAGCTTGCGTTCCCGTATTGCCTACCTTCCCCAGAAACCGGTTATGTTCCGGGGCACGATTCTGGATAATCTGACCATGTTCCGGGGGGACAATCATATTGACGATGCCCTCAAAATCGGGGATATGCTGGGACTGAACAAGGTTCTGGCCCGGTTGCCGGATGGTTATGAAACCTTGATTGGTGATGGCACGCAAAGTGAAATACCCCCCGGCATTGCCCAGAGAATTACCATTTCCCGGTCACTTGCCTGTGCGCCGGATGTCATATTATTTGATGAGGCCAATTCCGGTCTGGACACACAGGCTGATAACAATCTGCATGACTTAATTGCAAAACTTAAAGGTACTGCCATCATTATACTGGTCAGTTACCGTCCCTCTCTTCTGCAACTGGCTGACAGATTATATGACCTGAAGGATGGCAGTTTAATACAGAAGAATAAAAAACCCATCGCACCATCTGTGGGTAAAGGGGGCAAGAAATGACCGGTAAAACCATGGTAAAAAGCACAAAAGACAAAAATACAAAAGGACCGGCACGGAAATTGATGGATGAGCTGGAAGACCGTATTCAGAAAGGCGTTGTTCTTTCTGTCTCTGACACTGCCCAGATGACCAGCGCCAGAAAAACCGGAAAAATTGGACCATTCAATGCAAAATCCCCCTTTGCATCCTGCCTTATTCCCCTGCTCGACGCTCTGGGATGGCGGGGAAATATAAGGGGATTATTTGAAGCCCTGCCCCATTTTGCCGATAGTCTTGATTTGACGGAATTCAGAAATACGCTGGCTCATTTACATTATAAAACCGTACAGTCATCAGCATGTGTATCACAAATTGATGCAAGGCTGTTTCCCTGTATATTCGAAAGTCAGGAAGGCCACCCTATTGTCATACTGTCCAGGGAAAAGGATGGTATACGTATATTTGACAGCGCGGACCGGACGGAAAAATTTCTTGAAGATACCTCTGTAACTGGCAAAGCCTATTTCATATCCTCCCAATATAGCAGCCAAACCAACAGGAAAAAACAAGAAAAACCCCGGGAAAACTGGGTGGGTGACCTGGCTCTGCGCTTTAAAGCGACCATAAAGCAACTTTTTGCCATGACATTGATATTGAATATATTCGCTCTGCTTGTGCCGCTGTTCATCATGGCAATTTATGATCAGGTCATCCCCTCAAAATCAGGGGAAACGCTGGCCTATCTGGCCGGGGGAATTGCCTTTGCCATTCTATGCGAAATCCTTCTGCGAATTACCCGTACGGGCTTTGTCGCCTATCTGGGAGCGCGGGTGGAAAATATCGTCACTGTGGGAACCTTTCAGAAACTGTTATCCCTGCCACCGTCAATGACAGAATCTTCTTCAATCGGCGCCCAGATATCCAGATTAAAGGAATTTGATACGATTAAAGGGTTGTTTTCCGGCACCCTGGTAAATATCGCTCTTGAGTTGCCCTTCGTGGTAATTTTCCTTGCGGTCATTGCCATATTAGGTGGTTCTCTGGCCTATATTCCCATGGCCATGATGGGTATTTTCGGGCTGGTCGCCTTTATAATGCTGCCTTCCATGAAACGAAATGTGATCATAACAAGCCGCCATAAATCAGAAAAACACGGTTTCCTTGTGGAAAGCATGTCCAACCTGAAAACCATCAAGCAGACCGCGTCCGAACAATCATGGCTTGACCGCTTTCGGCATTTATCGGCTGATACGGCCTATGCCCACTTCAGAACATCACAGGTCTCGCTGTTAATGCAAAGTCTGGCTCAGGCCATCATGATGGGTGCCGGGGTGGCAACGGTGGGATTCGGGGTTTTAAAAATCCTGGCCGGAGATATGACCATAGGGGCATTGATTGCCTGTATGGCTCTGGTCTGGCGGGTGTTGTCCCCGCTGCAAAGCCTGTTCCTGACCCTGACCCGGCTTGAACAGACCATCAACAGTGTGAAACAGATTAACATGCTGATGAAAATAACATCGGAAGAAGACCCAAGTCCGTCAAATCTTTCCCACAGAGAGTTTGCCGGTCATATCATCATGGACAGGATAAGTTTCCGTTACCGGCCAAATACTGAACCGGCCCTTCTGGGCGTCACATTTGAAGTCAAACCGGGAGAAATGCTGTCTATCATTGGCCCCAATGCCTCCGGCAAGTCAACTACCCTCAAGCTGCTGCTGTCCATGAACCGCCCCCAGGCCGGTCAGATCATTCTGGATGGCATGGATATTCGGCAGATTAACCCCATTACTCTGCGGCGTGCCATCGCTTATGTGCCGCAGGAATCCCACTTCTTCCATGGCACCATAGCCCAGAACCTGAGGCTTGCCCAACCAATGGCAACAGCGGAAGATCTGAATGAAGCCTGTATCAAGGCTAATGTTCTTGATGAAATAAACGAACTTACCTACGGTTTTGAAACCCGGATAGGTGACCAATCCATTCAGAGCCTGCCCTCAAGCTTTAAACAGAGAATTGCACTGGCCCGGGCCTACCTGAAAAACGCTCCGATTCTGCTGCTTGATGAACCGGCCAAGACATTGGACTTTGCCGGCGATGCCGCTTTTATGCGATCCCTTGAATCCATGAAAGGCAAGATAACAATCCTGATGATATCACACCGTCCGAGTCACATAAAAATGGCAGATAAGGTGCTGGTATTAAAAGACGGCATGGTAGATAAATTTGGCACTCCGGCAGATATCTTCCCAGATATATAGAGAAAAAATTATGACCGATAATAATACAGATAAAAAGCAAAACAATGCTAGGGCAACACTGGAGGATAACCATTCTCCCGTTAAAACTGCGGAAAACAAGATTGACCGGCTGATGGAAAAGGCAACGGAACTTGTCCGCCAGAAGACAACCAGGCCGGTCAGATATTACACCCGCTTTCTGTCCCGCGCCGTTCTCCTTGAAGAATCCGGCCCGCCCCGGGCTATCGTCACAACTGTGGGAATTATTTCTTTGTTTCTGTTCGGGGTAATCACCTGGGCTGCGGTAACCACATTGAATGAAACCAGTGTTGCCATTGGTCAAATCCGGCCCGCATCCAGCGTAAAACCCGTACAACATCTGGAAGGCGGAATTGTAGCACAGATTTTGGTGAGTGAGGGTGATGAGGTTAAAAAAGGGCAGCCCATCCTGACTCTGGCCCCCACGGCGGCGCTGTCAAACCTTGAGCGTATTAAAGCCCGCCATATTGCGCTCAACCTTCAGATTATCCGGCTGAAAGCATTTACCGCAGGCGAAAAAGGTGACTTCTCCGCCTTTGAGGACGCCTACCCTCAACTGGTTCAGGATCAACGGGATATCCTTACCCAGCAGGATAAATCACGTAGCGCACAACAGGAAGTTATCCTGTCACAACTGGATGAAAGAAAGAATGAGCTGCTGCTTCTGAACCGCCAGGAGAAAACAGAACGGAAAAACCTGATAATCCTTGCTGAAGAAATGGCCATGCGTCAGGAACTGACCGATAAGGGGCTGGGATCAAAAATAAAACTTCTGGAAATTCAGCGTACCCATAACAAAGCCGAAGGTGACTTGATCCAGACCCAATCAAGAAAAGCCGGCATCCGGGCAACCATTGCCCAGGTCAGAGGTAATCTTGTGGCACTGAACGAAAAATTCCGCAATGAATCCCTCATTCAGGTGGATGCCCTGAGCAGTGAAAGGGCGCAGGTTTCTGCCGAACTCATCCAACTGAACGACCGGGTGAGACGGCTTGCCATACTCTCCCCCGCAGATGGAATCGTCAAGGGACTCAAATATCGCACCGTGGGCAGTATTATTCCTCCCGGGGATCTGATCGCAGAAATTGTTCCCATATCCGGCATGTTGGTGGCAGAGGTGAATATCTCGCCGCAGGATATT
>NVTJ01000165.1 GCA_002401545.1 Alphaproteobacteria bacterium
TTTCAAATTTAGTGAAATTAAAGTTGGAATAAGCCAATGATTCAAATGCAAACCAATCTTGACGTTGCCGATAACTCTGGCGCCCGCCGTGTTCAGTGCATCAAGGTACTCGGTGGTTCCAAGCGCAAAGTCGCTGGTGTCGGCGATATCATTGTCGTGAGTATCAAGGAAGCAATTCCGCGCGGCAAAGTGAAAAAAGGTCAGGTGCATCGTGCTGTAATCGTCCGCACGAAAAAAGATATTCAACGTTCCGATGGGACGGCCATTCGGTTTGACAGCAACGCTGCTGTTCTGATCAACAAACAGAATGAGCCTATTGGTACGCGTATCTTTGGCCCTGTGGTACGTGAGTTACGCGCAGCCAAACATATGAAAATTATCTCTCTTGCTCCGGAGGTGCTGTAATGGCGACCGCAAAATTTAAAATCAAGAAGGGCGATGAGGTCATCGTTCTCACTGGTAAGGATAAAGGCAAGAAAGGCGAGATCATCCGTATGATTACCGCTAAATCCCGTGCCGTTGTTCAAGGTATCAATATGGTGAAACGCCATACCCGCCAGACTCAGACCGAAGAAGGCGGCATCATTTCCAAGGAAGCCTCAATTCATGTTTCCAATCTGGCTTTGATTGACCCCAAGTCAGACAAAGCAACCAAGATTGGCTATAAATTTGAAAAAGACGGCACCAAGGTTCGTATCTCACGCGCATCAGGGGAGGCAATATAATGGCTAAATATACCCCTCGTCTGCGGGAAGTTTACGAAAGTGAAGTTCGCGCCAAATTGCAGGACGAGTTTAAATTCGGCAATGTGATGGAAATCCCCCGTCTTGAGAAAATCGTGATCAACATGGGTGTTGGTGAAGCGGTCGGTGACAGCAAGAAGATTAAAAAAGCTGTTGAGGAAATGACCAAGATTTCCGGCCAGAAGCCCGTCACCACCAAGGCGAAAAAATCTATTGCGACATTTAAACTTCGTGAAGAAATGGCAATTGGCTGCAAGGTAACCCTTCGCGGCAACCGCATGTATGAGTTTCTGGATCGTCTGATTCAGGTTGCCTTGCCACGTGTCCGTGACTTTCGCGGTGTCAAGCCCACCAGTTTTGACGGCCGGGGCAATTATGCTCTTGGACTTAAAGAACAGTTGGTATTTCCTGAAATCGCCTATGACGATGTAGACGATACCCGGGGAATGGACATCATCATTTGTACATCAGCGAAAACTGACGATGAAGCAAGATCGCTTTTGTCCGGTTTTCAGATGCCTTTTCAGAAAAAAGATTAGGCCAGAAAACAGAATAGGCTAAGGAAATTTGATATGGCTAAAGTAAGTGCTATTGAAAAAAACATGAAACGTGAACGTCTGGTGGCAAAATATGCTGACAAACGTGCGGCTTTGAAAAAAGCAGCAGTTGACCCGGATATTTCACCTGAGGAACAGTTTATGGCGCGGCTCAAGCTCGCTAAACTGCCCCGCAACAGCGCACCGACCCGCTTGCGTAACCGTTGTCAGGTTACGGGCCGTCCGCGCAGTTATTATCGTAAATTTAAAATGTCTCGTATCGCACTCCGTGATTTGGCCTCAGATGGCTATCTTCCCGGTGTGACGAAGTCGAGCTGGTAAGGGAGGACAGACAGATGTCAATGAGTGATCCTCTGGCAGATATGCTGACACGCATTCGTAATGGACAACGTGTAAATAAAGAAACGGTCAGTTCGCCTGCCTCCAACATGCGTCAACGTGTGCTTGATGTGCTGGAACGTGAAGGCTTTATCCGTGGCTATAACCGTGATGAGAACGGTGGCAAGCCACAGATTAATATTGAGTTGAAATATCATGAAGGTAATCCGGTAATCCGCGAAATCAGGCGTATTTCCAAGCCGGGTCTTCGGGTTTATTCTTCTGTGGCGGACCTGCCACGGATCAGAAACGGCCTGGGTATTTCTATTGTATCAACCCCCAAAGGTGTTCTCTCCGATTCTGAAGCCCGTGCTCAGAATGTGGGTGGCGAGATCATCTGCACAGTATTCTAAGGATATTATCTATGTCTAGAATTGGTAAAAAACCGGTTGCTGTGCCACAGGGTATCGAAGCAAATCTTAACGGTAAGGACCTTACTGTCAAGGGGCCAAAGGGTATGCTATCCATGACTTTCGTCAGTGATGTTGATGTGAAGCTTGAGGGTGGCAATATTTCTGTAAGCCCGATCGGTGAGACAAAGCGGGCCCGCTCCATGTGGGGTATGCAGCGCACATTGGCTGCCAACCTGATTGAAGGTGTGGTCAACGGATATTCCAAGACGCTGCTTCTGGTTGGTGTTGGTTACCGTGCCGCCCTACAGGGCAAGCAGATCAAACTTCAGCTTGGGTACAGTCATGATGTTATGTTCCAGATCCCCGAAGGTATTGATGTTAAATGCCCGGATCAGACAACGATCATCATATCCGGTATCGACAAGCAAAAGGTCGGGCAGACAGCCGCAGAAATTCGTGAATGGCGTAAACCGGAGCCTTATAAGGGCAAGGGTGTTAAATATGCTGGTGAATTTATCTTCCGTAAAGAAGGTAAGAAGAAATAATAGGTGCAGGTTATGCTTAACAGACAAAAATTATTCAATCGCCGCCGCGCTCGGGTACGCACAAGTATCAGCCGCGTGGCAGCAGGACGGCCCCGTCTTTCTGTACATCGTACGAACCAGCATATCTATGCCCAGGTTATTGACGATGCACAGGGCGTTACAGTTGCTGCGGCATCCACACTGGATGCCACCCTGTGCAAAGGCCTGAAAGTTGGCAGTAATGCCGAGGCCGCAGCAAAGGTAGGAAAATTAATTGCAGACCGCGCCAAAAGCGCCGGTATTGATACAGTGGTTTTTGACCGCGGTGGGTTTCTTTTCCACGGCCGGGTCAAGGCTCTGGCCGATGCCGCGCGTGAAGCTGGTTTGAATTTCTAAAGGAATATGAAGGGAAGACAATATGGCGCGATTTGAAAAAGATAACCGTCAGCAGGAAAGTGATCTGATTGAAAAACTGGTTCACATTAACCGCGTGGCCAAAGTGGTCAAGGGTGGTCGTCGTTTCGGTTTTGCCGCCCTGGTTGTCGTTGGTGATGGCAAGGGTAAGGTTGGCTTCGGTAAGGGTAAGGCCCGCGAAGTCCCCGAAGCAATCCGTAAAGCAACAGAAGAAGCAAAGAAAAGCATGATCCGCATTCCCCTGCGGGAAGGCCGGACATTGCATCATGACATCGAAGGCCGTCACGGCGCGGGTAAAGTTATCATCCGTTCAGCACAGGCTGGTACGGGCATCATTGCCGGTGGTCCAATGCGGGCGGTTTTTGAAGCCCTGGGTGTTCAGGATGTTGTGACCAAGTCAACAGGGTCATCTAACCCTTACAACATGGTTCGTGGCACATTTGATGCGCTCAGCAAGCAATCTTCGCCGCGTATGGTTGCCGCAAGACGGAGCAAAAAGGTTGGTGAAATCGTGAGCCGCCGTGGTGAACGGGAAGCTGTTGCCCCAACTGAAGCGGCTCCTGAAGCGGTGCAAGAGGTAACGGAGTAAGATAATGGCTGTTAAGAAAACACTGAAGGTAACGCAGACCGGTAGCCCGATCCGCCGCCCACAGGATCAGCGGGCAACGCTCATTGGTCTTGGTCTGAATAAAATGCACCGTACCCGTGAACTGGAAGATACCCCGGCTATCCGTGGCATGATCCGCAAGGTTCGCCATATGGTGAAGGTTGAAGAAGTTTAATCCCTCCCCATATGACCTAAAGTCATAGGGAACAGGTTGAAGAAGGTTAAGAACCATGAGACTGAATGAATTAGCCGATAACCCCGGCGCAACAAAAAACCGCAAGCGTATTGGCCGTGGCATAGGTTCCGGTAAAGGCAAGACCGGCGGACGTGGCGTTAAAGGTCAGAAATCCCGCTCAGGGGTTGCGATCAAAGGCTTTGAAGGCGGGCAGATGCCCCTCTATCAACGTCTGCCTAAACGCGGCTTTAACAATGTTAACCGGAAAAATTTCGTGCCGGTAAATCTGGGCCGGTTGCAGGAAGCCATTGACGCCAAAAAGATTGACGCCAAAAAAACCATCACCATTGACGTGCTCAAAGCATCGGGTCTTGTCAATGCAGTTAGAGACGGTGTGCGTTTGCTGGCCATGGGTGAACTGAAATCCAAAGTAATAATCGAAGTTTCCGGTGCTTCTGCAACGGCCCTGGCCGCCGTTGAAAAAGCAGGTGGCAAGGTGACTATCATCGCCAAAGCCGCCCCCACAGAAGCTTCGGCATAATTACGGGACGATAGGGATAAATACAGATGGCATCAGCAGCTGAACAACTCGCAGCAAATCTGAACTTCAGCGCTTTTTCCAAGGCGACCGAGCTGAAGAAGCGTATCTGGTTTACCCTGTTTGCCCTTGTGGCTTACCGTCTGGGAACATATGTTCCCCTGCCGGGCATTAACCCCGTTGAGCTTGCCCGCATGTTCGAGCAGAACCAGCAGGGTATATTGGGCATGATCGATTTGTTTAATGGCGGTGCCATTCAGCGGATGAGTGTCTTTGCCCTTGGCATCATGCCCTATATCTCGGCCTCCATTATCATGCAGTTGATGACCTCTATTTCACCGACCATCGGTCAGTTGAAAAAAGAAGGTGAGGCCGGGCGTCAGAAAATCAACCAATATACCCGTTACGGTACGGTTATCCTGACCATTGTTCAGGGCTATGCCATTGCCTCCAGTCTGCAATCGGGCGGCATTGCCCTTGAAGGCGGCGGCGGCTTCTTCATTGCCACAACTGTCATCACCCTTGTGGGCGGCACGTTATTGTTGATGTGGATGGGCGAGCAAATTACCGCGCGCGGCGTTGGTAACGGAATTTCACTGATTATCTTTGCCGGTATCGTGGCACAATTACCCTCTGCGATCGTGGGCACTCTGGAGTTAAGCTCCAAAGGACAGCTTGGTGGGCCGCTGGTGATTGTTGCCCTGATCGTCATGGTTACTGCGGTGATTGGCTTTATTGTCTTTATGGAACGCGCCCAGCGCCGGTTGCTGATTCAGTATCCCAAACGTCAAACGGCTACAGGAGCCTCAAAGGGCGAGCAGTCCCATATGCCGCTGAAACTGAATACTGCCGGTGTTATTCCGCCGATCTTTGCCTCGTCCCTGTTGCTGATGCCCATGACCATTGCCGGCTTTGCCGCCGAAGGCGGACCGGAATGGATGACAACGGTGACCACTTTGCTTGGCCCCGGTCAGCCGCTGTATATGGCATTTTATGCGGCAGGTATTATCTTTTTCTGTTTCTTCTATACCGCTATTCAGTTTAATCCTGAAGAAACGGCGGATAATCTGAAGAAATACGGTGGCTTTATCCCCGGCATTCGTCCGGGTAAAAATACCGCCAATTATCTTGATTTTGTTTTAACTCGGCTGACTGTTGTCGGGGCGCTTTATCTGACCCTCGTATGTCTGCTGCCGGAAGTGCTTCGGGCGAAATATGCCATTCCCTTTTACTTTGGCGGCACATCGTTGTTGATTGTGGTCAGCGTCACCATGGATACGGTGTCCCAGATTCATTCTCATCTGATGGCGCACCAATATGAGGGGCTTCTCAAGAAATCCAAAATCAGAGGCAAGGGGAGACGGCGCAGATGATTATCGTACTGCTTGGCCCCCCCGGTGCCGGTAAGGGCACACAAGCTGCACGGATTATGGAAAGCCGTAATCTGGTTCAGCTGTCCACGGGCGATATGCTCAGGGCGGCGGTTGCCGCCGGGACGGATGTTGGCAATAAGGCCAAAGAATTTATGGCAGCGGGCAAGCTGGTCACCGATGAAATCGTGATCGGCATTATCGCAGACAGAATTGAGGAAGACGATTGCAGGGATGGATTCCTGCTTGATGGTTTTCCGCGCACGATTGCTCAGGCAGAGGCACTGGGTAAGTTGCTGAATGATAAAGGACTGAAAGTCGACGCTGTTATCGAGATGAAAGTCGAAGACGAATCTCTTGTTGACCGGATTGCAGGGCGCTATACATGTGCGGACTGTAAGCGCGGTTACCATGACACCTACCTCAAACCACAAAAAGCTGGCGTGTGTGACGGCTGTGGTTCTACGGATTTCACGCGCCGGGCTGATGATAACCGCGAAACGGTTACCGCCAGACTGGCAACCTATCACACACAAACAGCACCTTTGCTGCCTTTTTATGAGGCTCAGGGGGTGTTGAGAACTATTGATGGAATGGTCGGCATCGATGATGTCACTATCCAGATAAATAATGTATTGAGTGCACTGTAGCTCTTATGGGGAAAAACTTGTTAAAAGTTTTATCTCTAAGGTTGACTGCGGGTTTTTAATACATATAATCGCGCAACTTCACGGGTTTTCCGTGGGGATTGCAGTTTTATGATTTTAGATCGGGAGAAACGATCGTGGCGCGTATTTCAGGCGTGAATA